>CALVUC010000017.1 GCA_944363395.1 uncultured Clostridia bacterium | reverse complement strand
GCGACGGTCCCGTCGATGACCTCGGCGAGGTTGTGCGGCGGGATATTGGTCGCCATGCCGACGGCGATGCCGTCCGATCCGTTGACGAGCAGGTTGGGAAAACGCGCCGTGAGGACGGCGGGCTCCATCTCGTTGCCGTCGAAGTTGGGGAAGAAGTCCACGGTCTCCTTGTCGAGATCGCGCAGCATCTCCGCGGCGAGCTTGCTCAGGCGCGCCTCGGTATACCGCATCGCGGCGGGCGGGTCGCCGTCCACCGAACCGAAGTTGCCGTGACCGTCCACGAGCGGGAAGTTGATGGAGAAATCCTGCGCGAGACGTACGAGAGCGTCGTAGACGGAGGAGTCGCCGTGAGGATGGAACTTACCCAGAACGTCGCCGACGATACGCGCGCACTTGCGGTACGCCTTGTCGTTGTACAGCCCCATCTCGTGCATGGAGTAGAGGATGCGGCGGTGGACGGGTTTCAAACCGTCGCGCACGTCGGGGATGGCGCGCGATTTGTTGACCGCCATCGCATAGGCGATGAAGGAGCGCTTGAGCTCGTCATCCACCTCGGTATCGATGATCCTCGTCATCGAAAGCGTCTTTTTGAATTCTTCCGTGAGCTCGGGGCTCGTCTCTTTTTTTGCCATGATTCCTCCTCACGCGAACCTCTTCGCCGTGACGTCCGCGGGAAACGCCGCAAAAAGCGTGCGGCGTTTCCCGCGCAAAGAAAACGGGGGCGGCGCGCAGGGCGCGCCCCGCGCGCCGCCCCGTTCCCGTAAAGCCCCGCCGCGCCTCGGCGGCGGCAGCCCGTTCAGATATCCAGATCTTTCACCAGCGTGGCGTTCTCTTCGATGAACTTGCGGCGCAGCGCGGGGCTCTCGCCCATGAGGATGGTGAACATCTTGTCCGCCTCCATCGCGTCGCGCATGGTCACGCGGACGAGCGTGCGCGTCGCGGGGTTCATCGTCGTGTCCCAGAGCTGTTCGGTGCTCATTTCCCCGAGCCCCTTATAGCGCTGGTATTCCACCTTGTTGTTGTTCGCCGCGTCGTAGGCGGTCTTTTCCTCCTCCGAATAGAGGTAGACGTCCTCCTTCCCCTTGATGCTCGCCTTGTAGAGGGGCGGCATCGCCGAATAGACGTGTCCGTGCTCGATGAGCGGGCGCATATAGCGGAAGAGGAAGGTGAGCAGCAGGATGCGGATGTGCGCGCCGTCGACGTCGGCATCGGTCATGGAGATGATCCTGTCATAGCGCAGCTTGCTCTCGTCGAAGTCGTCCAGGATCCCGCAGCCGAAGGCGGTGATCATCGCCTTGATCTCGGCGTTCTCCAGAACGCGGTTGAGGCGCACCTTCTCGACGTTGAGGATCTTGCCGCGCAGCGGAAGGATCGCCTGGAAGCGCCTGTCCCGCCCCTGCTTTGCCGTGCCGCCCGCCGAGTCGCCCTCGACGATATAGATCTCGCACAGTTCGGGGCGCTTGTCCGAGCAGTCGGCGAGCTTGCCGGGCAGCGTGGTCGATTCGAGGACGCCCTTCCTGCGCGTGAGTTCGCGGGCGGAGCGCGCCGCGTCGCGCGCCTTCTGCGCCGTGATGCACCGAAGGACGAGTTCGCGCGCCTCGGAGGGATGTTCCTCGATATAGGTGCCGAAATTTTCGGCGACGCAGCGGGAGACGAAGGTCCGCACGAAGCTGTTATTGAGTTTGTCCTTGGTCTGCGATTCGAACTGCGCGTTTTCCAGCTTGACGGAGACGACGGCGGTGATGCCCTCGCGCACGTCCTCGCCCGTCAGACGGTCGTTCTCCTTTAAGATGTTCAGCTTTTTGCCCGCGTCGTTGATGACCTTGGTGAGCGCCAGCTTGAGCCCGTCGACGTGCGTGCCGCCGTCGATGGTGTTGACGTTGTTCGCGTACGAATAGATGACCTCGTTGTAGCCGTCGTTGTATTGGAGCGCGACCTCGCAGACGGTCGTCCCCTCCTGCGCTTCAAAATAGAGCGGTTCGGGAAAGAGCACCTCGTTGCCCTTGTTGATCTCTTCGACCAGCTCGCGGATGCCGCCCTCGTAGTGAAAGACGTCCGAGCGCTCCTTCTCGCCGCGCTTATCGGTGAGCGAGATGGTCAGCCCCTTGTTGAGGAAGGCGAGTTCTTTGAGGCGCACGCGCAGCACGTCGTACTGAAAGACGACGGTCTCGAAGATCTCGGCGTCGGGATAAAAGGTGACCTTGGTCCCCGTCTTGTCCGTATCGCCGACGACGGCGAGCGCGCGCTGCGGCACGCCGCGGTTGTAGACCTGCTTATAGATGTGACCGTTCTGCGAGACTTCCGCCTCCAGCCACTCCGAGAGCGCGTTGACCGCCTTGACGCCCACGCCGTGCAGACCGCTCGAGACCTTGTAGCCCGAATCGCCGCCGAACTTGCCGCCCGCGTTGACCTTGGTAAAGACGACCTCCACCGTGGAGACGCCCTCCTTGGGGTGGATCTCGGTCGGGATGCCCCGCCCGTTGTCCTCGACGGTACACGAGCCGTCCGCGTTGATCGTGACGTCCACGCGGTCGCAGTAGCCTGCGAGCGCCTCGTCGATGGAGTTGTCGACGACTTCGCTCACGAGGTGATGCAGCCCCCGCGCATCCGTTGAACTGATATACATTCCGGGGCGCTTGCGGATGTGTTCCAGACCGTCGAGGACCTGGATCTGTTCCGCGCCGTATGCGCCCTCCACCTTTTCCGACATGGCTTCCTCCCTGCGGGATACGCGCGCGTGCGTGCGCGCGAACTATTATATGCCCTCATTATAACACGGAACGGGAAAAAAGTAAAATCTTTGCGCCGTGTTTTGCAAACTTTTTCCCTTGGACGCGAAAAAAGGCGCACAGGTCTGCCTGTACGCCCTTTGACGGCGCCTCCCGTACGGGACAGGCGCAGCCGCCTTTCTGCCCGCAGCGGGCGAATTACGCGCCCTCCGCGCCGAACAGCGCGGCGGCGAGAAGAGAGAGCTCCCCCGTGTCCGTCACCGAAAAGAGCCGCCGCTTATACTCCGCAGCCCCCCGCATCCCCTTGCAGTAAAAGGCTGCCATCTTGCGCATGAACACGACGGCGAAGCGCTCGCCGTAGAGCGCGCGCGTCTCCTCGAGCTGGCGGGAGAAGAGTTCCGCCGTCGGCACGGGCGCTGTTCCCGTCAGCTCGCAGAAGACCTGCGGACGGTAGAGCGCCGCTCGGGCGATCATCACGCCGTCCGCGCCCGTACGGGCGAGCATCTCGTCCCTGTCCTTGGCGTTCCAGATGCCGCCGTTGGCGATGACGGGGATGGAGACGGCGTTCTTTGCCGCCGCGATCTGCGCGTAGTCGGACTGCCCCGCATACAGCTTGTCGCGCGTCCTGCCGTGGACGGCGATCATGCAGGCGCCCGCGCCCTCGCACAGGCGGGCGAACTCCGCCGCCGCCTTATGCGCCTCGTCCACGCCCGTGCGGAACTTGACGGAGATGCGCTTGCCGCTCCTGACGCATTCCCGGATCACCCGTTCGGCGAGCGGGAAGTTCTCCATGAGCGCGCTGCCGTCGCCGTTTTTGACGATCTTGGGCATGGGACAGCCCATGTTGATATCGATGAGGTCGAAGGGCGCGAGCGCCTCGCTCTCGCAGACGGCGCGCATGAGGGCGGGATCACTGCCGAAGATCTGCGCCGCCTTGGGCGTCTCCTCCCCGCAATAGAGCAGCTTTCGGGTCTCTTCGCTGCCGTATAAGAGCCCCTTGCCGCTCACCATCTCGGTATACGTCAGCCCCGCGCCGAGGCGCATACACATCGTGCGGAAGGGGTGGTTCGTATACCCCGCGAGGGGCGCCAAAAAGACGTTGTTTTTGCAGGTCATCCCCGCGACGGTAAACTCACGCACCCGCCGTCTCCTTCCGGTACGCCGCCGCCTCTTCGGGCGAGAGCGCGTTGACGTCCTTCCCGTCGGCACGCACTTTGGCTTCAAATTGCGTATACCGTACCTGCATTTTTTTGACCGTGTCGAGGAGCGCCTGCTCGCAATCCGCGCCTGCGGCGCGCCCGAGGCACACCATCTCGTAGAGCGCTTCGCCGAGGATGGGCGCGGCGTCGTCGCCGTGCGCCTTGCGGAGGGCGGCGATCTTTTCTTCCAGCGCGCGGGCGGCTTCGTCAAAGGAGCGCTTCCAGCCCCCCTTCTCCGTGCGCTTTGCGATCTTCTGCGCGCGCAGCAGCGCGGGGAAGCAGGCGGGAACGTCGTTGACGGCGTCCGAGAAGGTCGCCTGATGTTTTTCCGTCATCTTGTTCTTTTCCCAGACGGTGAGCGCGCCGTCCTCGCCCGACGCCTTGTCCGTCCCGAAGACGTGCGTATGGCGGGTGATGAGCTTCTCACAGGTGCCGCTGACGACATCCGTCATCGTGAAATGCCCGCGCTCCTCCTCGATGAGGGTGTGGAATGCCGCCTGCATCAGGACGTCGCCCGCCTCCTCGCACATCTTGTCGGGATCGTCGGCGTCGACGGCGTCGACGAGTTCGTACGCCTCTTCGAGACAGTTGATGCGGATGCTCTCGTGCGTCTGCACCCTGTCCCACGGGCAGCCGTCGGGCGCGCGCAGGCGGCGCAGGATGGCGAGCAGGTCGTAAAGATCGAAGCGCTTTTTTGCAAGCAAAGGAACGTCGGGCAGCACGAGCGCCGCGTCGGCAGGATAGTCCTTTTGGCGGTCGAGCTCAAAGACTTTGATCTTCCGCGCCCTGCCGTCCGTGACGAAGTATGCCTCCGCCTCGTCCCCGAAGCGCTCGGAGAGGGCGAGTTTGACGTCGGACGCGAGGGCGCGGTCGGCGAGGTCATAGACGACGAGGGGCGCCGTCAGTTCGCGCTCCGCGGCGTCGTACGCGGAAAGGGCGGTATACGACCCGTACACGCCCGCCGCTGCCGCTGCCGCCGACGATTTGGCGACGCCGTCGACAACGGGCGTCTTTGCCGTACGCAGGCACTGCGCCGCGGCGTCCTCCGTGACGCTCCCGTCCACGCAGTAGCAGACGTTCTGCTCCCTTCCCGCACGGCGCACTTCGCGCACGACGGCGCGCGTGAACGCCGCGTAGCTGCGGCAGCGCCCGTAGAGCGCGTCGAACGTCTCAAACGGGATGCCCGCCTCCGTCAGGCTCTCCGCCGACGGATGCGCCGCCGTTCGCACGAAGACGCGGTCCGCCCCCGCAAGCGCGGCGAGCGCCCGCTGCGTAACGTCTCCCTTCTGCGCCCCGAGACCGATGAGTGTGATCATGTTGCCCTCGCTTCTTAGTAGATTTCGTCTTTATAGTATAGAACAAATCCAGGAAAAAGGCAACCAAATAGCAGGCGTCGGCGGCGATCGCCGCGCCGAGGATGCCGAACGCGGGACTGCCGACGAGCACCCCCTGCACCGCGGTCCTGACGAGGACGGCGGCGAGCATCGCAAGCGCGGCGCGGCGCGCCCGCCCCATCGCGGCAAGACAGGCGGCAAGCACTTCGACGGCGGCGAGCGCCGCCGCGGAGACGGAGGAAATGCGCACGAGGGCGACGAGCACCGCCCCGTCCTCCGCCCCGAGCGCGGGATAGAGCAGGCGCACCGCGAGCGGCGCGCCCAGAAAGAGACAGGCGGCGCAGGGCAGCGCGAGCGCGAGACAGGCGCACACGGCAAAGAGGGCGCGTTCCCTGCCCCGTTCCTCTTCGCCGCGCGCAAAACACGCGGCGACGGACGGCACCGCCGCCGCGGCAAGCCCCGCGCATACCGTGGCGGGCAGGTTGACAAGGGACAGAGCGCTCCCCGCGAACAGCCCGTAATAGTCCACGGCGCGCGCCGTGTGGCGGGCGAGAAGGCGGACGACGAGCACGCTGTCCGCCATCTGCGAGAGGGGCAGGAGCGCCGCCGACGCCATGACGGGCAGCGCGCAAAAGAGCATCCCGTCCCCTCGGTTTCTGACCCGCAGAAAGCGTTCGCGCGCCCGGGGGCGCAGCCACAAGAAGAGCAGGGCGGCGCCCTCCGAGAGCGTCACGGCAAACAGCGCCCCGCGCGCGGCGAGGACGGGGTCGTCAAAACGGGAGGCGAGCAGCAGCCCCGCGCCCGCCTTGACGAACTGTTCGACGAGTTCGGACGCCGCGGTGGGCGTCATGACGCCCCGCCCCTGCCAATATCCCCTGAGCACGGCGACGAGCGCCACCAAAAGGACGGCGGGCGCGAGCGCGAGATAGCACCCCGCGAGCGCGCGCTCCCCCTGCAGGCGCGCGACGGGCAGGGCAAAAAGGACCATCGCGGCACTCCCCGCCAGCCCGAGGGTGAAAAAGAGGCGCAGCGCGGCGCGGAACGCGTCCCCGCCCCCTCTGCCCGCGCCCCGCTCCGCCGCCACGGCGCGCGCGACGAGCGTCGGCACGCCCACCGAGGAGAAGGTGAGCGCGAGACAAAAGAGAGGATACGCCATCTGATACAGTCCCGCGCCGTATCCGCCGAGGAGCCCCGCGAGCGGGATGCGGTAGAGCACGCCCACCGCCTTGGCGGCGACCGCCCCCAGCGAGACGACCGCCGCGTTTTTGAGCAGCCCCGCCGCACGCAGACCGGGACGCTTCAATCGAACTGGCTCGCGATGATGTCCGCCGTCAGGCGGGCAAGCTTGACGCAGGAGGGCTCCATCACCGCGCCTGTCTCCTCGGAGAGAAGGATGACCGCGCCGAGGCAGTCCCCGCCCGCGACGATGGGGACGATGAGCTGTGCCGTCGCCTCCCCCTCGCCCTCGCGCACGACGGGCAGGATGCGCCCGCCCTCGGCAAGGCTCGCGACATGGCTGCGCCGCGCCGCCATGAGTTCGGTGAGCTCGTCCGAGACGGCGTGTCCGACGAGCCCCTTCCTGCCCGCGCCCGCCGCGTGCAGGATGTTGTCGGTATCCGAAATGGCGCAAAGATATCCGCTCTGGTCGTGAAGGGACTTGGCGGTCCCCTCCGAAAAGCGCTCCACCGAGGCGATGGGCGAATATTTTTTGAGCATGAGTTCATCGCGGTCGGTGAACAGTTCCAACGGATCGCCCTCGCGGATGCGGAGCGTCCTGCGGATCTCCTTGGGGATGACGACCCGCCCCAATTCATCGATCCGCCTTACGATTCCCGTTGCTTTCATAAAAAACCTCCGTATGTTTTCATTATGCGGAGATAGAAAAAATCTATGCGGCGGGCGGGGGCGGCGGGCGGGGGGCGCCCGCCCGCAAAAAAAATGTTGTTACGGCGCGCAAAATCCTTGCTTTTTCTCCCTGTTGGTGCTATACTCTCGGACTTGGAAAAGGAGCCGCCATGACCGACATCATTGTAAAAGTTCTGCTCATCATGCTCGTGCTGTTCGCCTTCGCGCTGCCCGGGTTTCTCCTGAAAAAGACGGGGCTCGTCCGTTCGG
The DNA here is from genome assembly GCA_944363395.1 of uncultured Clostridia bacterium. Classification (GTDB taxonomy): domain Bacteria; phylum Bacillota; class Clostridia; order Christensenellales; family Borkfalkiaceae; genus Gallimonas. The sequence continues at coordinate 27,173 of CALVUC010000017.1, read as the reverse complement.
ACAGCCTGTACTCCGTCTCCAATATCCTGCTGTGCTTCGCGCAGCCGCTGCTCATCATCAAGGCGTTCGCCGTAGACCCCGTTGCGCCGACAAAGGAGACGCTGCTCGGCTTTTTATGGGTGCTGCTCTTTTCGGTGGCGGCGATCCTCTTGACCTTCGGCGCGGCAAAGCTCGTCTTTCACTTTATGAAGGCGCCCGAGCTGCGAAAAAAGCGAGACGTACTCGTATTCGTGGGGACGTTCTCCAACTGCGCGTTCGTCGGCATCCCCTTTGTGGAGATGTTCACGGGGGGCGACGCCCGCGCCGTCATGTACGTCACCGTCTTTAACGTCGTGTTCAATATCCTTATCTGGACGCTGGGCGCCTATCTCATCACGCAGGACAGGCGGGAGATCTCCCTGAAAAAGGCGCTCCTCAACCCCTGTACGGTGGGCTCGGTCGTCGGGTTTTTGCTCTTCCTCTTCCCCGCGGTCAACATTTTCAACATGGACGCGGTCGCGGAGCTGCGCCAGATCGTCACCTATGCGGGCGGCATGACCGCGCCCCTCTCCATGCTCATCGTGGGCGTGCGCGTCGCGGAACTCCCCGCCCGCACGATGTTCTGCGACAGGACGGTCTATCTTGCGGCGTTCGTGCGGCTCATCCTCTCGGCGGCGCTCACCTATCTTCTCATCCTGCCCTTCAAACTCACGGGCGTGTTCGCGGACGAGCCCTATATCCTGCTCGCGCCCGTCATTGCGATGGCGATGCCGCCCGCGGCGAGCGTCGTCGCCTTTGCCGAAAAGTACGGCGGCGAGCGGGAATTTTCTGCCGCCGCCTATGCGACGGGGACCCTGCTCTCCGTCGTCACCCTTCCCTTCGTCATGCTGCTCGTCACGCTGTGAAAGAGCGCGCCCGCGCCGCAGTTTCTGCGGCGCGGGCGCGCTCTTTTTTCGCGGCGGTGCGGAACGCGCCGCCGCATTCGGTACAAAATTTTACTTCCGTCCCCCCGTTTTACAGCCCATACTCCTTGGCGAGCGCCGCAAAGGCGGGGAGGCTGTTTTGAATGGTCTCGCGCGAGACGCAATAGGAGATGCGCACATACCCTTTGACGCCGAAGCTGTCCGAAGGGACCAGAAGCAGCTCATATTTTTTGGCGCGCTCGGCAAACGCCGCGGCGTCCGGTTCGGGGGACTTCATGAAGAGGTAGAACGCGCCCTCGGACGGGATGCAGGAAAAGCCGAACGAGGTGAGCGCCTCCCACAAGAGATCGCGGTTGGCGCGGTACGCCTCCAGATCGCCCGACTGCCCGAGGCACTTGGCGGCGACGCGCTGGAAGAGCGCGGGCGCGCACACAAATCCGAGCGCCCTGCCCGCGCCGCACACGGCGGCAAACAGCGCCCGCGCATCGGCGCACTGCGGCGAGACCGCGATATAGCCGATGCGTTCGCCTGCCAGCGAGAGCGATTTGGAGAAGGAATAGCACACGACGGTGTGGGGATAGAGCGCCATGAGATAGGGAACTTCCGCCCCGTAGGTGAGTTCGCGGTAGGGTTCGTCCGAAATGAGCACGACGGTCTTTTGCAGCTCCTTGTTCTTGCGCTCCAGAAGCGCCGCGAGCGCGGCGAGCTCCCCGCGCGAGTAGACGACGCCCGTCGGGTTGTTGGGCGAATTGAGCAGGATCGCCTTGGTGCGGGGCGTGACGGCGCGTTCGATCGCCGCAAGATCGAGGCGGAACGCTCCGTCCGCGGGGACCTCGACGACCTTCCCGCCCGCCCGTTCGATAAAGACGCGGTACTCGGGGAAGTAGGGCGCGATGACGATGAACTCGTCCCCCTCCTCGCAGAGGGCGTTGAGGGTGACGGTGAGCGACGCCGCCGCCCCGCACGTCATGTAGACGAGATCGCTCGTCATGGGGACGCCGAACGCCGCGCGGATATAGTCCGCGACCGCTTCCCGTACGTCGGGCGCGCCCGCCGCGGACGTGTAGCCGTGCAGCGCGACGGAGGGCATCTCCCCGACGAGACGGACGATCTCCCTGTTGACGTCCGCGGGCGCGGGAACGCTGGGGTTGCCGAGGGAGAAATCAAAGACGTTCTTTTCCCCGACGGCCTGCTTGCGGGCATTGCCGTACTCAAAAATTTCGCGGATGACCGAGCGTTCCTCGCCCAGCTTCCGCATGGCAGCATTGATCATAACATCCTCCAAAACAACTGTCGTTGTGTATTTTCGTCCGTGTGCGGCGCGTTGTCCCGCCCCTTTGCGGGCGCCCGCTCAGAGCAGCTTTTTGAGAAACTGCCCCGTATAGCTCTGTTCGCAGGCGGCGATCTGCTCGGGCGCGCCCTCGGCGATCACCGTGCCGCCGCCGTCGCCCCCCTCGGGTCCCAGATCGATGATATAGTCGGCGACCTTGATGACGTCGAGATTGTGCTCGATGACCAGCACCGTATTGCCGCCGTCGCGGAAGCGCAGCAGGATCTTTACGAGCTTGTCCACATCGTAGCTGTGCAGCCCCGTCGTCGGCTCGTCGAGGATATAGAACGTCCGCCCCGTGGAGCGCTTGCTGAGTTCTGCAGCAAGTTTGACGCGCTGCGCCTCGCCGCCCGAGAGCGTCGTGGCGCTCTGCCCGAGTTTGATATACCCCAGCCCCACTTCGTTGAGCGTGGACAGCTTGTTGTAGATGGAGGGGACGGGTCTGAAAAATTCGCACGCCTCCTCCACGGTCATATCGAGAACGTCCGCAATGGTCTTGCCCTTGTAGCGGACCTCCAGCGTCTCGCGGTTGTAGCGTTTGCCGCCGCACACCTCGCAGGGGACGAAGATATCGGGCAGGAAGTGCATCTCGATCTTCATGATGCCGTCGCCCTGGCAGTTCTCGCACCTGCCGCCCGCGACGTTGAAGGAGAACCGCCCCGCCTTGAAGCCCATCATTTTGGCGTCCTGCGTCGCCGCGAACAGCTCGCGGATGGCGGTGAACACGCCCGTATAGGTGGCGGGGTTGGAGCGTGGCGTCCTTCCGATGGGAGACTGGTCGATGGCGATGACCTTGTCGAAGTGCTCCAGCCCCGAAAAAGCGCCGCTCTTGCCGAGGGGCAGCCGCGCGCCGTTCAGGTTATCGGCGAGGATGGGCAGGACGATCTCGTTGACGAGAGAAGATTTTCCCGAGCCCGAAACGCCCGTGACGGCGGTCATGAGCCCCGCCGGCACGCGCACCGAGATCCCCTTCAGGTTGTTCTGACGGCAGCCGGTCACTTCCAGCCACCTGCCGTCCGGCTGCTTCCTGACGGGCGGGACTTCGATCTTCCTGCGCCCCGCCAAAAAGTCGCCCGTGATGGAGCGCGGCTCCCTCATGATATCCTCGACGGTGCCGCAGGCGACGACTTCGCCGCCGTGGACGCCCGCCTTGGGTCCGATGTCCACGATATAATCGGCGGCGCGCATGGTGTCCTCGTCGTGTTCGACGACGATGAGCGTGTTGCCGAGGTCGCGCAGCCCCTTCAGGGAGGCGAGCAGCTTTTCGTTGTCGCGCTGGTGCAGCCCGATGCTCGGCTCGTCGAGGATATAGAGCACCCCCGTCAGCGCGCTGCCGATCTGCGTCGCGAGGCGGATGCGCTGGCTCTCGCCGCCCGAGAGGGTGGAGGCGCTCCTGGAGAGCGTGAGATAGTCCAGCCCCACGCCCGTCAGGAAATTGAGGCGGTTTGCGATCTCCTTTAAGATGACGTCCGCGATGGCGTGCTGCGTGGGCGTGAGCGCGATGCCGCTCAAAAAGGCGGCGATGTCCCGCACGGGCATATCGCACACCTCGGCAATGTTCTTTCCGCCCACGGTGACGGCGAGCGCCTCCTTTTTCAGGCGTTTGCCGTGGCAGACGGGGCAGTCGGACGTGCGCATATATCGCTCGATGTCCCACTTGACGCTCACCGAGCCCGTCTGATCGTATCTCCGCTGCAAATTGTTGACGAAGCCCTCCCACGCGCTCTTGTAGCTCGAATGAAAGGTGCGGGAACGGTAGTCGAGGTCGATCTTCTCGCCGCCGTTGCCGTACATGAGCAGATCGAACACCTCCTGCGGCAGGTCCTTGACGGGGACGTCCATCGAAAACCCGTAGTGGCGCGAGAGCCCTTCGAGGTACATCTGCGTGACGGTGGAGGAGTCGAGGTTCCAGCCGCTGATGCGGATGGCGCCCTCGCGCAGCGTCTTGGTGCGGTCGGGACAGATGAGATCGGGATCGACCGCCTGCTTGAAGCCCAGCCCCGTGCATTCGGGGCAGGCGCCCCAGGGCGTGTTGAAGGAAAAGAGGCGGGGTTCCACCTCCTCGATGGAGATGTTGCAGTCGGGGCAGGCGTAGCGGGAGGAATAGAGCGTCTCCGTCCCGTCGCAGTCGATGACGGCAAGCCCGTCCGCGAGCCGCAGCGCCGTCTCCAGGCTCTCGGTGAGCCGCTTCACGATCCCCTCTTTGACGACGAGGCGGTCGACGACGACAAAAATGTTGTGCTTGACGTTCTTGTCGAGGCGGATGTCCTCCTGCAGGTCGTAGACGATGCCGTCGATCCTGACGCGCACGAATCCGCTCTTTTTATAGGCGGCGAGCTCCTTGACATACTCGCCCTTCCTGCCGCGCACGACGGGCGCTTCCACAAAGATCTTGCTCCCCGCGGGCAGTTCCATGACGCGGTCGGCGATCTCGTCCACCGTCTGCCGCCTGATCTCCCGCCCGCACTTGGGGCAGTGCGGCGTGCCGACGCGCGCGTACAGCAGGCGGAGATAGTCGTAGATCTCGGTGACCGTGCCGACCGTCGAGCGCGGGTTGTGCGAGGTCGTCTTCTGATCGATGGAGATGGCGGGCGAGAGCCCGTCGATGCTCTCGACGTCGGGCTTTTCCATCATGCCCAGAAATTGCCGCGCGTACGAGGAGAGGCTCTCCATGTACCGCCGCTGCCCTTCGGCAAAGATGGTATCGAAGGCGAGCGTGCTCTTGCCCGAGCCGGAGAGCCCCGTGAACACGGTGAGCGTGCCGCGCGGGATGTGAACGTCGATATTCTTTAAATTGTTTTCTTTTGCGCCTTTGACAAAGATCTCTTCTTTCATATTATCGTATTTCCGGCGGCGCGCGCCCTTCTTTTGCGCAAGGGCGCGCGCCGCACGGGTCATTGCCGTGTGAGCCGGTCCGTCCCCGCCTCGTCGTAGAGGGCGAACAGTTCCGCCGCCTCCCCCGTAAAACAGGCGAGGTATTCGTCCATGCCGGGCGCCTTGCCCGACGCGGCGCGGTACGCCGCAAGGGGCATCCAGACATTGCGCCCCTCGCGGGTCGCGGGGAGCAGTTCCCCCTCCCCTTCGCCGCGGAAGAGGACGGCGAGATAGCGCTCGTCCGTCCTGCGCTGCGCCCAATGCACGACGCCGCAGAAGGTGAGCCCCTTCACTTCCAGCCCCGTCTCCTCGCGCACCTCCCGCCGCGCGGCGTCCGCAAAGCTCTCGCCCTGCTCGACGTGTCCGCCCGGGAAGATGAGCCCGTCCCAGCCGCGCCCCGCACGCTCCTGCACGGCGACCATGCCGCCGCGCGTCACCATGACCATGACGGTGAGTTCCGTCCGTTTGGTGCGATCCATATCAGTGCGCCATCCTCGCCGAGAGGCGGACGATATGGCGGACGACGGCGTCGATCTGCCGCCACGTCGCGCCGCCGTAGCGCACTTCGTTGGCGCGCAGGACGTTGTGCCTGCCCACGGCAAGCACCGCATAGACGCCCTTCTCCTGCGCGGCGAGGCAGTGTTTGAGGCTGTCGTCGACGAGGATGCCGACGCCGTGCTCCGCGCAGTAGCCCGCCTTGTCCTCGCAGGCGGCGACGAGCCCGTCGTAGGGGATGTGCCGCTTTTCCAGCCAGTCGCGGGAGAGTTTTTCGGGATTTTCAAAGAAGGACGCAAGGCGTGAAGTGAGGATGACGACCTCATGCCCGTCCTCCCGCCAGCCCGCGAGCACCTCGGGCGCGTTCCTGCGGACGGGCGCGTCGGTGAACGCTGTGATGCCGCCGCCCTCCCGCACAAAGAGGAGGACGTCGTCGAGCGTCCAGTCGTATACGTCGACGAGCTTGTTGGCGTACGGATCGACGAGCCTGAAGGGCAGGCGGTTGCGGCGGATGTACTCGCTCGCATAGCGCACCCTGTCCACGGCGTTCAGCGTATCATCGATGTCAACGGCGATCTTCATGCCCATACCTCCCTTGAACGTGTACGGAGTCAGCTTCTGAGTTTCTTCTTCAGCTCGGCGATCAGGTCGCGGAGCTCGATGGCGCGCTCGAAGTCGAGCTGCGCGGAGGCGATCTTCATCATCGCCTTGAGTTTTTCGATCTCCTCGGGAATGTCCTTGCGCTTCACGTCCGCCGCCCGCTTCGCCTTGGTCGTGACGGAAATGGTCTCCGCGACCGACTTGACGATGGTGCGCGGCGTGATGCCGTGTTCTTCGTTATACTTCTGCTGGATGGCGCGGCGGCGGTCCGTCTCGCCGATGGCGCGCTCCATGCTGCCCGTCATGACGTCCGCGTACATGACGACCCGCCCCTCCGCGTTGCGCGCCGCCCTGCCGATGGTCTGCACGAGCGAAGTCTCGCTGCGCAAAAAACCCTCCTTGTCCGCATCGAGGATGGCGACGAGGCGCACTTCGGGAAGATCCAGCCCCTCGCGCAGGAGGTTGATGCCGCACAGCACGTCGAATTCGCCCGCGCGCAGCCCGTTGACGATGTCGATGCGCTCCAAGGCGTCGATGTCCGAGTGCATATAGCGCACCCTGACGCCGTTCTCCTTTAAGTAGTCGGTCAGATTTTCCGCCATACGTTTGGTCAAAGTCGTGACAAGCACCCTGCCGCCCGCCTGCGTGACGCGGTTGACTTCGCTCAAAAGATCGTCGATCTGCCCCTTGGTGGGCTTGACCGTGACGGGCGGATCGAGCAGCCCCGTGGGGCGGATGAGCTGTTCGACGACCTGCCCCGCCTGCTCCAGTTCGTAGGGGGCGGGCGTCGCCGAGACGCAGATCATCTGCGGGACGCGGGCGTCAAACTCCTCAAAGGTCAGCGGACGGTTGTCGTAGGCGGAATGCATCCGGAAGCCGTAGTCGACGAGGTTTTTCTTTCTCGCATAGTCGCCGTTGTACATGGCGCGGATCTGCGGGATGGTCATGTGGCTCTCGTCGATAAAGACGAGGAATTTGTCGGGAAAATAGTCGAGCAGGGTGAAGGACGGCTCGCCCGGCTGCCTGCCGTCGAAGTATCTGGAATAATTTTCCACCCCAGAACAGTAGCCGATCTCGCGCAGCATCTCCAGATCGTGCTCGGTACGCTGCGAGAGCCGCTGCGCCTCCAACAGTTTTCCCGCCGCCTCGAACGCCCTGACCTCTCCCTTCAGGTCCTCTTCGATCATGGCGAGCGCGCTCTTGAGCCGCTCGCTGCCCACAGCGTAGTGGCTGGCGGGGAAGATGACGGCGTGTTTGAGCCCCGCGACGACCTTGCCCGTCGTCACGTCGATCTCGGAGAGAGAGTCGATCTCGTCGCCGAAAAATTCCACGCGCACCGCGACCTCGGAATTGGACGCGGGGAAGATCTCCACGACGTCCCCGCGCACGCGGAAGGTGGAGCGGCGGAAGTCGACGTCGTTGCGCGCATACTGGATGCCGACGAGCTTTCCGAGCAGTTCGTCGCGCGCCATCGTATCGCCGGGGCGCAGCGAGATGCCCAGGCGGAAGAACTCCTCCGGCGCGCCCAGACCGTAGATGCAGGAGACGGAGGAGACGACGATGACGTCGTCCCGCTCGCCCAGCGAACAGGTCGCCGCGTTGCGGAGCTTATCGATCTCGTCATTGGTCGCCGAGTCCTTCTCGATATAGGTATCCGTCGAGGGAATATAGCTCTCGGGCTGATAGTAATCGTAATAGGAGACAAAGTACTCCACGCGGTTTTCGGGGAAAAAGGCGCGGAATTCATTGCAGAGCTGCGCCGCGAGCGTCTTGTTGTGCGCGATGACGAGCGCGGGACGCCCGACGTTTTTGATGACGTTCGCCATCGTGAACGTCTTGCCGCTGCCCGTGACGCCCACCAGCACCTGCGTGCGGATGCCGTCCAATACGCCCTCGGTGAGTTTTTCGATCGCCTGCGGCTGGTCGCCCGTCGGTTCAAAGGGCGCTTTCAGACAAAATTCATGATGGGTGTAATTGCTCTGACGGTCCATGCTCCCTCGCAAAGTTCAAACAAAAGTTTGATACCACATCTATTATAGTAGCCCCGCGGCGATTTGTCAAGCTTAAAATTCAGCGGGAAAAGAGCAGGCGGACGGCAAGCCCGATGAGCGCGGACAGCAGCCCGCAGGCGGCGGCGAGCAGCAGCCTTGCGGCGGCGCGCCGTCCCTCCCCGCGCGCCGTGCGCGCGTACGCCATGCCCTTGGGGCGCAGTTCGACGACGAACGTCGGCTCCCCCTTGCGCTCGGTCGCGATATAGTCCACATACCCGTCCTGCGCGAGGGAAGAGAGCGTCCGCTCCAGCTCCCCCTCCCGCACGCCCGCGAGGGAAAGCACCTCCGCAGGCGAGGCAAGAAAGCGCGCCTTCCCCGCCGACAGCGTGAGAAGCGCGCGCATCACTTCGTTTTCTCTTTTGTCAAGCGCGGCGTTCCACATACTCACCCCCGTGCGATGAGGACGAAGAGGAGCGCCATAAGACACAAAAGCCCGCCCGCCAATGCCCCGGAAAAGGCGGCGAGCGCCGTACGGCGCGCGCACTTTCTGCGTTCGCGCGCCCGTTCACGCGCGGCGGCGGCATACGCCCGCCCCGCGGGCAGCACGCGGACGCAGTACACTTCGCCGGCATAGCGCACCTCCGCGAGGCGCAGATCGGACAGGCAGGCAAACGCCTCCGCAAGCGCCTCGGGCGCACAGGGGGAAAGATCCGCCTCTTCCAGCAGGCGGTAGCCGCCGCCCTCGCACAGCGCGCAGATGCGCTCCAAAAGCGCGCCCGTTCTCTCGTCCAACGTCGTCACACGGACAGTATGCCCCGCGCGGCGCAGTCCATGCCCTTACTTGTTGAAATTGTCCTTCAAAGAGACGATCTCCGAAAGGCACAGCCTGTCCCCTTCGCGGCAGGTCTTGTAGTACCCCGTGCGCATGAGCTGGAAGGCGGTCCCTTCCGCCGCCTCGGCAAGATAGGGCTCCGCCTTGGCGGAGAAGATATGCTCGCTTTCCAAATTCATGCGTTCGGAGAAATCCTGCCCCGCGTAGTCGGCGTCTTTGAGGAGATGGTCGTACTGTTTGAGCACCGCGTCCACGCAGGTCGCCGCGTTCACCCAGTGCAGCACGCCCTTCGCCTTGACGCCGCTCGTATCGCTGCCGCTGCGGCTCTCGGGGAGATAGGTGCAGCGGATCTCGGTGACGTTGCCCGCTTCGTCGGTCACCGCCTCGTCGCAGCGCACGATATAGGCGCTCTTGAGCCGCGCCACGCCGCCGATCTTCAGACGGTGGTACTTGGGCGGCGGATCCAACGAGAAGTCGCCGCGCTCGATGTAGAGCTCCTTCCCGAATACGATCTTGCGCGTGCCCGCCTGCGGGTCGGCGGGATTGACGTCGTAGTCCACTTCCTCGCTCCCCTCGTAGTTGGTGATGACCAGCTTCAGGGGGTCGACGACCGCCATCGCGCGGGGCGCGGCGGCGTTAAGATCCTCGCGCACGACCGCCTCGAAATAGGAGATGTCACACTCGGACTGCGCCTTGGAGACGCCCGCCCGCGCGCAGAAATCGCGGATGGCGGCGGCGGGGATGCCGCGGTTCCTGAGCCCCGCCAGCGTAGGCATACGGGGATCGTCCCAGCCGTGGACGGAGCCGTCCTCGACCAGCTTTTTGAGGTATCGTTTGCTCATGACGAGGTTGGTCATGTTGAGCCGCGCGAACTCGATCTGCCGCGGCTTGGGCGAAAACCCGAGCGTGAGCCCCACCCAGTCGTAGAGCGGGCGGTGATCTTCAAATTCCAGCGTGCAGAGGGAATGCGTCACGCCTTGCAGATAGTCGCAGACGGGGTGCGCGTAGTCGTACATGGGATAGATGCACCACTTGTCCCCCGTGCGGTGATGGGAAGCGTGCAGGATGCGGTAGATGACGGGGTCGCGCAGATTGACGTTGGGCGACGCCATGTCGATCTTGGCGCGCAGGCACTTTTCGCCGTCGGCATATTTCCCCGCGCGCATCTCGCGGAAGAGCGCGAGGTTCTCCTCGGGCGTGCGGCTGCGGTACGGGCTCTCGACGCCCGGCTCGGTCAGCGTGCCGCGCGTCGCCCTGATCTCCTCGGGCGAGAGATCGCACACGAACGCCTTGCCCATCGTGATGAGCTTTTCCGCGTACTCGTAGATGGTGTCGAAGAAGTCGGAGGCGTACACCTCCCTCTCCCACCGGTAGCCGAGCCAGACGATGTCGCGGCGGATGGCTTCGACGAACTCCGTCTTTTCCTTGCTGGGATTGGTGTCGTCAAAGAAGAGGTTGCACTTGCCGTGATACTTTTCTGCGGTGCCGAAGTTGACGAACATACTCTTGGCGTGTCCGATGTGAAGATAGCCGTTGGGCTCGGGCGGGAACCGCGTCTGGATGGCGGCGACCCTGCCTTCGGCAAGGTCCTCGTCGATGATCTGTTCGATAAAGTTGGTCGCTTCTGCCATAACATTCCCTCGGAAAGTCGTCACAATAATGTTATCTCGATGATACTGTAAGGAAGTAATACGAACCCGATCCAAAGCGGAAACCGAGGCGCTCATGCATTGTTGAAGCCCTTGCCCGTGCCACACGGCACGCGCTGCGGACTTCGCCGCGCCTTATCGCCCGTCTTGCCGCTTTTGATTGCTCTGCACTTTTTGCGGCAAGATTTTGCGATGAGTTGCCGCGAAGAGGATGCAGCAATACCCGCGTATTGCAAAGACGATGAACGGCAAGGCGCGCAAAAGATGCCGCAAAAAGCGTGGTCCGTATTTTTCCCTTACAGTATACCATAATTTTCGCGAAAAGGGTATCGTTTCTCGCGTCTTTTGCAAATTTTCTCGGGCGGAGCGCCCAAGGATTTTGTCCGCGATTTTTCCCGCCGCGCACAATTTGCTTGCCATTTCGCAAATTTTAGAGTATAATAGCCCAAAAGCTGAACACAAGGACAACGGTTATGGCAAAAAAAGCAGTCACGATGGACAAGCTGGTCGCGCTGTGCAAGGCGCGCGGCATCATCTTTCCCGGCAGCGAGATCTACGGCGGCATGGGCAACACCTGGGACTACGGTCCCGTCGGCGTGGAGATCAAGAACAACTTAAAGCGCGCGTGGTGGAAGCGCTTCGTGCAGGAGAGCGAGAACTCCTACGGCGTGGACGCCGCCATCCTGATGAACGCGCGCGTCTGGGAGGCGAGCGGGCATACGGCGTCCTTCTCCGATCCCAAGATGGACTGCCGCAGCTGCAAGAGCCGCCACCGCGCCGACAACCTCATCGAGGCGCACTCCAAGGGCAAGGTCAATCCCGACCTCATGTCCAACGAGGAGATGGAGGCGTATATCAACGAGCACCACGTCTGCTGCCCCGTCTGCGGCAAGTGCGACTGGACGCCCATCCGCACCTTCAACCTGATGTTCGAGACCTCGCGCGGGGTGACGGACGAGAGCCAGAACAAGATCTATCTGCGTCCCGAGACGGCGCAGGGCGAATTCGTCAACTTCCTGAACGTCCAGCGCACGACGCGCGCCAAGGTCCCCTTCGGCATCGCGCAGGTCGGCAAGGCGTTCCGCAACGAAATCACGCCCGGCAACTTCATCTTCCGCACCATCGAATTTGAGCAGATGGAGCACCAGTGGTTCTGCAAGGAGGGGACGGACAGCGAGTACTACGCGCAGTTCAAGGCGCGCGCATGGCAGTTCCTGCTCGACCTCGGCTTTGACGCGGAGCACCTCCGCTTCCACGACCACGACAAACTCGCCCACTACGCAAAAGAGGCGTGCGATATCCAGTACGAATTCCCGATGGGCTGGAACGAACTCAACGGCATCCATAACCGTACCGACTACGACCTCTCGCGCCATCAGGAATATTCGGGCAAATCGCTCAGCTATATCGACCCCGTCTCGGGCGAGAAGTACATCCCCTACGTCATCGAGTACTCCATCGGCGCGGACAGGCTGATGCTCGCCGTCCTCTCCGAGGCGTACGACGAAGAGACGCTGGAAAACGGCGAAGTGCGCAACGTCATGCACTTCCATCCCGCCGTCGCGGCATATAAAGCGGCGGTCCTGCCCCTGCAGAAAAACCTCGCCGAACCCGCAAAGGCGCTGCTCGCAAAGCTCAAAAAGCACTTCTCCGTCACCTACGACGAGGCGGGCTCCATCGGCAAGCGCTACCGCCGTCAGGACGAGATCGGCACGCCCTTCTGCCTGACCTGCGACTTCCAGACGCTCGAGGACGGCACCGTCACCGTGCGCGACAGGGACACCATGGAGCAGGTGCGCATGAACGAAAAGGAGGTCGTCGCCTTCCTCACCGAAAAGTGCGCCTTCTGAACGAACAAAACGGCAGCCGCGGCTGCCGTTTTTTTGCGTCCTTTTTTCCGCGGCGGGGGCGCGCGTTTCTCCGAGAAACGGCGCCCTTTTTCCGCGGCGCCATGTCAAGACGCTTCCCAATGTCCCGAAAAACGCCTCTTTTCCCCTGAAAGTCATATGTTTTTATGACAATTTTACAAAAAAAGAGTTGATTTTTCCCTCGGGGTGGGGTATAATGGACGGGAAGATACGATCCAAGGAGGGCGCGCATGACCCTGTTCAAAGGCTTTCTCATCGCATACATCGTCCTTACAACGGTATCCTTTCTCGCCTATATCCCGCGGCTCATCGGGTTTTTCTATGCCTTCAAGAAGCCGCGTTACACGCGCGCGGAGACAAAGCGCCGGATCGGCGTCATCATCCCCGCCCGCAATGAGAGCAAGGTGATCGGCGATCTGTTCGCCTCCATCGCGCGCCAGGACTATGACCGCGCCTGCTTCGACGTCAACGTCATCGTCAAGGATGCGGACGATCCCACCGTGGCAATGGCGGAGGCGATGGGCGCGCGCGTCGTGACCGTCCCCGACCAGTGCTGCAAGGGGGACGCGCTGGACGGGTTCTTCCGCGCTCTCTCCAAGGAGGAGATGGCGGGCTACGACGCCTTCGTCATCGTGGACGCCGACGGCGTGCTCTCCCCCAACTACCTGACCGAGCTCAACAACGCGCTCGAAAACGACTACGACATCTTCCTGACGCGCAAGTACATGAAGAACTGTCTGGGCGACCGCTCCAAGCGCACGGTGTTCTCCAACAATTCGGCGCTCACATGGGCGATGCTCGACGATCTGGGCAACCGCTACCGCATGGAGAAGGACATCCCGCTCACGATGTGCGGACAGGGCATGATGGTGCGGCGTTCGGTCATCGAGACGCTGGGCGGCTGGCCCTACCGCACCCTCACCGAGGACTACGAACTGCGGCTGGACGGCGTATTGAAGGGGTTCCGCTCCATGTACTGGCCGTACGCGGTGCTGTACACCGAGGAAGCGCTCTCCCACCGCGACAACTACAACCGCCGCCTGCGCTGGCTGACGGGCTACCAGCAGTGCGACGAGAAGTACAAAAAACAGATCAAGGCGCAGGCGAAGGCGCGCGGCAGGATGACCCGCGCCGAGCGGGACTGCCTGTACGGGCTGTACCCCCTCGCCTTCTACGCCGCCGCCTCCATCTTCACGATCGCCGCGGGCTGCGTCCTCGCCATCCTGTATGCGCTGGGCGGAGAGGGCGCGCTCATGATGAGCTCCATCCTCTATCTGATCGTCGTCCCGTTTTCGACCATGTACGTCCTGCTGTTCATCTACAGTATGCTCGCCATGATCGCCAGCCGCGAGGCGTTCGTCATCCTCTCCTTCGGGGAAAAGTTCGCGACGCTGCTCATCGCGCCCTTCTATATCCTGGAATATATCCCCATCTATATCGACGGGCATATCCGCCTGCGCAAAAAGGCGCGCCTCGAATGGGGGGAATCCAAGCGGGAAAATTACAAAGACCCCGCCGACGATCCGCCCGGCGCGTAACGACAGCCCATAACGCCGCCCCTTACGGGAGCGGCGCTTCCCTTCATCAAGCCGCCGCCCGCAGCGTTTCGCTGCGGGCGGCGGTCTGTTATGTTGTCCCGCCGCGGTGTTTCCTGCGGTCGGGGAGATATTCGAGAGGCTTATGGTAGCGCGCCTCGTAGCACGCCTTCCACGCCGCCTCCGCCCGCGCCTTCATGTCCGCGGCGCGCGCCCCCCTTGCGAGCGACTCGTCCGCGGCGACGGCGGGCAGGATGTGCAGCACCAACCGGCGCATATGCCCCCGTCTGCCGACGTCGAACGTAAAAAAGACGGGCAGCACGGGAACGCCGAATTTGACCGCGTAATGAAAGGCGCCGTCCTTCATCGGGCGGGGCTTTTGGTAGTTGATCCACATCGCCTGTTCGGCATAGAAGTGGACGATGCAGCCCTCCGCGAGGCGCGCCTTCATCTCGGCGAGCAGCGCGCGCGTCGCGGCAAGATCGGGGCTGAACGCCCACATCCCCGCGTGGCGGATGAACGCGCCCCCGAGCCCCTTTTTGTTGTTCCATGGCGCCATCGTGTAGTAACTCCCGAAATACCCCACCGCCTGCCGCACGAAGAGCGTATCGAGATAGGCGACGTGGTTGGTGACGCAGACCGCCCCCTTGCCGCCGAGCGCCTTCAGGTTCTCCTTTCCCTCGACGCGGCAGCCGTAGGCGATCTTCAGGACGAGCGGCGCCAGGAGGCGCATCCCTCCGCGCAGGAACATCTCCACCGCCCTGCCAAAGCCCTTTTGGCGGTAGGGGTAGTTCCCGTCGGGGATGGTGTACGTCCCGAAGGGGATATAGTCGTAATCGAAGCGGCGGTAGCCTTCGAGCGTGTTCTGGATGCCCGTCCGCTTCTGCAGTTTTGTGCGTTTTGCCCTCATGGGGCTATTGTACCCGAAATCGCCGCGATTGTCAAGGACTTGTCAGAACTTTTTATGACAGTCCCCCGCGGAACGCGAAGAAGACTATTCCGCCGTCTGCGGAGAGAGCGCGTAGAGGCTGAACTCGCTGTCCAGATCGAAGTCCTCGTCCTCGTCGAAGGCGGCGAGTTTGGAGACGGAGACCTCGTACGCGGTCATCGTGACCGACTGCGTCTCCGAGAGGCGCTTGACATACTCGCGGCTCTGGATGCGGCCAGAGAGCGCCACCCTGTCCCCCACCTTCAGGTTCTGCACGAAGCGGGCGTTCCTGCCCCACGCGATGCAGGGGATGTAGTCGGACTTGTTGTAGGCGCGGTTGACCGCAAGCAGGAGATCGGCGATCTCGCGGTTGAAGGGGGTCGTGCGGTAGACGGGCGGCTTGCAGATATAGCCCGAGAGGACGATGGAGTTGGGGTTCTGCGTGGGAACGGGCGCGAGCAGCTCGCGCACGAACACCGTGAGCATGAGCCGCGACCTGCCGCCTTCGAGCTTGTTGTAGCTGCGGAACTGCCCGAGCGCGCACAGCGGCGCGCCCACGGAGAAGTCCCTGCCCTCCATCAACCGTTCCGAGACGGTCACGGGCAGGATATCCGCCTGTCCCGAGAGCCGCATCACCTTGACGAAAAACTCGTAAAACCCCTCGCCGTATACCTCGTGGGAGAACTTTGCCTCCGAGACGATCTCCCCCGACAAAAAGACCCTGTTGTTGCTTTCCGATGCGTTTTCCATAAAAACCTCCGCGTATTTCCGATGTTGCGCCCCTATTCCGTCCTGAGATACTGCCGCCCCGCGGGGTCGATCGCATAATTATCACGGTAGACGAGCTCGCCGACGGGAACGAAGGAAAAACCCTTCGCGCGCAGGCTGTCGATGACGGCGGGAAGCGCCTTGGCGGTATGCAAGCCGTTGTTGTGACACAGGATGATGGAGCCGCTGCGCGTGTGCGCAAGGATGCGCGAGACGATCTCCTGCGCCGAAAGGTCCTTCCAGTCGAGCGAATCGACGTCCCACTGCACGGGCAGCAGCCCCATGGAGAGGCTGGTCTCGATGAGCAGGTCGTCGTAATCGCCGTAGGGCGGGCGGAAGAGTTCGGGACGGACGCCCGCAGCTTTCTCGATGGCGTCCGACGAACTTGTAAGCTCCGAGCGGATCTCCGCTTCCGAAAGGCGGGACATATAGGAGTGCGTCGCGCTGTGCGTCCCCACCTCGTGTCCCGCCGCGGCGATCTCCTTTAAGACCTCGGGATAGGTCTCCGCCCAGAACTGCACGACAAAGAAGGTCGCGCGCACGCCCGCCGCTTCGAGGTGCGAGAGGAGCTCGCGCGTGTAGTCGGCGCCCCAGGCGCAGTCAAAGGAGATGGCGATCTTGTTGTCCTGCCGCTCGACGCTGTACACGGGCAGGCTGCGCGAAGCCGCACGGCTCCAGACGGCGGCGGCGTCCGTCCCGCGGGCAAAGAGACAGGCGGGCAGGAGCGCAAGGGCGAGCGCGAGAACGAGCGCAAAGGAGCGCAGACGGATGGTCACGAACCGCATTGCATAACACCTATATGATAAAATATCGGCGGGTGAAAACCGTGACGTTTCCGCGGACATCTTGTCTCTTTGCGTCGCTTTCTCCGCACGGCGCCCCGCCCGCTTTACCTTATGCGCCCCATACCATAAATATACCCGCCGCGCGCCCCGTAAAACGGAGCGCGCGGCGGTTTTGCCGTTACGGGAGCGGGCGGCGCAATGTTTCTGCCGGCGGCAGCCCGAACACGTCGCGGTAGGCGACGCTCGTGAAGGTGACGGCGTACACCTTCTTTGCCTTGGCGCGCAGCAGCGCGGAGGCGAGCTCATGCACGGTCGCGCCCGTCGTCATCGTATCGTCCGCGATGAGCAGCGTCTTACCCCTGACCTCGGCGCGCCGTACGATATGAAAACACCCCTCGAGGTTGCGCTCCCGTTCGCGGCGGGAGAGCGTCTTCTGCGGCGCGGTCTCGCGCTGTTTGACGGCGGCAGCAAGGACGGGCAGCCCGCACAGCCCTGAGAGCGTTTCCGCGAGCAGCCTGCCGTGATCGAACCCGCGGCGGCGCACTGCCCGCGCGGTCATGGGGATGGGAACGAGCGCCTCGGCGTCCGCAAACGCCGGGAGCAGCGGGAGCATCTCGCCCGCGAGCGTCGCGGCAAGATAGCGCGCACCGTCCTTATAGCGGCGCACGAGCCGCGCGGCGTCCCCTTCGTGCAGAAAGGCGGAGCGGCACTTCTCGCAAGCGTTGCGGCGCTCCTTGCATTCCGGACAGACGCCCTCCTCCCCGACCGATCTTCCGCACAGCGGACAGATGCACCGCGCGCGGGGCAGCGCGGCGCGGCAGGCATCGCACAGACGCGCGCCCGTAAAGAGCTCCCGCCCGCACACATCGCAGGTAAAGTTGAAGATCCCGAACTTCTCCGACAGACTTGTGATGCACATCTCTTTTTCTGAACGAAAAAGCGCGGCGCAGAGCGCCGCGCCGCACGGCGATCAGAAATCGTCGTCCGGATTTTCTTCCTCGTCATCGTCCTCGTCGTCGCCGAGCGAATAGATCTCGTCGCCCGTGACGTAGTCCATATCCTCCTCGTCGTCCGAGGTATCGCCGTAGTCGTCCTCTTCCTCCGCGTCGTCGTCGCCGAACTCCTGTTCGAGTTCTTCGCCGATCTCCCCCATCTCCGAATCGAGTTCCGCATCGGTATCGTCGTCGAGATACTCGCGCCATTCGTCGTCCTCGTCGGGATCGGGCTCCGCGTCCTCGTACTCCGCCTTCTTGCGGCACTCCTCGCACATCTTCTCGCCCGGGCGGATCATGTTCTCGCCGCAGACGGGACAGAGTTCGCTCTCCACCTCCGCGTCGTCGTCGATCTCATCGAGGTCGGTCCTGATCCCCTTCATCTCTTTGAGACAGACGTCGCAGTACTCCTGTTTTTCCGCATCGATGTAGTTGAGCTCGCAGCGCGGACATTTCATGTAACGGACCATGTCATTTTTCCTCCTTCGATCCTGTCGGCTCACCCGTGATACAGGCTAATAAATTATATTAGTATTTATTTTTTTTGTAAACCGTTTTTTTATGCGTTTTGCGAAAAAATAACGGCGGCGTGCAAATTTTTTTCCTGCGCGCGCCGCCCGCAAAAAAAACGCGGCCCCGCCGCTGCGGGACCGCGCTCGATAACCTGTTACTGCGCCGCGGGAGGCACGGGATCCCCGGCGGGCGCTTCCCCGGCGGGAGCCTCTTCCGCAGGAGCCTCGGCGGGAGTCTCCTCAACGGGAACCTCTTCCGCAGGAGCTTCTTCCACGGGAACTTCCTCTGCGGGAGCTTCTTCCACGGGAGCCTCGGCGGGAGCCTCTTCCACGGGAACGGCGGGGACGGCGGGCGTCGAATCGTTGTTCGCGTAGACGTCCACGTCGGTGTCGTCGGTCGTGTCGACCTCCATGAGTTCGGGCTTCTCTTCGCCCGCCTGCGACTTCTTGCGCAGGATGAGGACGATGGCGAGCGCCGCGCCGAGCACGACGACGCCGATCGCCACGCCGATGAGCGCCCAGCCCCATGCGGGGATGCCCTCCGACTCTACCGTCTCCTCCGTATAGCGTTCGAGGTAGTTCTGCCAGTAGCTTGCAAGGCTCTCCTCGTCCGCCTCGGTGCGCACGCCGAGGAAGTTGGTGAAGTTGGACAGCCTGACCTCATCGAGGTAGTTCTCGCCGAAGAAGGCGACGGCGTCTTCGCTCGTGCCGCCGACGAAGGCGTTGAACGCCTCCTGCTCCTCCTCGGTGTAGAGGTAGGTGCTGCGCTTGCCGAAACTCTCCGCTTCGGCAATGTTCTCGGCGAACTGCTCGCTCTCGCCCGTATAGAAGAAGTAACGGATGGCGTAGGAGAGCTTGTTGTTGCCGTCGTCTGCCAGCTTTTCAAGGTAGCCCTCGTCGCCGACGATGTTCTCGTAACGCTCGTTGAACGCCTTGATCTGCGCGTTGTCCATCAGACCGTTCTCGCCGTTCAGGTCGATCGTCCACACATAGGTGTACGCGGTGGAACTGAACGTCTCGGCATTGACGTAGAACACGACGCCGTCCAGGACCTCGTAGTTGTACCAGCCGGAGGCGTGCTCCGCTTCGAGGACGCGCACGGGCTGATAGGCGGTATAGTCCGCGCCCGCGGGCGTGAGGGAGGCGTAATATTCGGGCTCGCCGTTGTAGACGGCGCGCTCGATGGAGAGCCCGTTCTCCGTCGAGCAGGTGTAATAGACGTAGTCGTACGTCTCGGAGGAATCGCTGTCAAGATGGGTGAGGACGGCGCCCGACGCGCCCTTGGCGATGCGCAGGCTGCTCTCGCCGTTCCTGCCGATGGGAGCCTTGGTCCCCAAGCCGTCGTTGACGACGTCCACGCGGCGGATCTCGCCCGCGTCATTGACAAAGAGGTAGTGATGCTTGACGTTGCCCTCGCCCTCTTCGATATAGAAGTACGCGGCGCTGTCCGCATCGTCGGTATCCACGGAGGCCGCGACCACTTCCAGCGCGCCGCCCGCGTTTTCCGTCGTACAGACGCTGTTGCCCGAGATGGAATCCCAGCCGTCCGTGAGCTTATCGGCGGAGAGGTAGTACAGAACGCCCTCCGTGCCGACGGAACTGCCCGGTGCGGGAACGGACGTGCGCAGGAAGTAGATGCCGCCGTTGGTATACGCCTGCAGCGTGTACTCGTAGCGGCGGACGGTGCGCCCGTCCCCCTCGGCGGCGTCGGGATTGAACTGCGTCACATCGTCGTTGATGCTGATGCCGTCGAGGACGATCTCGCCGAGGTTGGTGTAGGGCGCTTCGCCCTCATGCTCCCGGTCGAGATATTCCTGATCCCAGGTGTATTCGTATGCGCCCTCGGTCTCGTCCGCGCGCACGCGGTAGATCTGATTGTACTCGTACGACTGCGGGTTGGCGCTGTCCATCCTGTCCGTGACGTCCATCGTGTAATAGACGTAGGGATCGGAGAGATCCTCGCTGTTGAAGGCGTAGGACGTGACGCTCTCGGCGAGCGTGACGCTCTCCTCCGACGACGTGTTGTAGGAGATGATATCGTCGCTCTCCTCGTACACGACGTACACCGTCCCGTCCGCTTCGACAAAGCGGTAGAGCGTGGCGTTGTCGGCAACGCGGAAGAGCAGGCGCTCGTCCGAGCCGTCGAGACGCGCGGTGCGGAAGTCGAGATAGGTGTTGTCCACCTGACCCGCCGTATTGCCCGTGTTGTTGGGCGTCGCGTAATAGATGCGGTCGCCGTAGATATACAGCCCCGAGGTGTAGTCCGCCGCGACCATGAGCGAGGGGACGACGGTCTCGGGCGCGTTGACGCCCGCCTTGATGTCGGACATCTTCGCCCGCATCAGCGCGCCCTTGACGGGCGTGCCGTAGGTATTGTCCGAGGTGTACGTCTCGACGCCGTTGATGAAGTAGACGTAATCGCCCTTCTGTACGACGAAGCCGCCCTGCGAGACGACCTCCGCGTCCGCCGCGGGAGCGCCGTCGAGGGGCTTGAACGAATAGCCGCAGCCCGCCATCGACGCCGCGGTTGCCGCAAGCAGCGTGCAGGCGGCAGCAATGCTGAATTTTCTGAAAATTTTACGCATGAAAATTATCCTTCGAACTTACGGGTTCCCCCGTTCTAACGATACGCACTTCATTATATACTAAAACAGGGGTTTTGGCAATCAAAAACCCGTGAATGTTGCGGTTTTCTTTGAGAAAATTTGCAAAAAAGGGGATGTTGCGATGGAGAAATTCGGCATTTTTGAGCTGCTCGACGCCCTTGCGGCGCTCGCTTCGGAAAACGCCCCGCCGCAGGAGAGCGGCGAAGCGGAGACGCCGCGCGCGCAGGAACACGGCAAAGCGGAGACGCCGCGCGCACAAGAGAGCGAAAACGCCCCGCCGCCGCAGGCGGAGCGCAACGCCCGCGCCCTCGGCGACTTTCTCGCACGGCACGAGCGCGTCAGAAAAAACGCCGGGCGGCGCAAATAGCCGCGCCCCGAAAACCGCCGCCCTCCCGCGGCAAAAAAATGACCTGTCCCGAGGGACAGGTCGTATTTTTTATCTCTTGGAGAACTGAGGCGCGCGACGTGCCTTCTTGAGGCCGTACTTCTTGCGCTCCTTGACGCGGGGGTCGCGCGTCAGGAAGCCCGCCTTTTTGAGCGCGGGGCGCGTTTCGGGCTCGGACTGAAGAAGCGCTCTTGCAATGCCGAGACGGATGGCGCCTGCCTGACCGGTGTAACCGCCGCCGATGACGTTGACGAAAATGTCATACTTGCCCTCTGCCGCGACTTCGGCAAGAGGCTGCTTGACGATGTACTGAAGGGTACCCATGGGGAAATAATCCTCCAGCGCGCGGTCGTTGATGACGATGGCGCCGCTGCCCGAGGGGATGAGCCTGACGCGGGCGATCGCCTTCTTGCGGCGGCCCGTGCCCCAGAACTGCAATTTTTTCTTCGCGTTTACCTTTGCCATATCATGACCTCACTCAGAAAAGTTTCAGCGCTTCGGGTTTCTGCGCCGCGTGGTTGTGCTCCGCGCCCTTGTAGATGCGAAGTTTTTTGATCATCTGCCTGCCGAGAGAGTTCTTGGGCAGCATCCCGCGGACAGCCTCGTAGACGGCGAGATCGCTTCTCTCTGCGATCAGCTTGCCGTACGCGACCTCTTTCAGCCCGCCGATATAGCCCGTATGATAGCGGTAGAACTTGGTCTCGAGCTTCTTGCCCGTGAGCAAGACCTTGTCGCTGTTGATGATGATGACGAAGTCGCCCGTATCCACATTGGGCGTATAGGAAGGCTTGTTCTTCCCGCGCAGGATGGACGCGACCTTGGACGCGAGCCTGCCGAGGGGAACGTCCGTCGCATCGACGACGTACCACTTTCTCTCGACCGTATTGGCGTTTGCCATATAGGTTTTCATAAGTCTTTGACTCCTTGATTTTCAGCCATACAATGCTTGATTTTTGCTCGGTTGACCCGCAAAACGGGGAAGCGCGGGCGGGTTTTGCACCCTCTTTCCGATGTTTCCTGTTTCATTATAGGCTTTCGCAAAAATTCCGTCAAGCTGTTTTGCGTTGCGATTTTGCTTTTTTTTAGGAAATCGGGAAAAAATTTTTCCGTACGATTTTGCGCGCCGCCCCGCGCGCCCCCGCGCGCGCCGTATGCGGGCAAAGAGATGAGCCGCCCCGGCGCGGGCGGCTCTTTCTTCGGCTGCGGACCTTTGCCCGCAGCGCTGCACGGCTTTACTGCCTTGCGATCTTTTTGACCACCCGCGCGGGGTTGCCGACGGCAAGGCTGTCCGACGGGATGTCCCTGACGACGACGCTCCCGCCGCCGATGACGACGTTGGAGCCGATCGTCACCCCGGGCATCACCTTGACGCCGCCGCCGAACCAGACGTTGCTGCCCACCGTGATGGGTCTGCCGTACTCCACGCCGCTGTTGCGCAGCGCCGCGTCCAGCGGATGGTTGACGGCGTAAAAGCCGCACTGCGGCGCGATGAAGATGTTGTCGCCGAAGGTGATGGGCGCGCAGTCGAGAAAGACGCAGTCGTAGTTGGCGAAAAAGTTGTCGCCCGCGCGCAGGTTGAAGCCGTAGTCGACGCGGATGTTCTTTTCGACGACGGGGTTTTTCCCGAGCGCGCCGAAGAGCTCGCGCAGGATGCGCTCGCGCTTTTCCGTCTCGCGGCGGCCCGTCCCGTTATATTCGTCGCACAGTTCCACGGCGCGGACGTGCGCCGCGAAGATCTCGGGGTCGGAATAGTCGTACAGTTCCCCCGCCTTCATCTTTTCCAATTCCGTCATGGCGATCTCCTTCCGGTCTTTGTCCGCGCCCCGCGGGCGCAGGAAACGCCGCGCCGTTGAACGGCGCGGCTCTTTTTTTATTCTTCTCTTTCGTCCGAAAGAAAAGCGCAGGCTCTCTTCAAACGCTTATTCCAGGACCGCCTTGATCCTTCGCACGCCCGCCGAGGAGGACTGCTCCTTGACGATCCTGAAGTGTCCCAGCTCGCCCGTGCGGGAGGCGTGGGGACCGCCGCACATCTCCTTGGAGAAGTCGCCGATGGAATAGGTCTTGACGACGTCGCCGTACTTGCTGTCGAACACGCCGACGAAGTGCTCGGCGCGCGCCTCCTCGAGGCTCATCTCCTTATAGACGACGGGGATATCCTCGGCGATCTTCTGATTGACGAGATCTTCGACCGCCTTTACTTCCTCGGGCGTCATGGCGCGGGAGAAGTTGAAGTCGAAGCGCATCCGTTCGTCGGTGATGTTGCTGCCCTTCTGATTGACGTCGGGCGAGAGCACCGCCTTTAACGCCGCGTTGAGAAGGTGCGTCGCGGTGTGATAGCGCACCGCCTGCACGGAATGGCTCTCCAGTCCTCCCTTTGCTTCGCCGGCGTGAAGATCGCCGCGGCTCTTTTCCTGGTGCTCCCTGAACGCCGCGTCAAAGCCTTCCTTGTCCACGCCGTAGCCGCGCTCCGCCGCCATCTCCTCGGTGAGTTCGAGGGGGAAGCCGTAGGTGTCGTACAGGCGGAACGCCTGCTTGCCGCCGATGGTGTTTTCGGGAACGTAGGCGGGATCTTTGCCCGCCATGAAGGCGTTCTTGCGCTCGATGCCCGCGATGCACTTTTCAAACTCCGCCATACCCTTTTCGAGCATGGTCTCAAAGCGCTCCGCCTCCTTTTTGATCTCGTCCAGGATATAGTCCTTCTTGCCGACGAGCAGGGGATACGCCTCGCCGTACACCTCGTCGATGAACGCCGCGGCGACGGCGCACATCGTGGAAGCGGGCTCCACGCCCAGCTTTCTGCAATAGCGGATGGCGCGGCGCATGAGGCGGCGCAGGATATATCCCGCGCCCGTGTTGGAGGGCAGGATGCCGTTGACGTCGCCGATGAGCATGACCGTCGTGCGGGTGTGGTCGGCGACGATGCGCATCGCCTTGCGCGCCTCCCCGTCCTCGTCGTAGCGCCTGCCTGTGAGTTGCTCGAGCGCCGCGATGACGCCCGCGAAGAGGTCGGTCTTGTAGCCGTCGTGCAGCCCGTTCAGAAAGAGCAGCATCCGGTCGAGCCCGAAGCCCGTATCGACGTTCTTGTTTTCCAGCGGGACATAGCCCGTCTCCGTCTTGCGGTACTGCATATAGACGTCGTTGCCGATCTCGACATAGTCGTCCGGGAACACGGGGTCCTTCTTTTTGGGATCGATGGGATAGAACCACTCGTTGTCCGGTCCGCAGGGGGTGCCGACCGTCCCTTCGAGTTCCCACCAGTTGTCCGACTTGGGGAGATAGAAGATGTGCTCGGGCAAAATGCCGAGGGAACGGAGCAGGGACGCCGTCTCCTCGTCGCGCGGGGCGGCGTCGTTTCCCTCGAACACGGTGGAGCACAGCTTGTCCTTGTCCAGCCCGAACTCCTTGGTGAGGAGCTCGAACGTCCACGCCGTCTTTTCCTTTTTGAAGTAGTCGCCGAGCGACCAGTTGCCCATCATCTCAAAGAAGGTGAAGTGGGAGGCGTCGCCGACGGAATCGATGTCCACCGTCCTGACGCAGCCCTGCACGTTGCACAGCCGCCTGCCGAGGGGGTGCGGCTTGCCGAGAAGGTAGGGCATGAGGGGCTGCATCCCCGCGACGTTGAACATGACGCCCGTCGTGCCGTCGCCGATGAGGGACACCGCGCCGACGTTGACGTGACCCTTGCTCTCATAGAAGGAGAGCCACTTTTGCCGAAGTTGCTTGGAAGTGATCTTCATATTCGTTCTCCACGGGAGATCCCCGTTTGTTTTTTCCCAATCATTTTAGTCGGCGCACCCCGTTTTGTCAACCGCTTTTGCGCGGGGTTTTCCGCGCCGCACGAAAAAGCGCCTCAGATCTTTGTGAGCGTGTAGCCGTCCTTGGAATCTTTGACCGCGTAGCCCATCTCCCTGAGCTTTTCTCTGAGTTCGTCCGACTTCGCCCAGTCCTTTCCGGCGCGCGCCGCCCTGCGCTCCTCGGCGACGGCGGCGACCTCGGCGGGGATCTCCTCCTTCTTCGCGTACTGCGCGAAGTACTGCGCGGGATCGCGCTTGAATAGCCCGAGAAGGGCGTAGGTCGCGCGCACCTGATTGGTGATGCGGCGGGCTTTGGGGTCGTTCTCCGCGAGCAGACGGGAGACTTCCTTGAAATAGCCGAAGAGGTCGGAGAGCGCCAGCGCGGTGTTGAAGTCGTCCGACATGGCTTCGTTGAACTTTTTGTCTATTGCCTCCTCCCTGCCCGTCTCGGCGGGGAACTGCGCCTCCGCCCTTGCGATGAGGTCGTAGAAGCGCGCAACGTGCGCCTCCGCCTGCGGGAAGAGCTCGTCCGTGATATTGACGTCGTTGCGGTAGTTCGCGGAGAGCAGCGCGAATTTCAGCGCCTCCGGGGAGTACTTGTCCAGAAGGTCGGACAGGAGCAGGCTGTTGCCGAGGGACTTGCTCATCTTCTGCCCGTTGACCTTGATGAGCCCGTTGTGCATCCAATACTTTGCAAACCGCTTGCCCGTGAGCGCCTCCGACTGCGCGATCTCGTTCTCGTGATGGGGGAAGATGAGGTCGCGCCCGCCGCCGTGGATGTCGATCTGATCGCCGAACGCGGCACGGTTCATCGCAGAGCACTCGATATGCCAGCCCGGACGCCCCTTTCCCCACGGCGAATCCCAGCAGATCTCCCCCGCCTTCGCCGCCTTCCAGAGCGCGAAGTCGTAGGGGCGGCGCTTTTGTTCGTCGTTCTCGACGCGCACGCCGTCCAGCGCGTCCTCCTTGTCCCTGCCCGAAAGCTGCCCGTAAGCGGGGAAAGTGTCCACGTCGAAGTAGACGTCGCCGTTGGCGGCGGGATAGGCGTGTCCGCCCGCGATGAGCCCTTCGATAAAGCCGATGATGTTGCCGATATTCTCCGTCGCCTTGAGCCAGAGGGTGGGGTCGTCCACGTCGGCGCGGCGCATGACGGCGTCGATCTTTTCGATCATCATTTTTGCGTATTCGTCGGCGGGGATACCCGTCTCCTTCGAGCGCGCGATGATCTTGTCGTCCACGTCGGTATAGTTGCGGGCGTACGTCACCTCGTAGCCCAGCTTTTGCAGGTACTTGCGGAAGATATCGTAGACGATCGCCTGAAAGGCGTGTCCGATATGCGCTTCGCCCGAGACGGTGATGCCGCAGGCGTACATCTTCACCTTGCCCTCCTCGAGGGGGACGAACTCTTCCTTTCTTCTCGTCAGCGAGTTATAGATCTTCATGGGACTGCTCCTTTTGTAAATTGGTCGTGTTTGCGGGGGTACGTTCCCCGCGGTCCATATGGTCGATGGCTGCGTCCAGCCGTTCCTCCAGTTCAAAGATGCGCTCGCGCAGGGCGCAGATCTCGCGCATGACGGGGTCGTCCTTTTCGGGGATGAGATCCTGCGTCTTTTCGCCGTTGATGCGCACGACGCACCCCGGGACGCCCACGACGGTCGCGTAGGGCGGGACCTCTTTCAGGACGACCGCGCCCGCGCCGATGCGCGCGCCCTCGCCCACGGTAAAGCCGCCCAGCACCTTGGCGCCGCTGGAAATGGTCGCGTTCCGCCTGACGGTGGGGTGACGCTTGCCCGTCTGCTTGCCCGTGCCGCCCAGCGTGACGCCCTGATAGATGACGACGCCCTCTTCCACTTCGGCGGTCTCGCCGATGACGACGCCCGTGCCGTGGTCGATAAAGACGCCGGGCGCTATTTTGGCGGCGGGATGGATCTCGATGCCCGTCAGAAATTTGGCGAACTGCGAGGTCATGCGGGCAAGGAGCTTGAGGTGCATCCTGTAAAGACGGTTCGCCCAGCGGTGCCACGACAGCGCGTGGACCCCCGAATAGGTGAGCCAGATCTCAAATTTGTTGCGGGCGGCGGGATCGTTGCGTTTCGCCGCCGCGATATCCTTACGAAGCCTGGAAAAAAACATAAAAAACTCCCTTATTCACGAATTTTTGCGAGCAAAGGCTCGTAAAAATTCCGTGAGTTGAGGGAAAACGCCGCCGCGGCGAGACTGCGGCTCGTTTTCTCTCTGCAAGCGAATTGCAAGGGCTTTCCATTCTACTTCGCTTGCATTCACTCTTTCCCCCTAAGCCAAAGAGTTGGCAAATCGGGTCCCGCTGC
>CALVUC010000016.1 GCA_944363395.1 uncultured Clostridia bacterium | reverse complement strand
CCCTCGCGCGCGTGGAAGGGGGCGAAGCGCCCGACGACATGACCGTCCTCACCGTCAAACTCACCGAAAACGCGTGAGCCGCGATGGAACGTGCAGATTTTTTGAGGTTGATAGAATAGAACAGCGCCCCGCGCTCTGTTTGCGGTTGACAAAAACTTTGCGCCCCGCGCGGCAATGCCGCGCGGGGCGCTGCTATGCGTTATCGTTTATACCACCAGTAATTTTCGTATGTTTCTTTCAAATACTCTGCCGCCGTAGTGGGATCGGAAAGATCTTCATTGGCAAGATTCATCCCACTCGTTCCGCCAAAAGCTTGAGTAACATACCACCCCTCGGGGTCTTCAAGCGTCACATTTATAAGGTTACTACAACCTATAAATGCATCCCAACCAATACCTGTGACACTATCGGAAATTATAATGCTTGTAAGACTGCTGCAATTAGAGAACGCCGAACGCCCAATGCTTATGACGCTGTCTGGGATTGCGATGCTTGTCAGCCTGCTGCAACCCGAGAACGCAAAATCACCAATACTTGTGACGCTGTCGGGAATTGTAATGCTAGTAAGGCTATTGCACCCCCAAAACGCATCATCTCCAATGCGTGTAACACTGCCATTCGGTGGAATAACGCTTTCCTTACAGCCTAAAATCAACGTCTTGCTGTCCGTTTCAATGAGACAGTTTCCCGCACTGTGATATATGGAGTTTCCGCTTATAACCACTATGCTTGCAAGGCTGCTGCAGCCACAAAACGCATCATCCCCAATACTTGTGACGCTGGCGGGAATCGTAATGTTTGTAAGACTGCTGCAACCTGAGAACGCACTCTCTCCAATGCTTGTGACGCCGCTACCAAGCATCACACTTATAAGATTGCCACACTCTTCGAACGCCGCATCCCCAATGCGTATAACTCTGTCTGGGATCGTGATGTTTACAAGGTTGCCGCACCCCAAGAACGCTGAATTTCCGATGCTTGTAAGTTGACTTTCATCCCCAAAGGTGACGCTTGTAAGGCTATCGCAATCATAGAACGCCGTATCCAAAATGCTCGTGACGCTATCCGGGATCTCGATACTTGTAAGGCTGCTGCAAGCACGGAACGCCTCATACCCAATGCTTATGACGCTATCGGGAATCTTGATGCTTTTAAGCCCACTACACCCATAAAATGCTCCCCAGCCAATGCTTGTGACGCTGGTGGGGATAGAGATGCTCGCAAGACTACTGCAAAATCCAAATGTTGCGCCCTCTATGCTTGTAATACCGTCGGGGATGATGATGCCTGCAAGGTTACTGCAATAATAGAACGCATATTCCCCAATGCTTGTGACGCTGTCGGGAATCGTGATACTCGTAAGGCCATTGCACCAAGAGAACGCATAATCTCCAATGCTTGTGACGCCGTCAAGAATTTCGATACTTGTAAGTCCGCTGCACCAAGAGAACGCATAATCCGCAATCGTCTTTGTACCCTGTCTGATAATGTATTCGCTTGGAAGTGTTGTGCGCGCTGTAATCAGATAATTGCCAAGATAGAGGACGTCATTTTCCCAATTGCTTTCGTCATTGTAGTATGCGGTAACCTTGAACGCCTCATGCCCAATGCTTGTAATGCTGTCGGGTATCGTGATGCTAGTCAGACTGCTGCAACCCCAGAACGCGCCAGCCCCAATGCTTGTGACGCCGTTGCTGATCGTCACGCTTGTAAGCTTGCTGCAACCACTGAACGCCCGATTTCCAATGCTTGTGACGGGAAGCCCTTCGTAGACGGCAGGGATATACACTTCCGCCTCTGTGCCCGCATAGTCGGACACGGCATATTGACTACCATCGTCGGAAAGTTCAAATACAAGTCCTTCGGTGGGCTGCGGCTCGGGCGCGCCACACATATCACAGACGCCGTTTACATAGTTGTGCGCGATCATGGAAACAACTTCTTGCTCGACGAATACGGTGCCGCAGGCGGAGCAGTGCTTGCCCTCCGTCAAGCCCGTCTTTGTGCAAGAGGGCGCGACCGCTTCGTCGATCACCTCGGTATGCGCGGTCTTTGCAATCGGCTCCGTATAGCTGTCGCCGCAGGTGCAGGTGTAGGTCATCTCGCCTTCCTGCGTGCAAGTCGGCTCCTTGGTGACAGCAGAAGTATATGTATGCTCATGCGGCGTCTCAGGTTCCTCATCGGGATCGCCGGGCGTATCGGGATCGTCGTCCGGGTCGCCCGGAGTGACAATGGTTGTATCGTCGCCGTTGTCGCCGTCGTCCGGATCGCCGCCGAACGACCCGCATGCAGCAAAGACAACGATGCAGGACAGCACCAAAAGCGCTGTCAGCAGTACTGTCCAAATTTTTCGTTTCATATCCTACACCTCCAAACATTTTTTCACGACGCGAAAAAGCGTGCTCCGATCGGAGACACGCCCTGCATTGTATCTCCGATTGTTGCTACACAAACTTCTACCCATAAGGAAAAAGAGATACGAAATGCCGCTTCGTACCTTATGGGCAATTTATTCAGTTTGTGTAGCATGTTCAGTATAGCACACTTACGGTCAGTTTGCAAGCGGCAAGGCAAAAAAGTCAGGGAAATATCCAATATTTTTATGAAATCGGGGCGCGCCGTGCATCGCACGGCGCGCCCCTCGTATTTCGGCTGAAACTTTATTTTCTTGTGAGGTCGGCAACGGTGCAGCCGAGCGCAGCCTGCACGTCGGAGAACGCCGCCTCGATCTGTACGCCCACCTTCCCGCCGCTCACGCACACCGTCCTGCCGACGGCGCTCCCGTCAAAGAAGGTCGGGAACGCCTTCTTCATGCCGAAGGGCGAACAGCCGCCGTGGACATACCCCGTGAGCGGGAACAGTTCCTTTTGCGGAAGCATCGCGACCGACTTCTCCCCCGCCGCCGCGGCTGCTTTTTTGAGGTCCAGTTCCGCCGCCGCGGGAATGACGAACACATAATACCTGCGCGGCGCACCAACGGCCACGAGCGTCTTGAAGACGTCTGCGGGGTCCTCCCCGAGCGCTTTCGCGACCTCCACGCCCGAGAGCGCGCCGCCCTCGTAGGTGTGTACTTTATAGCCGATCTTCGCGCGCTCCAGAATGCGCATTGCATTGGTCTTTTCCATAACAACTCCAAACAAAAGGGGAGCGGCGTGCGCTCCCCCGTGATTTTATCGGATAAGCAGGTGGGCGGAGGAAACCGTCTGCACCTGACAGCTGCGCATGGTCGCAAGCGCGGCTTCGTGTGCGGCGGGCGACGTGCTCGCGCAGGCGTCCGCGACGCAGTAGATCGCCGCTTCGGGCGAAAACGCCTTGATGAGCAGCGCGTTGGAGACGACACAGATATCCGTGCAGACGCCGCACAGCGCCACTTCGTCGTACTCCCTGGCGTATTCCGCGAGCGCGACGCTCCCGAACGTCCCCTTTTCAAAGATGCGCGCCGATTTCCCTGTGCGCACTTCGGGTACAATTTCCCAGCCGCGCGTACCCCTGATGCAATGCGGAACAGGCAGAAACTTCCCCTCCTGCGTGGAGAGATAGTCCGCGCCATGCGTATCCTGCGTATAGGCAACATCCCCATGCCACTGTTCGGCAAGCGTGCGGACAACGGGCAAAATGCGGACGGCTTCGGGCGTACCCAACGCGCCGTCCACAAAGTCGTGCTGCATATCCACGACAACAAGCAGCCGCCTCACCCCAGGCATTTTTTCAGTTCCTTGATGAGCAGGTCGGCGATATAGCGGCAGCCGCGGTGCGTGGGATGCACGCCGTCCGTCGAAAACTGCGCGGGGTCGATGTCCTGCGTCACGCCCATAAAGATCTCGTCCGTAGGGATGAGCGGGATCCTGCGCTCCGCCGCGATCGTGCGGATGATCTCGTTAAAGCGGGCGAGGAAGGGACGGAAGCGCTGTTTGTCCCCCATCTTGAGCGCATAGGGCTGGATGAGGAAGAGGCGCGCGCCCGTCGCCATGATGGTGTCGACGAGGTAGGTGTAGTTGGCGCGGAAGGCATCGGGCGTGACCTCCTCCCCGCGCGAAAAACGGCACCATACGTCGTTGATCCCGACCTGCAGGACGACGTAATCGGGGTTTTGCTCCACGACGTCGCGCTGCACGCGTTCGCACAGTTCCGCCGTGCGCTCGCCGCCCACGCCGCGGTTGAGAAAACAGAACCTGACGTCGGGATAGAGCAGGCGGAGCTTCCCCGCCGCGATCTTGACATAGCCGACGCCGAGGTCGGTGTCGTCCATATAGTTGCGCCCCGATGCGGTGATGGAATCGCCGAAAAAGACGATCTTGGTGCAGGGCGTTTCTTCCTCGTTCATGCCTTTCCTCCGAACTTGTCGTCGTACATCTTGAGGCACTTTTTGATGATCTCGACGGCCTCCTCGCGGTGTGCGATCTCCTTGACCGTCGTCTTTTTATGCTCGAGGGACTTGTACACCTCAAAGAAGTGCATCATTTCATCGAAGATGTGCTTGGGCAATTCCTGAATGTCGTAATAGGTATTGTAAGTGGGATCCTTGAAGGGGATGGCAATGATCTTCTCGTCCAGGGCGCCGCTGTCCACCATCTTGATGACGCCGATGGGATAGCAGTTGACGAGCGTCATGGGATAGATCGCCTCGTTGCAAAGCACGAGGACGTCGAGCGGGTCGCCGTCATCGGCATAGGTGCGCGGGATAAACCCGTAGTTGGAGGGATAGACCGTAGAGGTGTACAGGACACGGTCGATCTTCAAGATGCCCGTCTCCTTATCCAGTTCGTACTTCGTCTTGCTGCCCTTGGGGATCTCGATGAGCGCCTCAAAACTCTTGGGGGTGATGCGCTTGGGATCGATGTCATGCCAGATATTCATAAAGCTCTCCTTGACTGCCTTTTGTTCCCCCCTATTCTACCATACTTTTCCCGCGCCCGCAAGACATGAACGGCAATTTTTTATTTTTTTTTGTAAATTCGGGAAAATATACTTTGACAATTGCCCGCTTTTATGGTATAGTAGTTTGGCTCGGAAGTGAGCCGACCGAGCACGGCGTGCAGAAGTACCCAAGAGGCTCAAGGGGCTCCCCTGCTAAGGGAGTAGTACCGTAACAGGTAGCACGAGTTCGAATCTCGTCTTCTGCGCCACCGCAAAAAAGCGCCCTGTGGGGGCGCTTTTTGCGTGTCGGCGCAGAAGACGAGCCGCTCAAAATCGTGGATCCCCACGAGTTCGCGCGCCCGACATGCGCAAAAAATGCTTGCTTGCAATTGCATTTTTTGCCATGGCGCACAAGCACGAAGTGCGAAGTAGGAGGCGGCGCAGCGCGGCACACGAAAGTGCCGACGCCCGTTTCCGCCGACGACGCTTTCGAGGCGCAGCCGAAGAAAATCTCGCCTGCGCCACGTCCCCCATCAGCCTTCCGAACATGGAGGTGAAGAAGACGTAGCTCGCATTGTCGCGCAGCCACAGCTCGTTCGTGATATAGTGCGAATGGATGAACGCATCGTAGAACGCCCGCTGCGCGGGATGATCGCGCCAATAGCCGTAATAGAGCATCCACGTCTCCACGCAGACGTTGTAGGTGTCGCGCTCGAGCACGAGCCCCCTTGCGATGAAGTGTTCGCGGAAGACGGCGTCGATCTCGCCGTGGATATGGAGGAATGTCGCTTCCAGGATCTCCTGCTTGCTCTTGAAGTGATAGTAGATCATCGCCTCCGAGCAGCGCGCCTCCTCGCCGAGTTTTTTGGTCGTCAGGTGTTCCAGCCCGTGTTTGCAGCAGACATCGCAGACCGCCTGCAATACGTCCGCACGGACGTCCTGCTTGGACATTCGCTCACCTCCTTGTTCCCATAGTGACCCCATGATAAAATCATAGCATTCGCTTCTAACTATATAAGCGTTCCCTGTGTTTGTCAACCGACTTGCGCAAAAAATTTCCGGATGCCCTTTTGCCCGCATCTGACACGCGTTTGTTATCTTTTTTCAAAACTTTTTTCTCCCGCCCCGCCCGCAGACGGGGCTGCGGGCAGGGCGGGAGAAAATTTTTGTGACAGCATACTTTCTATTGACTTATTTTCCGTTTTAGGGTACAATTATCATGGCTGAAAAAACGCATGACTTTCCCGTTCGCGAGGTGCTGAATGCAAAAAATAGACTTGAAACTTCTGATTACCGCGCTCAAATCCATAGGCTTTACCGTGCTTGCGACGCTCGTTCTCGCGACGCTGCATTGGACGGGCGCCTTTCCCGTCGAGGCGGGGAGTTGGCGCTTTTTGCTCATGCTCGTCGGCTTCTTCATCGTGCATTGGATCGTGCGGGTCGCGCTCGTCACCTATCAGTCGGACAAGGCGGAGGCGACGCGCAAGAGCAAAGCGGTGATGTGGGGCGCTGCCGCCGCGGCAACGCTGCTGCTTTTCATGCTCATCTTCGTGCTGCTGTACGTCATCTCCCCCAACGATTTCTTCGTCGTCGATCCCCTGAACTTCTTTGTGGGCTTTGCGATCATCGCGGGCATCATCGTCCTTGCGCATATCATCGACTATATCGTGCGCATCACCATCCGCACCGTAAAGTACGGCGACCAGATCCCCGACTACAAGGAAGGGCAGAAGATCGCCAACGGCGACTTCGGCGGACAGGCAGCCGCGGCGGAAAAGCCCGAGGACGCGCCCGTGTTCTTCCCCGACCTGCTCGAAATGGACGCGCACTATGAGGAAACGCCCTATACGGAGCCCGAGGAGATCGAAGGGCTCACACTGACCAGGCTCGTGGAGGGGTTCAACCGCTATCTCGAATGCAACGATATGTTCTACCCGATGGAGGCGATCCGCTCCTTTTTGGCGGGGCTCGCCTGCTCGCACTTCCTCATCCTGGAAGGGCTTTCGGGTACGGGCAAGACCTCCCTTCCCAAGTACTTTGCCGAATACACGCGCAGCAACGTCTGCTTTACCTCGGTGCAGGCTTCCTGGAAGGACCGCAGCGACATTCTGGGCTATTACAACGACTTCGCCAAGAAGTTCGTGGAGACCCCCTTCCTGCGCGGGCTGTACCGCGCCAACTACGAGACGAAGACCATCTCCATGATGGTGCTCGACGAGATGAACCTCTCGCGCGTGGAGTACTATTTTGCGGACTTTTTGTCCATCCTCGAACTGGACGCGCGGCAGTGGAACATCCCGCTGATGGCGGTCTCGACGAGCGGCAACCTTCCCGCGAAGCTGCCCGACTGCACCATCCATATCCCGCACAACACCTGGTTCATCGGCACGGCGAACAAGGACGACTCCACCTTCACCATCACCGACAAGGTATACGACCGCGCCGTGGTCATCGACTTTTCCGAGAGAAAGGAAGTCGTCCACGTCCAGAGAAAGGAGCCGCGCATCCGCCTGAACAAAGATCAGCTCGTCTCCATGTTTGAAAGGGTGCTCGCCGAGCACCCCATGGAACAGCGCGACTACAAAAAGTTCTCCGATCTCTCTTCCTTCATGTACGACACCTTCGACGTCAACTTCGGCAACCGCATCATGAATCAGGTGCAGGTGTTCGTCCCCATCTATGTGGCGTGCGGCGGCACGGCGTACAAGGCGCTCGATCTGATGTTCGCGCGCAAGGTGCTGCGTAAGATCGAAGGGCGCTTTGAAGAAAATCTCAAACAAAATCTCGGCAAGCTGGAAGAGTACGTCAAGAAAGAATTTACCGAAAAAGAGTTCTCCGCCACCCTCTCCACCATCGCCAAGATGAAGCGGAAACTTGCATGAATGCATCCCTGGAACGCTTTTACAGGCAGTTTACCGAGCAATACGGCACCGTTTCGCAGGTGCTGGACGCCATCGCGGACAAATCTTTCCGCCTGTTCATCCCCACGCCCGCATCGGAAGATCAGCCCGGGACGATCGAGCGTATCAAAAAGACGCTCCCGCACATCGCCAACGTCGTGCGCAAGCCCTACGTCACGCTGCGCACCGACATGACGCAGGTGCGCGCCGAACGCGCGGGCGTGCTTTCCCCCGCGGGCATCCGCGCGACCATCAGCGACGGCAGGATCTGGAAGCGCCGCGGCGACGAAGTGCGCCCCGAGTACGTCTACGCGACCACGCACGAGGACGACTGCAATTCGTATGAAAACAGGCTCGTCAAGACGCTCATCGACCGTCTCATCCGCTTTATGCGCGTTCCGCTGCGCACGGCGAAGGAGAGCATCCCCTCGCTGTACGCGGCGTACTTTCAGCTCTCCCATCTCAACAAGCTGGACTTCATGAAGTTCATGCGGACGGATACCTTCCAACAGGCGAAGGCGCAGACGTACGAGGACTTCGCGGCGCTCCTGCAACTCAAAACGCGCATCGGCACCTTCCGTCAGAGCAACTTCTACAAGACGATGGACAAGTACCCCGCCTTCACGGGCAGCCCGGAACTGACCAACCTGCTCACGCATAACGAGGACTACCGCCGCTGCGCGGAACTTTGGAACTTTCTGGACACGCTGGGGGCGGACGCCCCGACGACGGGCGAAGCGCAGAGCCGCAACGCTTATGCGATGTTCATCTTCTTCGGGATGCTCAACGCCTATCTGGGACTGGGGTTCACGCTCAAAAACGATCCCCCCATCCTGATCTCCGAGCGCGCCGTACGCATCCCCGCGGCGACGGTCGAAAACGACGATTTCACCGTGGACGTATGGCTCCCGCAGGACGAATGTATGCAGCTCACCGTGCGCGCCAAGGAGACGAAGCGCAAGGAAAAATACCGCGTCTACCTCGTCCGCGACACCGAGATCGAGCCGCAGCCGGACGCGGACTTCTATGTGAGCCTGTATCCGACGCCGTACAGCGACATTGCCTCCTGCGTC
This sequence comes from uncultured Clostridia bacterium, assembly GCA_944363395.1. Classification (GTDB taxonomy): domain Bacteria; phylum Bacillota; class Clostridia; order Christensenellales; family Borkfalkiaceae; genus Gallimonas. Next base: position 27,429 of record CALVUC010000016.1, on the reverse strand, counting down.
GTGCCCAACAACCTCAATTCGCAGCAGGACCTCACCGCGATCGCCAAGACCACCGTGCTCACCTTTGCGAGCCCGCACAGCGTATACGGCAACTACTGCCTCGTGTGCGGCAGCACCGAAGTCAGCGACAACCACGGCGGCGTCACCTGCGAGACGTGCGGCGCGCGCTACAACTTCCTCACGCCCGATAAACTCTGGCTGCACCACTTCCGCATCCTGCGGTGAACAATGCAATGAAAGGGCGCCGCCCGCGCGATCTGCGCGGGCGGCGCCCTTCTTTTATTCGTAACTGTGGAAATAGCGCAGATAGGACTTCCTGCAATAGCGGCAGACCTCCTTGTCCTCCGCGGGCGGCGCGGTCAGATCGTATGCGCCGTTGACGCGCCAGCCGTTCAGGATCCCTGTGCGCACCGCATCCCTCGGGCAGAAAAACGCGCACGCCATGCACCCCGTGCAATGCCCGCCGAACACGGGCTTTCCGCCCCCCATGCGGATATTGCGCTCGGGACAGCGCGCCGCGCACGCCCCGCAGCCCACGCAGTCCTCCGAAACGGAAAACCCCCTGCCGATGAGCGGCATGGCGGGCTGTTCGATGCGCACGGCAAGGGCGGCGGCGCGCCCGAACAGCCCCACGCGGGGCAGACGCCCGCTGCCCGCCTCGATCGCGGCGGCGTCGGCGGGAAGGCGGCGGACGACCGTCTCCCACATCCGCGCCGCCATGCCGTCCGTATGGCGGAAGATGATATTGTAGGGCATGACGTAATGCAGATCGCCCGCGACACGGTAACCCTTCTTCTGCAGGATGCGGCGTGGAGCGAGGACGGCGGCATGATTGAGCGCGAGCGGCTCGCCCGACGTACGCACGAAAAAAACCGTCCGGCCCGCGGAGGGCGGCAGCGCTCCGATCGCGGCGAGGACGGGCGCGGGCGCGCGGAAGGCGTGGACGGGGAAGGCGAATACGATCCGCTCCGCCGTGAGCGGAGGCAGCGCCTCCCCGCGGATGAGCGGAACGAGCTCCGCCTCGTGTCCGCGGGCAGCGAGCTCGCCCATGAGCGCCTCGCACACCCGCCGCGTATTTCCCGTTCCCGAATAACAGACAAAGACCGCCCGCATCGTCCCCTCTCGTGTTTCATTGGAAGTTTTCTCCCCTATTGTAACACGAAAGGATGACAATGTCAACCCCGCGCCGCCTCCTCGGCGACCGCCTGACGGCGGCGCATCCGCATCCAGTTCACGAACCCGTAGACGTCGTTGACGAGAAAGACCGCAAAGCAGATGACGACGGAGAGCGCGGAAAGATCGTTCACGGCGGCGAGCGACCAGAGGACGACGAGCACGATATCGTTGGCGGCATAGCCGAGCGCGTAGAAGGGACTGCGGCGCGCCGTGAGATAGACGGCAATAAAACTGGTCGTCACGGAAACGGTGCTCGGGATGAGGTTGGCGGTATGGAACGCCTGCAAAATAAAGTAGAAGGCGACGGTCACGGCGGCGGCGAGCAGGAACATCAGAAGATATTCCCTGCCGCGCAAGACGTTGATCTTGACTTCGGCGCGGTTTCCTTTATAGGGATTTTTCAGCCATGCGACGAGCGCGTAGACCGCCATCGGCGCCGACATCCCGACATAGGTGATGACTTCGCCGTAATACGCCTGCATCCACGAGATGACGCCGTACAGCACGGCAAAGACGATGATGAGCGCCTGCCCCACGGGATTGCCCTTGGCGCAGAAGATGAGCGAAGTCACGCCGATGAGCGAAGCGCACAGCGTGAGGAAGTTGACGCGGTCCCACAGGACAAAGGCGACGCCGATGAGCGCCAGCGAGCCCAGCCACAGGGCGAGCTCGAATGCGGAAAAATAGTGCTTTTTGCGATGCGTTTCGTCATTCATATCCATTCTCCTCTTGTGAAAAAAGCGTCCGTGGACCATTCCCTTCTCAGACCTAACGGCAATGGCACGAACGCTCTTCGCGGTCCCTCTACCCGGTGGCAGAGAGTTATTTTTTATTTTTTTGTCTGTTCGGATCCTTCATCGTGAGCGAGATCCGCTTCTTCTTTTCGTCCGCCTCTTTGACCCAGACGGTGACGACGTCGCCGACGGAGAGCACCTCGGAGGGATGGCGGATGAACTTATCGGAGATCTGCGAGATATGCACGAGCCCGTCCTGATGGACGCCGATATCGACGAACGCGCCGAAGTCGATGACGTTGCGCACCGTACCCTTCAGCTGCATCCCGGGCTTCAGGTCCTTGATCTCCAGAACGTCCGTGCGCAGCACGGGGGGCGGGAGCTCGTCGCGGGGGTCGCGCCCGGGCTTTAACAGCTCGGCGGCGACGTCGCGCAGCGTCGGGACGCCCACGCCGCATTCGGCGGCTGCCCTTCCCTCGCCGTACGCTTTGAGGCGGGACCTCAGTTCGGTGAGCCTGCCCGCGCGCACGTCCTCTTCGGTATAGCCGCAGATGGAGAGCAGCTTTTCCGCCGCGGCATAACTTTCGGGATGGACGGCGGTGTTGTCGAGGATCTCCTTGCTCTCCGGCACGCGCAGAAATCCCGCGCACTGCTCGAACGCCTTGGCGCCCAGCTTGGGGACTTTCAGAAGCTGCCTGCGCGAAGAGAACGAGCCGTTTTCCTCGCGGTATTTCACGACGTTCGCCGCCACGCCCGCATTGAGCCCCGAGACGCGCGCCAGAAGGGGCGCGGACGCCGTATTGAGATCGACGCCCACGGCGTTGACGCAGTCCTCGACGACGCCGTCCAGCGCCTCGGTGAGCCGCTTCTCGGGCATATCGTGCTGGTACTGTCCCACGCCGATGGACTTGGGGTCGATCTTGACGAGTTCGGCGAGCGGATCCTGCAGGCGCCTTGCGATGGAGACGGCGGAGCGCAGGTTGACGTCGAAATCGGGAAATTCCGCCGCCGCCAGAGGGGATGCGGAATAGACGGACGCGCCCGCCTCGTTGACGATGGCGTAGGACACGTCCGCGCCCCTGCCCAGCCCGCCGATGAGCTCGACCGCCATCTGTTCGGTCTCGCGGCTCGCCGTGCCGTTGCCGATGGCGATGTGCCTGACGGCGTGCTTCCTGATGAGATGAGAGAGTTTTTCGATGCACTCGCGCTTCTGCCGTTCGCCGTGCGTCGGGTAGACGACGGTCGTATCGAGCACCTTGCCCGTGCCGTCCACGACGGCGACCTTGCAGCCCATGCGGTAGCCGGGATCCAGCCCCATCGTGACAAATCCCTTGACGGGCGGCTGCATCAGAAGGGGCTTCAGATTGAGCGCAAACTGTCCGATGGCGCCCTCGCACGCGGCGTCCGTGAGGGAGGCGCGCACTTCGCGCTCCATCGAGGGCGCGATGAGCCTGTCATAGGCGTCGGCGGCGGCGTTCTCCACGAACGCGGTGGAGGCGCAGCGCTTTTTCAGCACCCTGCGGTACACCCCGCCCAGCGCGGCGTCGCGGCTGATGACGACGCTCACTTTGAGCACCTCCTCCTTCTCGCCGCGGTTGACGGCGAGCACCTGATGCCCCTGGATCTTGTTGACGGGCGCCGTAAAGGCGTAATAGTTGCGGTAGACGGTGTCCTCCGGCTGCTTTTGGGCGGCGACGGAGACGACGTCCGCCCACTCGTTGTACAGCTCGCGCAGCGCCTTTCTCACGTCGGCGTCGTCCGAGACGGTCTCGGCAATGATATCGGACGCGCCCGCAAGCGCTACTTCGACGGAGGCGACCCCCTTTTCGGGATCGACGTACGCCTTTGCCGCCTCCTCGGGCGCGGGACAGTCGGGCGCCTGCGCATAGAGCAGCTCGGCGAGCGGCGCGAGCCCCTTCTCGCGGGCGATCGTGGCGCGCGTACGCCGCTTCTGTTTATAGGGACGGTAGAGGTCCTCGACCTCGGCGAGCGTCTTTGCCTCGTCGATGGCGCGGCTCAACTCTTCCGTCATCTTGCCCTGATTTTCGATGGACGTCTTGACCTCCTGCCTGCGCGCCTCCAGATTGCGCAGATAGGCGAGGCGGTCCGCAAGGGTACGGATGGTCTGGTCGTCCATCGCGCCGTGCATCTCCTTGCGGTAACGTGCGATGAACGGCACCGTGTTGCCTTCGTCCAGAAGGGTGATGACGTTCTCCACATAGTCCCTGCGCTGTCCGAGCTCCTCGGACAAGATCTCGCTGATCGTCTGCATAGTACTCCTTTCTGCGTATCTCCCCCACAAAAAAACGCGGCGGGACGCCGCGTTTTCACGCCCTCCGTTACAGAGGGAGCGAAACTGTCCTTCCCCCGTATGTGACGATCACGCCCACTTGGACGGACGCGGCGATGTCGGTGAGGAGCAGCCCGTCCGTTGCCGCATCGGGATCGACGGCAGCGTCCGAAATGAGCATCGCGGCGATCTTCCCTTCGCGGAATTTGAGCGTGAGCGTTGCATTGACGGTGACATCGAGCAGCCCCTTGATCGTGACGGGCAGATAGTAGCCCATGCGCGCGTCGCTCCATGTAAACATCTCATAGGAATCGGCATAGGACGTGAGCGTCCCCGTATACGCGCTCGTCTCGATCAACGAGATCCCGAGTTTGGAACGGGTCTCCATCTTCCACGCCCCGTTCGCATCCTTGTAATAATATTCGTAGCGGCTCTCATCCAGCGCATAATATTCTTCCTTGCCGTTGATCTGCGTGGAATCCTCCGACGTATCGCCCGACATTTCCGTGCGCTGCGCAAAATGAAGTTTATCTCCCGCGACGGTGAGTTCTCTCGTCACACGCGATGAAATATTCAGCCTGCTGCCGCCGCCAAGATTGCCGCCGATGGTAGAAACGCTCTCGCTCTCGATGGAATAGTTGGCGTTATTAAAGGTATAGGACGTGTCCGTCGCGCCCAGCGTGGGATCGGCAAACGCCGCTTCCCATGCCTCGCGCGAGCCGATGCGCTCGGAAGCCATCTCCTCGGCGCGCTCGACCACGCTCTTCTCCGGCTCGGCGCAGGCGGCAAGGCTCAGCGCCATCGCCGACGCCATTACTCCCGCCGCAAGCGCGGCAAATACTTTCTTCATGGAACTTCCTCCGTGTTGCCCTGTGCAATATGTCATATCATACCCGATTTGCGCCCGCCTGTCAAGGAGATTGCCCGTCCCGCACAAAAAAAAGTGCGCAGGGAAAACCTGCGCACGCCGTAGATCTTCTTTATACTTTGGGGAGCGTCACGCTCTGACCGCCCATCGTATACACCATGCCCATCGCCGCCGAGCCCGTTATGCCGACGCCGAGAAGATCCATGTCGATCTCCCCTTCCTGCAAAACGGCAGCAAGCCTGCCGCCGCGGAGCTTGACGATCAGATCGCCGCCGACCATGCCGCCGATGGCAGAACCCAAACTGCCGTCCTGATAGACGTAGCCCTTCTTGTCCCCGTTGTATGTAAAGTCCTTGTACTGCCCGTAATAGTCGCCGATGTCCGAAAGTTCATCGATGAGCACGTCGATCTGCGCAAGCACGGCTTCCGAGACGCCTTCCAGCGCGCTTGCGCCGCCCGTCGCCGTCTGCCATTCGCCGCCGTCGACGCGCGCATATACCTGCGTGACGCCATCTTGAACGGCGGTGTAGACTTCCACGCCGCCCGAGCCGCTGATCGTCTCGCCGCCGAGCTGCTCCAAAACGTTCTCCGAACCGTCGACGCGGCCGTCGTAGCCGACTTCCATATGCATCTTGTGATCGGCAACGGTGACCGTCGCCCAGATCTTCATCGTAACGGAGGCCTCCGCCGCTTCGACGAGCACTTCCCCGTTGACCGTCTGTTCCTCGACAGTAACGTCCATGCGCGTCTCCGTCTCATACTCGACCGCGAAGTTGGCGGGCGACACCTGCGGCGTCTGCCCCTCTTCGGGCGCGGCGGAAAGCGGCACGGTAAAACTCTCCTCGCCGCCCAGCCCCTTGAACGCTGCGTTCCACTCCTCTTCACTGACTTCTTCGCCGCGGATGCTCCTCGCTTCGGCAAGCGCACCGTTGCCGCTGCAGCCCGCAAGCCCCATACAGATCGCGATCGTCAGAACGACGCCCGCGGTACTCATCAGTAACTTCTTCATATTCCGTCCTCCCGTAATATTGTCGCGAACAGGCGGCTCCCGCCTGTAACTACAGTATACCACATCCCGCGGCAGTTGTCAAGCCATTTGCAAAGTTCACTTTCTGAACGTTTCAGAGGAAGAGCAGGAGGATGCTCACGAATTGCAGCGCCGTCCCCGCGAGGTCGAAGATGTGCCAGACGGAATGGAACCAGCGCACCTTTCTGCCGAGCGCGAAGAACACGATGCCCGCCGTGTAGGCGATCCCGCCGCCTAAAAGGAAGAGGAGGGACGCCACGGACATCGTCTTAACGAGCAGCGGAAAGAGCGCGAGCGCCATCCAGCCCTCGACGAAGTAGAGCGCCATCGAAATGCCCTTGACGACCTTGTTGTTCATGGCGATCGCGTTCATCGTGATGCCCGCCGCGGCGCACGCCCACTGGACGCCGAACACGATCCAGCCGACCGTCCCGCCCAGCGCGACGAGACAGAAGGGCGAATACGTCCCCGCGATCAGCAGATAGATGGTGCAGTGATCGAACACGCGGAACACGCCCTTCGCCCTGCCGTCGGGCAGGAAGTGATAGAGCGCGCTCATCGTGTACAGGATGACGACGCCGGCGCCGAAGAGCGAGACGCCGAGCAGCGCCGCCGCATCGGGCGCGGCGAGCAGCGCGAGGACGATCCAGAAGGCGAGCCCCATCGCGCCGCCGACGATGTGCGAAACGGCGTTGAAGATCTCCTCTCCCTTGGTGTAGAAGGACAAAAACCCCTTTTTCTCCCGCGCGTCCTTCCCTGCGGGCGCGGGACACGGTGAAACGACTGCCTGCATAACTGCCTCCCTGTGCGTTGTTCACGGTCAGTATATGCAAAAGGAGCGGCAGGGGCAACCTATTTTCCCGCCCCCGCGCGCTACTCTTTCCCCTGCCGCTTCTACTCCCTTTTTTGCCCTTTCTACGGCGGAAAATGCGCATTCCACCCGAAAAATTTAAGGTCTACAAAAAAAGAAGGCGGCTCTACCGGGAGTAGAGCCGCTCATTTCTAACAAAACATAAAGATGACGACCGCCGCGACGACGATCACGGCGCCCGCCGCAAAGGCGACGGCGCGCAGCGTCTTTTTGGTCTTTTCGTTCATCGGCTTGTAGCCGGACGGCGTGAGCGCCGCGCCGCACTTGGGGCATTCGGTCATGTGATCGAGCGCCTCCGCCCCGCATTCGGGGCAGTTGACGACGTGGCTCCTGAGCCGTTCATACTGCCGCTTGGCGCGCGCCTCGTCCCGCGCCTGTCTGCGCGCCTGCCTCTGCGCGCGGCGTTGTTCCTTCTCCATCGTCACATACTCTCGTGGATGGTGCGCGAGATGACGTCGTCCTGCTGCTCCTTGGTGAGCTTGTTGAAATTGACGGCGTATCCGCTCACGCGGATGGTGAGCTGGGGATATTTTTCGGGATGCTTTTGCGCATCGAGCAGCGTCTCGCGGTCAAAGACGTTGACGTTGAGGTGATATCCGCCGTCCGCGACGTATGCGTCGAGCATATTGACAAGATTTTCCGTTCTCTGGTTTGCCATGACCGATTCCTCCTTGCGATGATCTCAGACTTCCTCGTCCTTGCCCAGCGAACGGGGCGTGACCGAGAAGGTGTTGGAAATGCCGTCCCGCGCGTACTCGTACGGGATCTTGGCGACCGATTCGAGCGAGGCGAGCGCCCCGTGCGAATCGCGCCCGTGCATGGGATTGGCGCCCGGCGCGAGCGGCGCGCCCGCGCGGCGGCCGTCGGGCGTGTTGCCCGTCTTTTTGCCGTAGACGACGTTGGACGTGATGGTGAGGATAGACATCGTCGGCACGGAATCACGGTATGTCTCGTGCGACCGGATGAAGTTCATGAAGGTGCGCACCAGCCATACGGCGATCTCGTCCGCCCTGTCGTCGTTGTTGCCGTACTTGGGGTAGTCCCCCTCGATCCTGAAATCGGTGACGATGCCGTCCTCGTTGCGGACGGGGTACACCTTCGCATACTTGATGGCGGAGAGGCTGTCCGCCGCGCAGGAGAGCCCCGCGATGCCCGTCGCGAAGAAGCGGCGCACCTCGCTGTCGTGCAGCGCCATCTCGAGCGCCTCGTAACAGTACTTGTCGTGCATATAATGGATGACGTTGAGCGTGTTGACGTACAGTCCCGCGAGCCAGCGCATCATCTCGGTATACTTTGCGACGACCTCCCGGTAGTCGAGCGGGCCGTCCCCCGAGACGGGCGCGTAGGCGGGCGAGACCTGCATGGGTTTGCCGTCCCTGTCGCGCGCAAGCTCGTCCCTGCCGCCGTTGATGGCGTACAGGAGGCACTTTGCAAGGTTCGCCCTCGCGCCGAAGAACTGCATATCCTTGCCGACGCGCATACTCGAGACGCAGCACGCGATGCAGTAGTCGTCCCCCATCTCGGGACGCATCAGATCGTCGCTCTCGTACTGGACGGCGGAGGTCTTGATGGAGATCTCCGCGCAGAAGGTCTTGAAGCCCTTGGGAAGCCTGCGCGACCAGAGCACCGTGAGGTTGGGCTCGGGCGCGGGGCCGAGATTCTCCAGCGTGTGCAGGATGCGGAAGCTGTTCTTTGTCACGAGCGTCCTGCCGTCCGTCCCCATGCCGCCGATGCTCTCCGTGACCCACGTCGGATCGCCGCTGAACAGTTCGTTATACTCCTTGGTGCGCATGAACTTGACGACGCGCAGCTTCATCACAAAGTGATCGATGAGTTCCTGCGCCGCTTCCTCGGTGAGCGTCCCCTCGTCGAGATCGCGCTGGAGATAGATATCGAGGAAGGTGGAGTTCCTGCCGATGGACATCGCCGCGCCGTTCTGATCCTTGATGGCGCCCAGATAGCCGAAGTACAGCCACTGCACCGCCTCCTGCGCCGTCTCGGCGGGGCGGGAGATATCGAAGCCGTAGGCAGCCGCCATCTCCTTGAGCCTGCCCAGCGCCTTGATCTGCTCGGCGATCTCCTCGCGGTCGCGGATCTTGTCCGCCGTCATGCAGCCGTCCAGAAGCGACTTGTCCTCCTCCTTCTTGCGGATGAGGAAGTCGACGCCGTAGAGGGCGACGCGGCGGTAATCGCCGACGATCCTGCCCCTGCCGTAGCTGTCGGGCAGTCCCGTCAGGATGTGCGCGTGGCGGGCGCGGCGCATTTCGGGCGTGTAGACGTCGAACACCGCGTCGTTGTGCGTCTTGCGGTACTTCAAAAAGATGTTCCTGACTTCGGGATCGAGCTCGTAGCCGTACATTTTGAGCGCTTCCTCCGCCATGCGAAGTCCGCCGAAGGGCTGCAGCGAGCGCTTGAACGGCTCGTCCGTCTGGATGCCGACGATCTTTTCGAGCTGCTTGTCGAAATATCCCGCCGCGTGCGAATTGACGCGCGAAACGACGGACGTATCCGCCTTATAGACGCCGCCCCGCTTTCTCTCCTCCTCGGAGAGCGCCATGACCTGCTGCCAGAGTTTCCTCGTCGCCTCGGTCGCGGGCGCAAGAAAGCTGCCGTCGCCCTCATAGGGCGTGTAGTTGCGCTGGATAAAGTCGCGCACGTCCACTTCGTCGTTGCTCCATCTGCCGCGCGCAAACCCGCGCCATGCTCTTTCGTTTGCCATCGCCGTGTTCCCCCTCGTAACTATTTTTGTGAAACAAGCCGTATTTTATTCTTCCGTCTTGGCGTCCAGCCAGAGAGAGAGGATCTCTTCGGGCTGATATCCCGTACAGCGCGCGGTCTCCGCCCCGTCCCGCAGGACGATGAGCGTCGGCACGCGGTCGATCGCGAGCGCCTGCACGCGCGCCGCATTCTCGGGCGAGACTTCCAGATGCTCCACGTCCATGCCCCGTTCCGCCGCAAGTTTTCTCACGACGGGCAGCAGCGTATAACAGTTGGCGCAGGACTCGCCGCTCACTTCAAGAAGTGTGAATTTGCTCATACGTCCCCCCGTTTTTGCTGCCATCCCGCGCGCAGGATGCGCTTTGCGTTCTCGACCCGCTCCCTGCCGGGCGGGCTGACGCCCTCCAGGGGATAGGGGATGCCGAGCGAACGGTACTTCTCCGCGCCCAGCGTGTGATAGGGCAGCACCTCCACCTTTTCCGTATTGGGAAGGGTATCGAGGATGGCGCGCAAATGATAAAGCTGAACGTCGTCGTCCGTGATGCCGGGGACGAGAACGTGCCGCACCCACATCGGCTTTTTGTGCTCGCACAAAAAGCGGGCGAAGGCGAGCGGTCCCTCCTGCGGGAGCCCCGTGAGCGCGAGATGCCCCGCGGGATCGGAATGCTTGATGTCGAGCAGGAAGAGGTCGGCGACCTCCAGAAGCCTTTCAAAGCGCGCGTCCCCTTCCGAAAAGCAGTTGCCCGCCGTATCGACGCAGGTGCCGATGCCCCTTTGTTTGCACAGCGCGAGCACCTCCGAAAGAAAATCGAGCTGCATGAGCGGCTCCCCGCCCGAGACGGTGACGCCCCCCTTCTCGCCGAAGTAGCTCTTGTACTTTGCCGCCTCCCGGGCGACATCCTCCGCCGAAACGCGCGTCCCGCCCCTGCCCCGCGTATCGGGATTGTGGCAGTATTGACAGCGCATGGGACAGCCCTGAAAAAACACCACAAAGCGGATGCCCGGACCGTCCACCGTGCCGAAAGATTCATAGGAATGGATGTACCCGTCCATGCGCCCCTCCCGAAAGGTCAAAAACAGGCAATCTTTACCCGCGCACGGACGGATAAAAATTGCCCAGACGAACGGCGTTCCCTCCCTGCGGTTCCATGCGGTGCTCCGCTCTTCGTCAGTTGCCGCAGGGGTCTTCAACTGTCCCTATCATACCACACTCCCCCGCCTTTGTCAAGGGGAAGCGGACACATTTTTGCAATTATTTTTTGGCAGATACCACAAGATATAGTATTTGTACGCAAATTAAATTTCCATATTTTGTGATAAAAGCACTGCGCCGCCGAGTCGGCGACTCGGCGGCGCAGAAAGAAGCGCTTACAATGCGATCCGCACGCGCGTACCGTCCGCCGCCTCCACCCGCACAAGCTCGAGCCTTCCGTGTATGCGGCGCGCCGCCCGCAGGATCTTGCGGATCTGCCGTCTTTCCCGCCGTAAAAACGCAGCGACCTCGGGCGCGTGCGCCTTTGACGCCTTCCCGACCATCCACAGTGCGAGGCGAACAGGCAAAACGAGCGAAAATCGGACGTCGGAGCGGACAGAGATCTTCATTCCACCCATACCTCGACTTTATCGCCGTCTGCGCTGTCCACTTCGACCAGCTTGCCCATTGCGCCCTGCCTGACGAGCGCAACGATCTGCGCAAAATCAATGCTCTTGAGCGCATCGCCTTTGCTGCCAAACAGCTTGGACGACATTGCTCCGTCAGAGAGCAGAAGCTCCGCGAGCGCAAGGGGGAGATTGACATTCACTTTGTCCCCCTCCTTGCTCAAAACGCGAACGCGGAAGAGTATTTTACTCATGTCCACCTTTGCGGGGTCGACGGCAGCGACCGTCCGTTTGGGCACGCCGAGCAGTTCGTCCGTCGTGACATGGAAGAGTTCGGCAAGCTTTGGAATAAGAGAAATGTCGGGCGCGGTAAGATCGTTCTCCCACTTGCTCACCGCCTGTGCCGTGACCGAGCATGCCTCGGCAAGCTCCGCCTGCGTCATGTTTGCCGCCTTGCGATAGGATGCGATGCGTTCTCCGAGTGTCTGCATATGTTTGCCTCCTTACTTTCTGCCACGATTGTACGCCAAAAAAGACGATATTTCAAGCGACGGAATGTTGTTTTTACACAACCGTACGTTGTTTTTTGCGCAACGTACGGTTGAGAAAGTCATGCGCCGCCGGGGCGGTGCCCCGGCGGTGCACAAAAAGTCACTTGCGGAATAAGTCGTCGTATAATTTGATATTGTCAAAACAGCTGGTGTACTTCCCGTCCTCGATCTCGCGGACGATCGCGACCGTCCTCTCGTTGAAGGGCGTGGGAACGCCGTACTTTCTGCCGAAGTCGCAGACGCTGCCGTTGATATAGCCGATCTCGCACTTCTTGCCCGCGCGCAGGTCCTGCAGCATACTCGCGACCAGCCCCGCGTGCTTTTTCATCGCAACGGGGATGAGCGCGAAGGAGACTGCCTTTTTGAGCGGTCCGCGGTAGTCGAAGAGTTTGTCGATCTTATGCCCCTGCACGGGCTCGATGACGATGCCCGCCGCCTTGGCGACGTCGATGCACTCCTTGATGATGCGCTGGGCGACACGGCGGGAGGGCTTCGCATTGGCGACCTCGCCGAAGGTGCCGCCCGTGACCGTCGAAAGCCCCGAGAAGGCGCTGTTGATGAGCAGCTTGGACCAGCGCGCGCCCATGAAGTTGTCCTCCACGACGACCGTCCCCATGCACTCCATGAGCGAACGGACGTCGTCGAGGCGGTTGACCTTCCCGCCGATCGCCCCCAGCGAGAAGGTGAGCGCCGAGGGATCGGACGTGAGTTCGGAGACGCCCTCGCCGCGGAAGGTCGCGCCCCACGCGATGGCGCAGCCCAGCGTGCGTTCCTCGCCGACGATGGACGCGACGAGGGGCTCGGGCAGCCCGTTCTGGCAGGTGCAGATGACGCCGTCCGCCGCGAGATACTCTTTGAGCATGGCGACGACCGTTTCGTTCTCGCTCTGCTTGGTCATGAGGAGGATGACGTCGTACTCGCCCGTCATCTCCTCGGGCAGCAGCGCATGGACGGGCTGTACGAAGTCGACCGTCCCCGTGACGTGCGCGCCCCTTTCCTTGAGCGCCGCGACGTGCGCCCTGTTGCGGTTGACGAGGTCGATCTGCCGCCCCGCCCGCGCGATATAGGCGCCCAAAACCGTTCCCAGCGCGCCCGCGCCGTAGATCGCAGCCCTCATCTGAGTTCCCCTCCCAGGTGCTTGCCGAGCGAGAGGACGATCTTTTGGAACCAGCCGTCCGCCGTCTCGGGCGTGATAGCTTTGTCCTCCGAAGAGAAGGTGATGTGCAGCGCCATGCTCTTCTTGCCCGCGCCGAGGCGCGCGCCGCGGTAGACGTCGAACAGTTCCGCCTTCTTTGCCGCCTTGCAGGACTTCACGATGCAGTCCTCGACCTGCGCGCAGGTGACGTCCTCGTCCACGACGACGGCGAGATCGCGCACGACGGAGGGGAACTTGGGCAGCCCTTCATAGACGATATCCTTGGCAAACTTCTTTTCCAGCGCCGCATAGTCGATCTCGGCGAGGACGACGCGCTTTTCCAGCGCAAGCCCCGCGGCGACGGCGGGATGCAGTTCGCCGATCACGCCGACCTGCCTTTCGCCGCACCGGACGACGGCGGTGATGCCGGGATGCAGGAAGGGCTCCTCCCCCTTCTCGAAGGTGAGGCGCAGCCCGAACGCTTCGGCAAACGCCTCGACGGCGCCCTTGACGTCGAAGAAGTCCCCCTCCCCCCACTTGGCGAGGGCGAGATGCTTTCTCTCCTCGGGCAGTTCCGTCAGGGGGAGCTGCCCCGGCAGATAGACGTTGGCAAGTTCAAAGAGCGCGCCCGCATCGTTGCCGCGGCGCACGTTGCGCACAACGTCGGCAAGCAGCGAGGGCGCAAGGAAGGTGCGCATGACGGAAAGATCTTCGCCAATGGGATTGAGGATGGTCACGGCACGGCGACGCGCATCGTCCGCGGGCAGGCGCATGAGATCGAAGTCCTTGGGCGAATAGAAGGAATAGTTGCACGCCTCCATATAGCCCTGCCAGCGGATGACGTTGCGGCACTTTTCCTCCGCCTTCTGCGCCACGGTGAGCCCGCCGCCCGTGACCGTCGCCTGCGAGAGAAAGGTGGGCGTGATATGCTCGTAGCCGTAGGAGCGGATGATCTCCTCGGCGAGATCGGGATAGCCGTCCACGTCCTCCCGCCACAGGGGAACGGTGACGTTCATGCCCGTCTCCGTCGCCGTCACGCCGAATCCGAGGCGGGTGAGGATGGCGCACATCTCCTCATGTGGCACGCGAATGCCCAGAAGGTCGTCGATCTTTTGGTAGGACGCCGCGATCATGCGCGGCACGAGGCTCTCCGCGTTGACGTCCACGCGCCACGTCGTGGGCTTGCCGCAGCCGAGCTCCTCCACGAGATGCAGGGCGCGGTCCATCGCAAAGGCGCAGGTGTAGGCGTCCACGCCCTTTTCAAAGCGCGCCGAGGAATCGCTGCGCTGTCCCAGCGCGCGCGAGGTCTTTCTCACGCTGTCGCGCGCGAACTTCGCCGCCTCAAAGAACACCGCGGCGGTGTCGGGCACGATCTCGCTGTTGCGCCCGCCCATGACGCCCGCGAGCGCGACCCCCTTCTTCTCATCGCAGATGAGCAGGTTGTCGGGCGTGAGCGTAAATTCCTTTTCGTCGAGCGTGACGATCTTCTCGCCCGCCTGCGCGCGGCGGACGACGATGCCGCCCTGCAGATAGTTCTTATCGAAGGCGTGCATGGGCTGCCCGAGCTCCAGAAGGACGAAGTTGGTGATATCGACGATGTCCGAGACGGAGCGCAGCCCGCAGAGCGCGAGACGGCGGCGGATGCGGCGCGGCGACGTGCCGATCTTCACGTCCGAGACGTAGTGCCCGATATAGCGGGGGCAGAGCGTCGGCTCCTTGACGGTGACGGGGATCTTCACGTCCGTCGGATGGGCGGCGTAGTCGGTCGCGGGCGTCTTTAAGGGCTGCTTCAAAATGGCGGCGACTTCGCGCGCCATGCCGAACACGCTCTGGCAGTCGGGACGGTTCGCCGTGACGGCGATGTCGAAGATATAGTCGTCGATGCCGACGACGGGGCGGATGTCCACGCCGATCGGCGTGTCCGCGTCGAGCAGCAGGATGCCGTTGACTTCGGCGCCCTCGTAGAAATCGTCGTTGATGCCCAGCTCTTCGCCCGAGCAGAACATCCCCTCGGACAGCACGCCGCGCAGCTTGCCCGTCTTGATCTTCTGCACGCCGCCCTCGTGCAGGACGGTGGAATTGTCGAGCGCGACGGGAACGATCGCGCCTTCGGTGACGTTGGTCGCCGCCGTGCAGATCTGCTTGACGCCGTGCGCGCCGCAGTCCACCCGGCAGACGGTGAGCCTGTCCGCATCGGGGTGCTTCTTCGTCTCGGTGACGATGCCCGTGACGACGTTGGTCACGTCCTTGCCAAGGTAGGTGAGTTCCTCCACCTCAAACCCGCAGGAAAAGAGCTTGTCCTGCAATTCCTGCGCCGAGACGGGGATATCGACATAATCTTTTAACCAACTGAAGGGAATTTTCATCTCTGTCCTCCCGTTAATCTCTGAACTGACCCAGGAAACGCACGTCGTTTTCGGTCAGCAGCTTGATGTTGTTGATGCCGTATTTGAGCATGGCGATGCGCTCGATGCCCATGCCGAAGGCAAAGCCCGTGTACTCGTCGGGATCGATGCCGCAGTTTTCGAGCACGCGGCGGTTGACCATGCCCGCGCCGAGTACCTCGATCCAGCCCGTCCCCTTGCACAGCGGGCAGCCCTTGCCGCCGCAGGCGTGACAGGAGACGTCCACCTCGACCGAAGGCTCCGTGAACGGGAAGTAGGAGGGACGCAGGCGCGTCTTGCTCCCGCTGCCGAAGATGCGGCGGGCGAACTCGTCGAGCATCCCCTGCAAATCGCACAGCGTGATGTGCCTGTCGACGACAAGCCCCTCCATCTGATGGAACATCGGGGAGTGCGTCGCGTCGTCGTCCGAGCGGAACACCCTGCCCGGGGAGAGCATCTTGATGGGCGGCTTTTTATGTTCCATCAGCCTGATCTGCCCCGCGCTCGTCTGCGTGCGGAGCAGGAAGCCGCCCGAAACATAGAAGGTATCCTGCATATCGCGGGCGGGATGGTCCGCGGGCGTGTTGAGCGCCGTGAAGTTGTAGTAATCGGTCTCGATCTCGGGTCCTTCAAACACTTCGAAGCCCATGCCCGCGAACACGTCGATGAGCATATTCCTGACGCGCGTGACGGGATGCAGCGTGCCGACAAAGGCGCGGCGTCCCGGCATGGTGACGTCCACCGATTCGCCCGCGAGCTTTTCCGCAAGCTCCTTTTGGCGCAGCTCCTCTTCGAGGGCGGCAAAGCGCGCCTCGATCTGCTCTTTCAGGGCGTTGATCTTCTGCCCGAAGGAGGGGCGTTCCTCGGCGGGGATCTCCCTGATCTTCTTATAGAGCGCCGTCAGCCTGCCCGTCCTGCCCAGAAAGCGCATCTTCGCTTCGTACAGTTCGCGGCTGTCGCGGAACTCACGGACGGCGTTCTTCACTTCCTCCATCACTTCTTCAAAGATATTGTCCATACGAGGACCTCCTTTTTTGACAAATAAAAACGCCCCATGCCGACGCATAGGGCGAAATGACCGCGGTACCACCTATCTTCGCGCGCAAAAAAAGCGCGCCTCGTTGCCCCTTAACGCGGGAGACGGCTCCGCTTGAAGTTCTGTTCGGCGGAGCGGCTCGCGGGGGAATACCGCACCGTGCCTGCAAGGGAGCTTTCAGCCTGCGGCTCCCCCTCTCTGCGCGGGCGCGTCTGGTGCGTCTCTTCCGCTTGATCGCCTTTCTGCGCTCTATTATACGCGCCCGTCTGCCGCTTGTCAAACGATTTTTGCGCTTTCCGGGTCAAACTTTCCCGTCCGCCGCGCGCCCGCCCCCGCGCGCCGCAAAAAAAGACCCGCGGGGCTTTCTGCCTGCCGCGGGTCTTGGAAAGGTCCTTGTTCAGAGCGCAAAACGGAAGGTATACGCCTCTTCTCCGTAGTGCTCGTTGGCGACCCAGTACACCGTCTTTTTCGTGAGGTTATATACGACGCTGTGGACCGTGCAGCCGTTGCCGTCGTCGTTGTTCCAGTCGCGTCTGCCGACCGCCTGCAGGATGTCCATCGCCGCCTCCTCGTCCGCGACGACGCCGTCCGTCGCCGAAAGGCGGGCGTAGATCTCGTCATAACGGTCGAGCCCCGCCTTCTCGTCGTCGCTCGCGTAGTACCCCGGCTGGAGGATGAAGTTGGTGATCCACTGGTAGTCCGCCGCGCCCTCGCGCGCGCCGATGTGCGCGTCGTCATCGTTCCAGATGACCTTCAGCGTGCGGGCGCTGCCGTCGTTGTCCGTCTCGTCCGTGCCGTTGGTCCACTCGAGGATGGCGCTCTTGCCCGTGGCGTCCGCGATCATGTAGTGATAGGACGTCTGCGCCGAGTCGTGCATATCGTACTGCTCGATGAGCGCGATCGCCTCCTCCACCGTCGAAGCATAGTCGAGCACCATGCGCATCATGGTCGTGGAGGTGAGGTCGGGCTTGTCCGTCTGCTGATCGGTCGCGACCGTCTCCTCCCCGCCCTGATAGGACATATAGATGCCGCAGCTCACGCCCGCGTCGTTGACGCCGTCCAGCGGCGCATAGGGCGCCGCAAGGCAGGTGATCCGATCGAGCAGCCCATCGACGTCCTGCGCGGGATCCATGCCGAGGAACTGCAGATCGACCGTCGAGAAGGACTTGTGCCTGCCGTCGCCCGGATCGGCAAAGACGAGCGCCGTGTTCGTGCGCGCGAAGTCATAGTTGCGCGCGAACAGCCTGTCTCCCGAAGCCGTGACCGCCGTGAAGGAACTGCACGCGATCTCGCTCTCCGAAATGGTCATGTCGATGAGCCCGCGCGTGATGTTCTCCGTGATGAAGTCGATGAGCTCGCCGTCGCTCGACGCGCCGCCCTGCGCAAGATAGTCGTCGAAGTAAAACCCGCCCGAGATGTCCATGCGGTACACCGCGCCGTCCTGATGCGCCTCGTTGCGGTCGGCGACCTTCGTAAAACTCGCGACGGACGCGATCTCATGCCGCCAGACGATGGCGACGGCGCCCGCGAGCGCCACGCAGATGACGATGACGGCGGCGAGGACCCACAAGACGATCTTCGCCCACAGGGGCATCGTGCGCCCCTCTGCCTGCTTTGCCATAATGCATTCTCCTTTTCTTCACTTTGTGAATAGCTTCGTGCATTATAGCATCGGCGCGGCGGTTTGTCAATGATTTTTATGACAAAATTTGTTTTTTCTCCGAACAAAAATGCGCCGCGCGGATGCGCGGCGCCCGTCTCAGGACTCTTTCCGGACCGAAATGCGGAACGTCTGCCCGCCGGGGAGACGATAGACGACCGATCCCCCCTCGCGCGCGCACGTTCCTTCAAAATATTCCGCCATGAGCGGAAGGAGCGAGGCGGCGATATCCTCTTCCGAAACGTATCCCGTGTTCTTCTCTTTCTCCTGCATCTTACCGTTCTCCTTTTGTATTTTTTGGAGGATCGAACATCCTTATGAATAGAATACACCCTAATTCCTTCCAAATGCAAGCGTTTTTTGGCACAAATAAGGGATAATTAAGCAAACGGGACTGAAAAGAAATGGATATTTTGTCGAAATTCGGCGAAAATTTCGCGGAGCTGATTTTTGATGCAAACCTTACCCCCGAAGCGCTGTCGCAGGCGGTCGGGATCGACCGGTCTATGATCTACCGCTATCTGCGCAGGGAGTACCTGCCGACGCTCGCCCACGCCGTCGCCATTGCAGACCTTCTGCAATGCTCGCTCGATTTTTTATTCGGGCTCTCCGAAGTCAATCTGAAGGTCTCCTATCTGCCCGCGCCGCCCTTTTGCGAACGCTTCCGCGCGCTCCTCGCCCAAAAGGGCGTTTCGCGCTACCGTCTGTGCCGGGAGATCGCCGTCTCGCCGCAGAGCGCGGACGACTGGTACCACGGCAGGCGGACGCCGGGCGTTGAGAGCGCGCTCGTGCTCGCCCGCTATTTCGACCTCACGCTCGACGAGCTCCTCGGTCGCGAAAACTGAGGTACGTCCCCTTGAAAAACGCGCCGCCGCGGCTGTTGCCGCGGCGGCGCGCGCCTTTTTGAAGCGAAGTCACATACAGATGCTCCTGACGAGGGCGCCCGAACCGATCGTCCTGCCGCCGCCCAGAACGACCGCCGTCTGCGGATCGGACGCGAGGTGCGCCTCCATCTGCAGGCGGTCGGCGACGTAGTCGGCAAACCCCGCGATCATACACACGCCGCCCGCGAGATAGATGCCGTTCTTGCACATGACGGCGGAGACCTCGGCGGGGAGCTTTTTCAGAATGAGCTCGGCGTACTCGATGATCTTATCGACGTAGATGCGGATGGGCAGCAGGATGTCCGCCGAGGAGACGGAGACGGAGCGCGGCTTGCCCGTCGCGACGTCCCGCCCGTTGACGATGGTGCTCTGGTTGTCGTTTTCGATGAGGCTCCCGACGGTATTTTTGAGTTTCTCGCTCGAGAGCGTGCCGATCTTCAAGTTGAACGTCTCGGCAACGTGGTCGATGAGATGGACGTCCATATTGTTGCCGCCGACGTTCATCGTCAGCCCCGCGATGATGCCATCCAGTGAGAACGCGGCGCAGCTCGTCTTGCCCGCGCCGATGTCCATCGTAAAGACGGGATTGGATTCGGAGAGGGACAAGTCCTGCCCGAGCGCCGCGAGATAGGGCGTCTCCGCAAACAGGACGCGGCTGATGCCCGCCGCCTGCGCGACGCGCATATACTTCTCCCGCGAGGCAAGCGGACAGGCGCAGGGGACGCAGAAGAGCGCCTCCACCGAGAAGGAGCGCCGTACGACCTTTTGCAGAAAGTATTCGAGCAGCGCGATCGCATACCGCTCGTTGACGATCTCCCCCTCGTAGACGGGAAAGATGACGTCGGTCGGCTCCGCGGTCTTTCCGAGGAGGCGCTTCGCATCGTTCCCGAAGGCGCGGATCTCTCCCGTCTCCTTGCGGATGCTCACGCAGGTCGCCTCGGCAAGCACGATGCCGCTGCCGATCCTGAAGATCTTCGTGACCGCGGTCCCGAAATCGATGGCAAGTTTCAACATGATATTTCCTCTGTGGATGATTGCAGGACGCCCGCCGCGCGCAGCATTTCTTCCAGCAGCCCGACGGGCAGTCCCATGATACAGGAAAAACTCCCCTTGTACGACCTGACGAGCGGATAGCCGTCCTGGATGCCGTACGCGCCCGCCTTGTCGAGCGGCTTGCCCGAGGCGACGTAGGCGTCGATCGTCTCGTCGGAGAGCCGTTCAAAGGTGACGTCCGCCGCGGCGACTTCGGTATGTTCTTCCCCCGCGATCAGGCACACGCCCGTGTACACGGTGTGCGTCCTGCCCGAAAGCAGGCGCAGCATCCGCTTTGCGTCCGCGGCGTCCTTGGGCTTTCCCAGAATGTCTCCGCCGAGGGAGACGACGGTGTCCGAACCGATGACAACCGCATCCTTATGGCGCGCGGCGACGTCGCGCGCCTTGCCGACGGCGTTGCGCCGCGCCGTCTCGTACGCGGAAAGCCCCGCGCTCACTTCCTCGAAGCGCGAGGGCTCGACTTCAAACTGCGGGAGGATCCCCGAAAGGAGCGCCCGCCTGCGCGGCGAGGCGCTCGCAAGGACGACCCTCACAGGATCTCCAGGTTTTTATGGAAGGTGCGCTTGAATTCCGGACCCGCCTCCATCGCCTGACGGATCTCGAGCATCGCGTCGCCCGCAAGCTCCGTCTTCATGATGACGGAATCGCCGAGGACGTCGCAGTTGATGCCCGTCACGACGCCCAAGCCGCTCCGGTCGAGCGCTTCGCCGATGCGCAGCAGAACGCCGAGCTTTCTTACGACGTCCTGATCTTCCTCCGTGACGATGTCCTTGTACTTCGCCCATTCCGCCGCGCCGATGTCCCCCTTGCGGCTGCACCCCGCGACGAACGCCGCAAGGACGATCTCGCGGTGGGTCGCGCCGTAGATGCCCGAATTGAGGATGACGTAGCGGCTGTGCTGCTCGTAGTTGTAGTAGCGCACGTCCCGCCCGCTGTCGTGCAGGCTGGCGGCAATTTTGAGCACCTTCAAATAGACGCGCGGGAACTTGTGCAGCACGCGCAGCTGTTTGAAGAGCTGGATGGAGAGGCGCACCGTCTGCTCGACGTGCTTCTCGTTGCAGCCGTAGTACTTGACGAGCGTGTTGAGCGAATAGCTCAATACGTCGAGGATGGGGCGCTCCACCGTCTGCGGCACCGCCTGGTTGAACATGATGCCCTCCCGGAGCCCGCAGCCGCCCACGGTGAAGGACTCGATGTGCAGATGATCGGTAAACGCCTTGATGATGGCGAGCGCGGCGGGCATGATGTCCGCGCGGGCGGGCGAAAGCCCGCGGATGCGCTTGCGCTTTTCCACATCGAGGACGCGCACCATCTCGTAGATGGAACGGAAATCTTCCACCGCGAAGGAATAGTTATGCACCGTGTTCAGGGGATACTTGCGCACGAGGCGGTTGATCTTGTAGAGGTTGCGGAAGGAGCCGCCCACGCCGATCATCTGTGCGTCCGGGTCGACTTCCGAGAGCCATTCGATCTTCTTGAACTGCTCGGTGAAGAACTCTTCGATCTTGCGCGTCTGCTCCTCGGGCGGGACGCCGTCGTCGGCGAAGAGGTCGGTGAGCGTCACCGCGCCGAAGGAGAGCGACGCATAGTTGAGCACCGTCCTGCGGTTGTAATAGATGATCTTGGTGCTGCCGCCGCCGATCTCCAGGATGATCCCCTTGGGGATGTCCATCGAGTTGATGACGCCGCGGTAGACGAGCGTCGCCTCCTCCTCTTCGGAGAGCACTTCGACGCGGATGCCGCACGTCGCCTGGATCTCGTCCAGAAAGGAGCGCTGATTTTTGGCGCGGCGGACCGCCGCCGTGGCGACGGCGATGATGCGCGTGACGCCGCTCGCGTCACACAGGCGTTTGAACATTTTGAGCGTCTTGTTTGTCTCGGCGACCCGCTGCGGCTTCAAAAAGCCGTCCCTGTCCATATCCTGACCGAGGCGGACGCTCTCTTTGAGTTCGTCCTCGACCATAAAGTGATTGCCGCCGAACAGGCGGACGATGACAAGGCGCGCGGAGTTGGAACCGAGGTCGATGATCCCGATCTTTTCCGTTGTCTGCTGTTCTGTCTCGAGTGCCGTGCGTTCCATTTCGTTCCCGTCCTTTGCGTGAGATTTCGGACGACTTCGTCCGATCGGGCAAACGATGGGGCAGGTCTTTTTCCTTCTTCTTCCCGATACCGCCCCTATTCTACCTATCCGCTACATTTTAACACAGGAACGGGGTTTTGTCCATACCCTTTGGAAAAATATTTTATCAGAATTTATGCGTGACGGGACATTTTCATATGGTTTTTGCCGTATTTTCACACGGAGCGCCCCGATCTGCGGGCAAAGAGGGCGCGCCGCGCGCGCAAAAGCGCGAGCCCGACGAGAAAGGCGCCGAACGCGCCGCGCAGGACGGCAGCGGGGAGACGGGCGGCGAGCAGCGCGCCCGGCACCGAACAGGCGAGCGCGGGCAGCACGAGGGACCAAAGCCCCTTCCCGCGCACGAGCCCGCCCCTGACGTGAACGAGGAGCGCGAGCGCCGCCGTCGGCGCAAAGGCGAGAAGGTTGACCGCCTGCGCCTCCGCCTGCCCCACGCCGCAGAGCGTCAGGAGGGGGATGAGCGCCGTTCCCCCGCCCATGCCCATGCCGCCGAGGACGCCGCCCGCAAACCCGATGAGGAAGAGGACTACGAACCCCATGCAAAGACCGCCCGCAGCCCCGCCGCGAGCATGAGCGCGGCAAAGACGAGATCTAAAAGCCGCGCCGGCAGCACCGGCAGAAGCCGGGCGCCGAGCGCCCCGCCGCCCGCCGCGCCGAGGCAGACGGGCAGGAAAATGTGCCAAGGCAGCAGCCCCGCGAAGAGATAGACCGCCGCGCTCACGAGCGAAGCGGGCAGGATGCAGGCGATGGCGGTCGCGTGCGCCGCCGCATTCCCCCTCCCTTCGATGCGTTCCAGGAGCGGCACGGCGATCATGCCGCCCCCTCCGCCGAAGATGCCGTTCACGAATCCCACCGCGCCGCCGCCCGCGATGCGCGCGGCGCGTCCGTATCCTCCCTTCATGCCTTCCCTCCTTTGCTTTCTTACGGATGCCGTTTGCGGACAGTATGCGTCCGCACACGAAAATTTTTGCGCATTTCCTCGAAATCGTAACGATTTTCATGCGGAATTGCTTGCGTCTCACGGCGTTTTATATTAAAATAGAGAGGTGTATTGCGGGGGCGCGCCGCGCGCGCGCCGCGATGCTCCAAAAACGTTACAAAGTCGGGCGCAGTCCAAGGGCTGCGCTGCAAAAAGGATGTTTTATGGCTAACGATTTCAAACATTGGAAGCGGCGCTCCGTCGCGCTGTGCTCGCTCGCGCTTTCCGCCGCGCTCTCGGCGGGGATCTTTGCGGCGTGCTCGCCTGCGGACACCACCACGGATGACGAGGAAGAGGAAGACTCCGTCACCCAGACGGATACCCAGACCATCCGCAACGGCAATTTCGAGTTCTATACCGAAAACGACGTCGAGGAACGGGACGAGCGGCGCGCGCTCATCAACACGCCGACCAACTGGTCCTTCTCTTCGGGCTCGCCCACGTCCACCGCGTCGTCGGGCATCGTCGACCTTGCGGACTGGGACTATCTCGCTTCGTCGGGCTCGAGCTTCTTCGCGGGGCTCAATGAGGACAGCGACTTCGACGCGATCCTTTCCGACGTCGTCGCCCATTGGAAGGACGAGGACGTGACCGCCTACGACAGGCTCAAGTTCTACGCCGACTTCGAGGACGAGATCGACGACCTCGACGACGGCTCCGAAGCCGCCGAACTGTTCAAGGAATACAGCTATTCCGTCGACTTCGACGACGTGGAATATCTCTCCAATCTGACCGAAGCGCCCGCCGCACACGAGGGCGCCGCGGAGGACGAGACGAGCGTTCTGATGATCCACAACCGCCGCACGTCGGACGGCGTGCTCGGCACGGGGCAGTATTACACCTCCTCTTCGACGGTCACGCTCGCGCCCGGAACGGCGGCGCAGCTCTCCGTCTGGGTGCGCACCGACGATCTGACGCACTACTACGAGGCGGAGGACGATGAAGAACCCGTCGCGGTCGAGAACAACGCGGGCGCCTATATCCGCATCAACCAGACGGTGGGCGGCACGTCGCTCGACCAGATGCAGATCAAGAACATCAACACCAAGGGCGCATGGAAGCAGTACACGGTGTATGTGCGCGCCAACTCCTTTGCGGAGACCACCTTCACCGTCGTGCTCGGGCTGGGACAGGGCTCGACGAGCAACCGCCTCGAGTACGTCAACGGCTTTGCCTTCTTTGACGACGTCGCCTGCACCATCCTCAGCGACGCCGCCTATGAAGAGGCGACGGCGGACGCGAGCTGCTCCATCGACAGCACCGCGGACGAAAAGCGCTTTGACGCGACCAAGCTGGGCGCGGACGTCGACACCTTCAAGCTCGACCTCGACGCAAGCTTCGGCGAAAGCGACGACCTCACCATCGAAGCGGACAGCGTTGCGATCACCAAAGATCCCGACGGCGAGCGTCCCCTCGTCCCCTTTGACGGCACCTATCCCGACGACTACGCGAAGGTGACGACCATCGCGGGCATCCGCAGCGACGCCGCGGGCAACGCCTACCTGAAAAACATCTATGACAGCGACTTTGCGGACGGCTTCCTGTTCGACGGCAGCCGCGACGGCTCGACCGCCATCCTGCTCATGTCCGTGAGCGGCGCGCCCTACACCGCAACGAGCGAGCCCTATACGCTTGCCGCGGGCGAACACATGATCCTCTCCTTCTGGGCAAAGACGAGCAAGATCGGCGGCACGGGCGCTTCCGTCACGCTGATCGACGGCGAGAACCGCACCGCGATCGAGGCGTTCGACACGACGACGGCGGACACGACGGACATCGACGACGAGAACAAGGACATCTACGACGGCTGGGTACACTGCTTCTTCTTCGTCTCCAACGACACCGAGACGGAAAAGAGCTTCACGCTCGCCTTCTCCTATGGTCCCACCGACGTCTCCGAGGCGGCGATGACCGATTACGAGGACGGCTATGCGGCATTCGCGGGCTTTGAAGTGCTCGCGGACGTCAACGGCAAGTACTTCGACTATGCGGAATCGGAAGGCTATTCGCAGGTCGTGAGCCTTGCGGGCGACGTGGACATCGACTCCAAGTTCGACGACGCGGGCGTCGGCGCGGACATCCGCGAAACGCTTGCCCCGACCGCGAACTTCAAGGGCGTCCCCAACGCGAGCAAGTCGCTCGTGACGGGCGGCGTGGACAACGCCCTTCCCGAGGGCGTGTACGCGGGGCTCCTGAATGCGAAGTATGCCTCCGCTTACCGCGAGAACGGCGGCAACGCGGCATGGGTGGACGCCCTGACCGCGCTGAGCGCGGCGGACGCTTCGGGCGAAGAATGGTGGGCGGACATCTTCGGCGACTACAACGCCGACGGCAGCGAAGCATATCCCCGCATCGCCAACCAGCCCCTCGTGCTCCTGAACACCTCCTCGGAGGCGCGTCCTTCCTACGGGTTCCTCTCCGATACCCTCACGCTGGACGCCAACTCCTATCAGAAGATCTCCCTGCGCGTCAAGCTCTCCGCCGGCGCGACGGCGACCATCTATCTGATGGACACCTCCGACGTCAAGAAGGGATATAACGACGCGCTCTCCTACGCGCTGCCCGAAGTCACCTTCTGGTACGACGGCGACGGCAACATCGTCACCTGCGATCCTTCGGACGAGGACTTCAACCCCCGCACGGACGTGCTGTTCTACCTTGAGGACAACGGGCTGTACACCAAGGCGGGCGCTTCGGACGGCAAGTACTACGCCAACCTCAAAAACTACGACGAGGACGACTCGCTCAACAAGATCGCCGTGGACGCCGACGGCAACACGACCATCGCCTACTACTACAACGGCGGCAAGTACTACGCGTACCGCACCGAGGTCTCCGCGAACAACTACTCGTACACCGCCGAAGTGTTTGACATCTATGACAGCCTCTCCGAAGAGGAAAAGAGCTGCGTCCGCTACGACAACACCGCGCTCGATCCCGTTCAGGCGAAGATCACGCTGACGGGCACCGAGGAGAACGCGGGCCGCTGGACGGAAGTCTCCTTCTACGTCGCAACGGGCAACACCGCGAAGGACTACCGCCTCGAGATCTGGGCAGGCTCGCGCGACTTCACCGTCGCCGAGGACGGCGCCGTCACCGCGACGGGTACGCAGATCCCCGCGAACAGCTACTTCTTCTTTGACAGCTACGCCTCCACGGACGTCTCCGACAGCTATGCGGACATCCTCGCCGAAAAGGTGGACGACCTGAAGGAGAACAGCGCCAACCTCGTCGATCCCGAAGATCCCGATAGCGACCTCATCTCCTCGCTCGCGGCGTACTACACCTTCACCTTCTACGATTCCAAGGAGTACCTGCGCTACGACGCGACCACGGACGAAGAGGGGCTCGGCGATCCCTACGGCTCCTACGACCAGTCCGCATACAGCGAGGACATCGCATGGCTGCGCTATGACGAGGGCAGCGAGAGAACGCTCTTTGTCAACTACTCGCTTGCGGAAGTCACCGTGGAACAGGACGACCTCGGCAGCTCGGACGACGGTCACGACCACGAGGACGAAACGACGGCGACGGGCGACACCAACGTCTGGATGATCGTCTCCTCGGCGATCCTCGCCTTCGCTCTCATCTTCGTCGTACTGCTCATCATCGTCCGCCGCGTCACGGAAAAGGTGAAGCGCGCAAAGGCGGCGAAGATCAAACCGGTCGTCGCTCCCGTCACCCGCAGGACGGCGCCCGTCAAGCCCGCCAAGACGGAAAAGCCCGCCGCGCCCGAACGCGACGAGGACGACCCCTATAACGAATAATTGCGGTCCTCTGACCGCAGCAAAAGACCTCTGCCGAACGGCAGAGGTCTTTTCATGCTGTGGTGAATTATACTATTAAGTGCAACAGTTGAGAGAAAAAAAAGGAGTTCATACAAATCTGTGGTAAAATAGAGTTGCGAAACCAAATTTACACCAGAGGAGACTTGTATGAACTATCACCATTTTACCATAGAAGAGCGCTGTTGTCTACGAGAATACTACGTCAAAGGAAAAAGTTACCGTGAAATTGCAAGACTTTTGGGCAGGAATGTCAGCAGTATTTCCCGGGAGATCATGCGGAACAAGACATTCATGAACGCGAAGCCGGCTTATTACCCGTATACGGCGCAAAAGAAAAGCAACCTTCGGAACAGTTACCGCCACCGCGGGATGTTCTGGAAGCAAGAGGTATTGGATTACATAGACGAGAAATTGTCACAAACGTGGTCTCCCGAACAGATCTCCAAAACGCCGTGCGGGATAAAGATGCCGTCGTTCAAGACCATTTATCGTTGGATAGACGAAAGGTATCTTCGCTCCACCCTTAAAAACCTGCGCAG
>CALVUC010000015.1 GCA_944363395.1 uncultured Clostridia bacterium | reverse complement strand
ACACAGAAGTTAAGCTCTCTTACGCCGAAAGTACTTGGTCTAACCACCCGGGAGGATAGGTAGTTGCCGCCTTTCATTGCCCCTTAGCTCAGTCGGTAGAGCATGCGGCTGTTAACCGCAGTGTCGACAGTTCGAGTCTGCCAGGGGCAGCCAAAAAAGAGAAGTACCCAAGCAGGGCACTTCTCTTTTTTCGTGCGCCTCGCAGCGCACGGAAACGCCGAGCGCTATGCGCGTCGACAGTGACGCTCGTCGCGGCAAGGCGCGTATTGCGGGCGTTTTGCTTTGCGAAACGCCGCGCTTTTTACGCCTGCCGCTCCTCTTCCCGAAAAATTTTTGCGCTGCAAATCTTTTTCGGGATCGCTGCGGATACGAAACACGCGGCGCAGCGATACGCTATTCCGTCGGCTTCGCCTCCTTACGGTCTGCCGGGGGGCAGCCATGATTGCAGACGAAAAGGCTGCAAGACAAAAAACCATGAAAAACAATGCGTTTTTCATGGTTTTTTGCTATTTTGACTGTGAGGAAGAAAACAGCGGCAGTAACTTTATCGTTTTAGAAAAACTTATGTTGGAATAAATGTAAGCATTTACAAATAAGGAATGCAAATATCTGAAAAAGGTGGTATAATGAATGGGAGGCGGAGGAGTTCCGAGCGGCGGCGTGACGATTGTAGAAATATCTGAACAAAGAAGCTTAAAGCCGACAGGCAAACCAAACTCACGTACAGATTTATAAGTAAACGGCAAAAGGAAACAAAGTAGATGGTATGACCATAATGGAAAAGCAATAAGAAATAGGGATTATTTTCATCAGGATGGCGATCATACACATACTTTTCCTCATGATCATCCATGGGATTGGAGTAAAAGGCCTCCGAGAAGTCCAAACGGGATATTGCCTGTTTACGAAAATTATCCGGAGGAGAATTAACGGATGAAAGAAAAAATAAAATCTGAGATTCGTTCTTGTGAAATATGCGGGTATCCTGTCGTCATTTATGAATCCGGAGTTTGTATGCGTTGTGAGAAATGCGGATGGCAGAGTGGTGGGGCTAATATAGAATATGAGAAAAGATACGGTATTAGTTATCCCATGGTGGTGCCGCTTTCTCGGGCAAAAGTGCAACACAAAGCGGGGAAACCTTTTAAGGCGACTTTCGAGGATTTCATCCATGGATTGGATTTTTACAGTGAAATGGCTTTTACCTATAAAGGTGTAAAATATGGTGTATGTTACAGAAATGATTATTCGGTACTATTTTATAATGAAATGCAGGCCTGGTCATTTCCGACGAAGGATGAGTTTTATAAATCAGCAAGTATTAACGGGAACCTGTTGAAAGATATATGGGATGAAGTGCAGGATCCGAGATATATGTAAATGGAGGGGGTAAATAGGAAAGAAAACTTCGTCTATTATATTCGTTGACACCGTTTGTTTGGACGGCGTTCAGGTCGGTTTCGTGTTAGCATATAAGTTCTAAAAACGGCATACCCCCGTCCTGTGCAGGCGGGGGTGTTTTAACGTCGGCAAAAAAGGTTACGCAATTGGAATGTATCAGAAACAGGTTCTTCACCTCTTCATTGGCGCAAGGCGGAAGGTGTGGGGCTTGTCCTCCTCGCGCAGGACGGCGCTTTGCAGCATATCGACGGCGTGTTCTGCCATTTCGCAAAAGGAGAGGCGGAGGGTTGCGCCTTCCGTCCTTTCGTCGCCATAGCAGACCGTGCAGCACTGCTTTGCATTCAAAAGCGGCGCGCACGCATCGGCGAGCGCGGGGTCGGCAAAGACGTAGCGCTCCTCCGGGTGCGCAGCGAGATATTCGCGCAGATCGGAAAGGGAACGAACGAGAAAGAGCGTATCCCCGTCCATTGCCGCGCGCAGATCGTCGAGATAGGGCGCGTTGCGGTAGGGATGGGCGACATAGGTGACCGTCTCACAGCAAAGTTTTTCTTTTGCGGCGGCTATGAGCGCCGCGTGGTCGACGAACGCCTTAAAAAAGAGCGGGTCGTCCGCCATCATATCGACGGCGACGATGGGGACGAAGCAATTTTCCTTCAAGGCATAAAATTCTTCTTCCGTCAAGTCGATGCAGAAGATCCCCTCGGGGTTTTCCTGCATCCGCACCTCCCGCGCGCCGTCGCAGGAGAGAAGGACGCAGCCGTATCCTCTGCGGCACAGAGCTGCCTGCAATGCCTGCAGGAGCGCATAGTATCTCGCACCCGACGCGCCGCCGCGCGGGGCGCAGATGCCCACGAGGTCGCTGCGCTTTCCTGCCAGAAGCCGCGCGACGGGAGAGGGCGTGTATTGGCGCAGGTTGCAGATCTGCAATACCTTCCTGCGCGTCTCCTCGCCGATCTTGACGTCCGTTCTGCCGTTTACGATATAGGAGACGGTCGCCGTGGAGACGCCCGCCTCGCGCGCGATGTCGTCGATGGTGACCCGCTTTTTGGAGGGCGGCTTTCGGCGGGCGCCCTTCTGATAGCCCAATTCCTTGCAGATGGTAAGGATGCGCTCGCGTGTTGATTTTGCGATCTTGACGTCCTGCCTGTCGCTTATGACATAGGAGACGGTCGCAGAGGATACGCCCGCCCGTCTGGCGATCTCGGCGATCGTGACGTTTTTTGTCCCGTTTTCTTGTTCCATATCTGTATCTTACCGCATTTTTCAAAAAAAGTCAATGCCGTTGATTGATTGAAACGCTTCAATAATTTTTTCGGACAATTTTTCCGAAAAGTATTGACAACGCAAAAATCCGTGATATAATTTACTTAAACGATTAAGTAAATCGTATTTTCAAATGATAGGGAGGAAGAGTTGTATGACAAGGCTGAAATTGAGAAAGTTTGGTGCGCTGATGGCGGCGGTCATGGCGCTGTCGCTGACGCTCGGCGTGGCTGCGGCGTGCGCGGAAGACGAGACGAAGTTCACCGTAACGTTCTATGACGGCACGACGGTCATCACGGAAAAAGAGGTGGAAGAGGGTGGAAAGGTCGCCGCGTTCGAGCCCTCGGACGTCGGCTATGAGAAAGAGGGCTTTGCCTTTGACGGCTGGTACGCGACGGCGGACTTCACCTTCGATTGGAGCTTCGATACCGCCATCGACAAGGACACGAACGTCTATTCCATGTGGACTTCCTCCAAGGAGGATACGCGGCAGTGGACGATTGCGGGAAGTTCTTCGGCGGGCGGGCCGCTTGCCGCCATCGGCTGGAACGGCGGACCCATCGAGGGGGAGAACGGCAATATCCTCAAAAAGACGGAGGGCAAGAACGAGTTCACCATCACCATCGATCTGTATGTGGGCGATCAGTTCCAGTTCTGCATTCAGGATGAAGAGGGCGTCTGGAACACGGACGACGCAAGCGGCGGCGGTGCGCGCGGCGGGCAGTATCTCGAAGAGAACGAGTATATGAGCGCGCCCGGCACGGGGCTCGGCGACGGGCAGGTGAATATCACCGTCTCCGTGAGCGGCAACTATACGCTCACGCTCACCACGGACGCGGAGGATAAGAACGTCGGTTCCATCAAGGTGGTGCGCAACGGCGACGCGGCGGAAGTGACCATCGACCGCTCCGATTACACCTGGTATATCTACGGCAATTCGTCGGCGGAGACGAACGCCGAGTCCGTGCTTGCGGGCACCAACTGGGGCGCAAACGTCACTTCGCTGCAATATTCCGCCTATGAGATGTTCAAGATCTCCGACAATGAGGCGGACGGCACGGGTACCTGGACGCAGACATGGAAGCTCGCAGAGGGCGACGAGTTCCTGCTTGCATACTGCTTGTTGAAGGAAGAGGGCGGCATCGCGGCGCAGGACGGCACGATGTTCTACTATCCCGACATCGACGAATTCAACGGCGAGGACGCCGCCTTCAAGAAGGCGGACGGCATGGGCAGCAACATTGTCGTCGTGGAGGGCGGAACGTACACCTTCACCCTCACCGTCACGCTCAATTCGGAGACGAACACGCTGGAAGGCTCCATCGAAGTGGATAAGACGGCGGATCTTCTGACGTCCGATCAGGAATGGAAGGTTCTGGGCGGCAGGCTCTCCTATGCGCAGGCCGTTGATCCCGCGACGGGAAATCTTACCATTGACGAAGCGGCATACAACGGAAAGACTTCCGTGTTTGCGGACAACAATTTCGGCGTGGGCGGCACCGTGCAGAAGCTTACGGCAGTTTCTTCTCCCGCCGCGGGCATGGCAAGAGAGTATGAAGTGACGCTCGAACTTGTCGAGGGCGACTACTTCTACTTCTGCATTCCCATGGCGATCCACGCGCCCTACCGCGAAGATACCTACTATTCGCCCGCCTACACTTCCAAGCTGGCGGTGGCGGATGAGCTGCTCGATGGCGTCGTGTCCGACTGGGCATGGGGCAACGGCGGCAACCTGCTCTGCACAAAGGCGGGGACGTACACTTTCAAAGTATCCGTTGCGGCGGACGGCACGCTCTCGCTGACGGTGACAAACGCATAACAAAAGCGGTATCGGGGCGGTGCATACCGCCCCGATCGGCATATTTTTACAAGAGGGAGGAAGGCGGCATGAAGAAAGAGGCGATCTACCACGTTCCCGAATCCCGGTATTCCTTTGCTTACGGCGAACATGAACTGCACATCCGTCTGCGGGCGGCAAAAGATGATCTGGACGACGTCACGCTCATCTATGCGGTCAAGTACGATTGGCTGACGGCGCGAAAGACCGTCCAAATGCAAAAGAGCTTTACGGACGATCTCTTCGACTATTACACCGCCGTGCTGGATGTGCCCGATACGCGCATCGGATATGTCTTTTATCTCAAAAGCGGCAGCGAGGCGTACTATTATTCGGAGGAAGGGCTGACCGTCGGTTACGACCACAAAAAGAGCTATTATAACTTCTTCCAGTATCCGTATATCAACGGGGCAGATCTTCACCGCAAGGTGGATTGGTGCGGCGGGGCGGTGTTCTATCAGATCTTTGTGGACCGCTTCTCGTGCGGGGATACCGAAAAGGACAGGACGTATATCAACAAACGGTGGGGCGAGATCCCCGACCCCAAGAGCTTTTACGGCGGCGATCTGAAGGGGATCACCCAAAAGCTCGCATATCTCGAAGGTCTGGGCGTCAATGCGCTCTATGCAACGCCCGTGTTCACTTCGCCGAGCAACCATAAGTACGACACTGTCGACTACTTCCATGTCGACAAGATGTTCGGTTCGGACGAGGATCTCAAAGAACTTGTCGGAAAAGCGCACGAACGGGGCATGAAGATCGTGCTGGACGCCGTGTTCAACCATTGCAGTATGTTGTGCGCGCAGTTCCGGGACGTGCTGCAAAAGGGGAGGGCGTCGCGGTATTACGATTGGTTTCTGATCCGCGGCGATCAGCCCGACCCCGAAGAGGGCAACTACGAGTGCTTTGCCGCCTGCCGCTATATGCCCAAGTGGAACACGAACAACGAAGAAGTGCAGGCGTTTCTCATCGACGTGGCGCTCCATTGGATGCGGGAATGCGGCGTGGACGGCTGGCGGCTGGACGTCGCGGACGAAGTCTCGCACGACTTCTGGCGGCGCTTCCGCAGGGCGGTGAAGGCGGAGAACGCGCAGGCGATCCTCATCGGGGAGAGCTGGCACGACGCAGCGGCGTGGCTGCGAGGCGACGAGTTCGACGGCATCATGAACTACTCGTTCACCAAGGCGTGCATCGACTTTTTTGCAACAAAAACGCGGGACGTTCAGAGTTTTTGCGACCGTCTCAACGAACTTCTGATGCGCAACACCGATCAGGTCAACGAGATGATGCTCAACCTTCTGGACAGCCACGATACGGAGCGTTTTTTGACGCTCGCGGGGGAGAGGAAAGACGCGCTCGTCCTCGCGCTCGCCGTCCTGTTCTTCTTCCCGGGGATGCCCTGCATCTGCTACGGCACGGAGATCGGCATGATCGGGGAATATGAGCCCGATTCCCGCCGCACCTTTGATTGGGATGCGCGGGACGAACTGCTCACGCGAACGGTGCGCTCCCTTGCTCGCCTGAAGCGCGAAAAGATCGGGGGCGCGGCAAAGATCTTTGTGCAGGGACGGCTTCTGTGCATCGAACGGGAAAATGTGGCGCTCGTCGTCAACGGCACGGAGGAAACATTGACATTTGCGGGGCAGTCCTGCTATCATGTGATAGGGGCGCGCTCCTATGCGGTCATCGATAAGGAGGGATCGTTATGAAAAAGAGCAAACTGTTTTGCGTCGGACTTGCGCTGACGTTCGCGGCGCTCACGCTCGCGGCGTGCGGCGAACGTACGGGCGGCGGTACATTCACCTACGAAGAACTCATGGCAAAGTTTGAAGGCGACATCGAACAAAACGCCGTCATCCGTGTCCTCGACAACCAGATGGCGATCGAAACGGGGCACTTGCAGGAAGTTCTGGACGCCTTCAACGAAGCATATAAAGCGTACAACGTCAACGCGGTGGACGCCAACATGGATCAGTACGTCGACCTCGAACAGAACGGTCCCGACGGGTACGGACCGGACGTATTGTATCAGGCGAACGATATGCTCATGCGGTACGCCGAGGGCGGGCATATCCTGCCCCTTCCCACCGAGCAGCTCGATACCGCCGAGATCCCCGAGACGGTCATGGACGTTTACAAGCTTGAAACGTACGGGCTCGATCTCTATTACGGGATGCCCGTGGCGCAGCAGTCCACCGTCCTCACCTACCGCAAAGACCTGCTCCCCGCAAATTGGGAGGCGGAATGGGACGACAACCAAAACGGCGTCCCCGACATGGTGGAGACGATGAACGGCCTGTACGCCTACAGCAAACAGGTGAAGGAGGCGTCGGGCGGCAGCAAGTACGGACTGTATATGTCGCTCGTCGATCAGTACTTCAATTCGGGGTATCTCCTCTCCTTCGGCGCCTATGTGTTCGGCGATACGCACGACGACATCGGGCTCGCCGCGGACGGCGCAGAAGTCGGGCTCAATTTGTTCCGCGACCTTGCGGGCGTTCTGGGCTCCACCTGCATCTCGCAGAACGCGACGACGCAGATCGCGACCTATCTCACCAATGCGGCGGGGACGGCGTTCTGCACCATCGGCACGCCCGACTGGCTGACGACGTTTCGGGAAAACCTGACCGAGACGTATGTGCGCGGCGGGATGACGGAAGAAGAAGCGGAGGCGGCGGCAGAGGAAAACCTCGTCGTCGTTGCGCCCCCGCGCCTTCCCAAGGACGGCGACATCACAAAGGAGCTCTCCGATATGGAGGAGGAGACGTTCGCTCCCACGACGATGGGCGGCGTCAACGCCTTCGGCATCAGTTCCTACACCAAGTACCCTAAGGCGAGCCTTGCCTTTGTGAAGTTCGTCTCCGAATATGAAAATCTCAAATGGCGGAGCGAGGCATTGGGCGCCGTGCCCGCCCGCACCGACCTTGCCGAAGAACTGGGCGGCGTTTCGGAAATTCTGAGCGAGCGCGTCTCCGCGGGACTCGTCTACATGATGCCCTCGTCGCGGGACACGCAGTATATCTGGGACCCGCTCTCGTCCCTCTTCAACGACGTGGCGACGGACAACACGACGCGCGAAACGCCCGTATATACGACGGCGGAATCATTAAAGGGCGCGCTCGATAAGCTGGTGAGCGACATCCGTTCGGCAATGGCGGTCGGCGACATTTCGTAAAGGAGGGGCGCGATGGAAGCGGTACAAAATGCCTCGAAAAAGAGCGCCTTTTCCGACTATCGGGTGAGGCTCAGCTGTATCTTTATGGGGCTGGGGCAGCTCTTCTGCCGCCAGTTCATAAAGGGCGCGCTCCTCATGCTGCTGGAGATCGGCTTCATTCTCTTTCTCGTATTCGCGGGCGTCGAAAACATCATCGGGCTCTTTACGCTCGGCACGACGGAGGGCGTTCCCATCATGGGCATCGAAGGGGATAACTCCGTCTCCATGCTGGCATGGGGCATCACGACGGTCGTTCTCGTCCTTTTATTCGCGCTTGCCTATTATGCGAATATCAAAGACGTCGTCTATACCGTGGGCGAGATCGAAAAGGGCAACCGCGTCAAAAATTTTTTTGAGAGCTGTCAGACGCTGCTCAACAAAAAATTTTATTTTCTCACCCTCACGCTGCCCCTCGTATTCGTCTGCATCTTCAACGTGATGCCCATCGTCTTTACGGCGCTCGTCGCATTCACCGATTACGGCGGCGAGATCGTGCCGCCCAAACTCGTGAGCTGGACGGGCTTTCAGAGTTTTCGCGTCATCTTCACGATGAGCGAATATATCGGCACGATGGGCAAGATCCTCGCGTGGAACGTGCTGTGGGCAGTCGGCTCGACGTTTTTGGTCTATTTCGGTGGGCTGGGGCTTGCGCTCCTGTACAATGCAAAGTGTTTGAAATGGAAGCGGTTCTGGCGCGTCTTTCCCATGTTTGCCTACGCCATCCCCAGCTTTATCACCTTAACGGGTTTTTACTTCATGTTCTGCGACAGCGGTCCCATCGTCGGACTTTTGAAGGACTGGGGCTGGGTCAAGGAAAATTTCACCATCATTTCGTACGATTCCAAGTGGTCGCTGCGGCTTTTGGGGTTCTTTTGCTGCGCATGGGTGGGGGTGCCGTCCGTCATGTTCCTTGCGACGGGCATCCTCTCCAACGCAAGCAAGGATATGTACGAGGCGGCGCGGCTGGACGGCGCCAACGCCTTCCAGCAATTCCGGTACCTCACGCTCCCGTTCGTATTGTTCGCAACGACGCCCGTCATCATCAGTACCTTCATCAATCAGTTCAACAACTTCTCCATCTTCTATTTCCTGCGCCCCGAAACGGTGTATGCGCCCGGCTATTTCAACGCCAACAGCTCCGACCTTCTCATCAACTGGATGTACAATCTGACGGTGGAAAACAGGCTGTATTCGCTGGGCTCTGCGTTGAGCCTCATCCTGTTTGCGTTCATGGCGCTCTTCTCGCTCGTCGCGTACGTCACCTCGCCCGCTTATAAAAAGGAGGATACTTACCGATGACGAAGAAAATACATATCCGTCCCGAAAAGGCGGTGAAAACGGCGCTCGTCTATCTTCTGGTGCTGATCGTGAGCTTTCTCTTCGCGTTCCCGTGCATCTGGCTGGTGCTTTCGGCGTTCAACGCGGAGGGGGATCTTCTGACGCTGGAAGGGTTCTTTCCGCAGGAATACAGCTTCGATACCTTCCGCAGGCTGTTTACCGAGACGAACAAGTACACCTATTGGCGCTGGTTCGGAAATACCTTCTTCGTTGCGGCGGTGAGCTGCATAATTTCCACCTTTTTGGTCATTGCGGTCGCCTATACCATTTCCCGCTACCGCTTCAAGAGCAGAAAGGCGATGATGAAGGCGACGCTCATTCTGGGGATCTTCCCCAACTTCATGAACATGACGGCGCTCTTTGTCATCATGACGCAGCTCCACCTCATCAACAATCTCTGGGGGCTCATCCTTTTATACAGCAGCGGCGCTACGATGGGATTCTTGGTGCAGAAGGGTTTCTTCGACACCATCCCTGGCACCATTTACGATGCCGCCACACTGGATGGCGCGAGCGATTTCCGCGTGTTTATCTCCATCACGCTGCCTCTTTCCAAGCCGATGATCGTCTACACGGCACTCACTTCCTTCGTGTGGCCGTGGGCGGACTTCATGCTGCCGAGTATGCTGCTCGTCGATAAGTCCTCGTGGACGGTCGCCGTCGGGCTCAATTCGCTTGACGACAGCGAGTTCTCCATCTTCGCGGCGGGCTCCATGTTCGTGGCGGTGCCCATCATCGCGCTGTATGTGGCGCTCTCCAAGTACCTCATCCAGGGCGGCTCCGCTGGCGCCGTCAAAGAATAAGTTCCTTCTGTTCGGCAGGGCGGTTTCCCCCTGATTTGCCTTGTCGGACAAGCGGTGGATGGCGCCGTCCTTCCGGTTCGCCATTCGGAAAAAGCTGCGGGCAACGCGTTCCGCAGCTTTTTTCATATTGTATGCTAAAAGCCATATTTTTAGTAAATAATTACTATGCTTTTGTCAATTTGCAATCTGGTGATCAAGGGCTTATTGCAAACGCAGAAGGACGGGACTTCCAAACTGATGAGTTTTGTTGACGAGCAAAAAATGTACCGCTTGTACGAGAGATTTATCCTTGAATATTATCGTAAACATTATCCTTCTGCTTCAGCAAATGCCGAGCAGATCCCTTGGCAGCTTGACGATGGTATGAACGATCTGCTGCCCGTCATGCAATCGGATATTACATTGAGAAAAGGGAATCGGGTACTGATCATAGACGCAAAGTATTATGCGCACACGACCCGAACTCAATATAATACGCATAAGCTGTTCTCTGCCGATTTGTATCAGATTTTTACTTATGTAAAAAATAAAGAATGTGAATTAAAACATCAAGAACATACGGTGTCCGGTTTGCTGCTGTACGCGCGGACGGATGAACAAATACAGCCCAACAACACTTATTTTATGAGCGGGAACAGGATCGATGTAAGAACGCTTGATTTGAATGGTGATTTCAGGATAGTGAAAGAACAGCTTGATTGTATTGTGGAAGATTTTTTTGATCGATAGATATTTATCAGGATGAGGCGCAGCAATCTTTGGAGTGCTGCGCCCTTTGTAAGAGCCGTGGGTTTGCCGCAGAGGCACGAGAGGATCCGCCGATGCGCTAAAAAAACAGGAAAAAGGGGTGGATGATAACAGACATAGAGAAGAAAAAGCAGAAAGAACATAAAAAATGTGGGGCAAAGGCAAAGATGGAGAAACCAAAACATCCGCGTGCGGGGAGCGGATAACGATCGTATGACTGCCGCCGCGCCTTCGGGCGCGGCGCATTGTTGTCCGTGCTCGTTGCGGTGCGGACGGCGGCGGGGCTTTGGTTTTTAAGGGCAATGGCGACGCATAATCGCGGGAGGTGCGCTCATACCATAGCGGTATGGAAGCATACAGACTGACTGCCGAGGAGGCGCTTGCGGCGGCGGGGAGCACGCAGCAGGGGCTTTCCGCGGCGGAGGCGGAGCGTCGGCTGCAAAAAAACGGGCGCAATGTCCTTTCGGAAGGGAAAAAGCGCAGCAAACTGCTGCTCTTTCTGGCGCAGTTCTGCGATCTGATGACGGGCGTCCTCATCCTTGCGGCGGCGCTCTCGGCGGGGCTCGCCGTCGCGACGGGAGACAGGGCGGAACTCGTTGATACCGCCATTCTGCTCTTTGTCGTCCTCATGAACGCCGCCGTCGGCTTTTTTCAGCAATACCGTGCGGACACCGCCATCGAAAAACTCAGAAAACTCTCCGCAGCCGAAGCAAAAGTCGTGCGCGGGGGCAGGATCGTCAGGATCGACGCCGAGGAACTCGTCGTCGGCGACGTCGTGGAACTCGCCGAGGGGGACAGGGTCCCCGCAGACTGCCGCGTGCTCTCCTCCGAGGCGCTCGCCTGCGACGAATCTATGCTCACGGGGGAGAGCAAGCCCGTCGGAAAGGCGGACTGTACCGTCGCGAAGGCGGCGGTCTCGGCGCACGCCAATATGGTACACGCGGGGACGTTCTGCGTCCGCGGCAGCGCGCGCGCCCTTGTCACGGCGTGCGGCATGGAGACCGAGATGGGCAGGATCGCCGCGCTCTTAAAGGACGGACGGTCCGCGCCCGCGCCGCTCGATGCGACCATCGCAAAACTCGGCAGGATCGTCACCGCCGCGGTGCTGTTTGTCGCCCTCGCCCTCTTTGCGGGGCTGCTTCTGGGCAGGCACACCCTTCTGGAGAGCCTGATGCGCGCCGTCGCCGTGGCGGTCGCCGCCATCCCGGAGGGCATGGGCGCGGTCGTCACCGTCATCCTTGCGCTCGGCGTACAGCGCATGGCGTCCTCGCGCGCCGTCATGCGCAGGCTGGGGGCGGCGGAGATGCTCGGGGGATGTACCGTCATCTGTTCGGACAAGACGGGTACGCTCACGCGCAATAAAATGACCGTCGAGGCAGTCGCCGTCTACCCCTATATGCACGATCAAACATATGCGCCCACGCCCGCCCGGCAGGCGCTGCTCCGCTGTATGCGCATCTGTCACACCGTCAAGGGGAGTGCGGGCGGCTATCTCGGCGATCCGACGGAGGTCGCGCTGCTCGAGTATGCGGACGCCGTGGGCTTTCATTTCGCGGCGCAGCGGTGCGGCGGCACGCCCTTTTCCTCCGAGCGCAAGCGGATGAGCGTGCTCGCGCGCACGGAGGAGGGGACGAAACTGTATGTAAAAGGGGGCGCGGACGTCCTCCTGAAGCGATGCACGCGCATCCTGACCGATACGGGCGAGCGCGAGATGACTGCCGAGGACAGGCGGCGCATCTCGGCCTGCTGCGCCCGCTTTGCGGACGGGGCGATGCGCGTTCTGGGCTTTGCCTGCGGGCAGGACGAACAGGAGGAAGATCTCGCCTTTGCGGGGCTTGCCGCCATGCTCGATCCGCCCAAGGAGGACGTCGGGGAGGCGGTCGCCGCCTGCCGCCGCGCGGGCGTGCGCACCGTGATGATCACGGGGGACAGCCCCGAGACCGCATATGCGATCGCCGTGCGGCTGGGCATCGCGAAGGGAAGGGGAGAGGTCGCGAC
This sequence comes from uncultured Clostridia bacterium, assembly GCA_944363395.1. GTDB lineage: Bacteria > Bacillota > Clostridia > Christensenellales > Borkfalkiaceae > Gallimonas. Next base: position 25,223 of record CALVUC010000015.1, on the reverse strand, counting down.
GGGCGACGAGCTGGACGCAATGGACGAAGCGGTGCTCCGTCAGCGCGCGGCGCGGACGTCGGTGTACGCGCGCGTTTCGCCCGGTCATAAGCAGCGCATCGTGCGCGCCCTGCAGGCGGCGGGGGAGGTCGTCGCCATGACGGGGGACGGCGTCAACGACGCGCCCGCCTTAAAGAGCGCGGATGTGGGCGTTGCGATGGGGTCGGGGACGGACGTCACCAAGGACGCCGCCGACGTCGTGCTCGCCGACGACAACTTTGCGACGATGGTCCGCGCGGTCGAAGAGGGGCGCAACATCTTTTTCAACATCAAAAAGACGGTCTCCTTCTTTCTTTCCACCAACTTTGCGGAGGTGCTCTCCGTCTTTTTCGTCACCCTCTTTTTATGGCAGCAGGAGTTCCTCACGTCGACGCAGCTTTTGTGGATCAACCTCATCACCGACTCTCTGCCCGTCATCGCCCTCGGGACGGAGCGGACGGCGGGGGCGATGGAGCGCCCGCCCGTCTCGGAGAGGGAGATCTTCTCGCGGCGGGCGATCGCGGGGATGCTCTTTTTCGGCGTCGTGCTCTCCCTGCTCGCCGTCACGGAGTACCTGGTCTTTCTGCGTCTTTACGGGAGCGCGCCCGCAATGACCGCGGCGTTTCTCACCATCTCCCTCTCCGAACTCTTCCACGGGCTCAACGTGCGCGCGGAGGGGACGCGCATGACGGCGAAGCGCTTTTTCTCGGGCAGGGCGATGTGGCTGACCATCGCCGCCGGCGTCGCGCTCAACGCGGCGCTCGTGCTCCTGCCCGCTCTGCGCGCCGCCTTCCGCCTGACGGCGCTCACGCCCCTGCAATGGCTGCTCGTCGCGCTCTTTTCGCTCGCCGTGCTGCCGCTCGGCGCCCTCTACCGCGCCGTGACGGCGCGCATACGGCTGCCTAAAAGGCGCAGAAGCGGTATCCCTGCGCGCGGAACCAGCCGATGATGGCGGGCAGCGCCTCGGCGGTCGCGCGGTGCGGGGCGCTGTCATGCAGCAGGAGCACGACGCGCCGCTTGCCCTCGGACGTGCGCACCGTCTCTTCGAGCAGCCGCGCGGGCGAGGCGTTTGCGATCTCCTCGTCCCCGCACACGGCGTTCCAGCGCACGATCTCGTAGCCCTCGCCGCCGATGACGGCGTCCCGCCGCGCGTTCCCCAACCCGCCCGGGAAGCGGTAGACGCGGGGTGTCACGCCCGTCACCCGCTCGATGACCGCGGCGCATTCGGCGGCGTCCCTGCGGAGGGCGTCGTCGTTTTCATAGATGTCGCCGTAGCGGTGGCAGGCGGAGTGGACGCCCGGCGTGTGTCCCTCGCGCACAATGCGGCGGAGCACGTCCTCCCGCCCGCGCACGCGCTCGCTGACGATGAAAAAGGTCGCGCGGACGTGTTCGTCGCGCAGGACGTCCAGGACGCGTCCCGTCACGAGCGTGCTGGGACCGTCGTCAAAGGTGAGGTAGACTTGCTTTTCTTCGGCAAAGGAAAAGACCGTCTGTGAGCGAAGGGCGCGCGCCCCCGCGTGGACGGCGAGCGCCGTGAGCACGAACAGCGCCAGAAGAAGGGGAAGGACTTTTTTCCGCATACCGCAAGTTTGGGGAATTTTTACAAAATTATTTACTTTTTCCCTCGGATGTGCTATAATACTCTCCGAAAAATGGGCGCGGGCAAAAATGCCGCGCGCAGGAGGGGAAAATCATGGTTTCGACAAGGATCTTCGGTAAGACGCAGGACGGCAGGGAAGTGCTCGCCTTCACCTTTACGGACGGGCCGTACAAGGCGACCGTGCTCAACTACGGCGGCATTTTGCAGAGCATCGTCGTTCCCGACAGGAACGGCGCGCCCGTCGACGTGCTGCTCGGCTACAACGACGTGGCGGGCTATGAGAACAACGGCGGCTATCTGGGCGCGCTCATCGGCAGGTTCGGCAACCGCATCGGCGAGGGCAAACTCACCATCGACGGCAAGACCTATCAGCTCTATTGCAACGACCGCGGCAACCATCTGCACGGCGGCAAGTCGGGCTTCAACAAAAAGATCTGGAACGCGGACGTCGTCGGCGACGAGCTGCGCCTCTCCATCCTCTCGCCCGACGGCGAGGAGAACTATCCCGGCAACCTCAACGTGCGCGTGACGTACATCTTCGAAGGCGGCGAACTCAAGATCCTCTATCACGCCGTGTCCGACCGAAAGACGGCGGTCAACCTCACCAACCACGCCTACTTCAATCTGAACGGCGAGGGCGACGGCTCCATCCTCGATAACGAACTGTGGCTGGACTGCGACGCGATCACGCCCACCAATCCCACGATGATCCCCGTCGGCGGGTTCAGACCCGTTGCGGGAACGCCCTTCGACTTCAATACGCCCAAGGCGATCGGCAGGGACATCGAGGCGGACGACGTCGACTTAAAGCAGGGCAACGGCTACGATCACTGCCACGTCCTGAAGAACAGGTGCGGGCAGTATGTGAAGTACGCCGTCGCAAAGAGCAATAAGACGGGCATCACGATGACCTGCTATACCGATATGCCAGCCGTCCAGTTCTATGCGGGCAACGGGCTGCACCAGCAGGGCAAGAGCATCTACTACGGCAAGCGCGCGGGCTTCTGCCTCGAGACGCAGGCGATCCCCAACAACGTCAACGTGCCCGAATACGCCGAGCGCGGCAGCTCCATCCTCGAAGCGGGGCAGGAGTACAATTTCACGGCGGCATACAAATTCAGCGTATAAAGATCAAGCGATGCGGGACGGCGGGAGCCGTCCCGTTTTTCGTGCAAAAAAATTTCGGGAAAATTTGTAAATTTTGTTTAAGCGGCGCCGATTTACCTTATATTAAAAGTGACTAAGAAATCAACAAGGGTAAGACCGTGAACGAGAAGAAAGCAAAACAGCAGGAAGCGCCGCAGGAAACGGCGCCCGCCCGCGAGCAGGAGGACGAAGTCCTCGAAGAAGTTCCCGCGCCGCCCACGGCGGAGCAGCTGCAGGAGGAACTTACAAAGGCGCTCGCGGAGGCGGAGGACATGAAGCGCAAGTGGTATTCCGTTTCGGCGGAGTACGAAAACTACCGCAAGCGCACCGCGTCCGCCCGTACGCAGGCGTATGCGGAGGGCAGGAGCGACGTCGTCGTCAAACTCTTCCCCATTGCGGACAGCCTGGAGCGCGCGCTTGCCGCCTGCACGGACGAAAAGACCGGGCAGGGCATCGCGATGGTCATCAAGAACTTCGGGCAGCTCCTTGCGGATGAGCACATTGAGCCCATCGAACCCGTCGGGGAGCCCTTCGATGCGGCAAAGTGCGAGGCGATCCTCGCCGTCGACCCCAAGGAAGGGGAGGAGAGCGGCATCGTCAAAGAGGTGTACGCCAAGGGCTACGAACAGAACGGCAAGATCCTGCGCTTCGCGCAGGTGCTGGTCACAAAATAAAAAATATCACAGATTCGGACGATAGAAGGAGAAAGTATTATGGCAAAGGTCATTGGTATCGACTTAGGTACGACAAATAGCTGCGTGGCGGTGATGGAGGGCGGCGAGCCCGTCGTCATCCCCAATGCAGAGGGTTCGCGCACGACGCCCTCCGTCGTGGCGTTCCAGAAGGACGGCTCGCGCGTCGTCGGGCAGGTCGCCAAGAACCAGGCGGTCGCCAATCCCGACAAGACGGTCATCTCCATCAAGCGCAAGATGGGCTCGGACTACAAGGTGAAGATCGACGAGAAGGCGTATTCCCCGCAGGAGATCTCCGCAATGATCCTCTCCAAGCTCAAGGCGGACGCGGAGGCATACCTCGGCAGCAAGGTGACGGACGCCGTCATCACCTGCCCCGCGTACTTCACCGACGCGCAGCGTCAGGCGACCAAGGACGCGGGCAAGATCGCGGGGCTCAACGTCCTGCGCGTCATCAACGAGCCCACGGCGGCGGCGCTCTCCTACGGGCTCGACAAGGACAAGGAAAACAGCAAGGTCATGATCTACGACCTGGGCGGCGGCACCTTCGACGTCTCCATCCTGGAGATCTCGGACGGCGTCTTTGAAGTGCTCGCGACCAACGGCAACAATATGCTCGGCGGCGACGACTTCGACAAGCGCCTGATGGACTATATGGCGGAGGAGTTCAAAAAGAGCAACGGCGTCGACCTCACCAAGGACAAGATGGCGATGCAGCGCCTGAAGGAAGCGGCGGAGAAGGCGAAGATCAACCTCTCCGGCACGATGTCCACCTCCGTCTCGCTGCCCTTCATCTCTATGACGGAAGCGGGCCCCGTTCACCTCGACATGGAGATCACCCGCCAGAAGTTCGAGGCCCTCATCGCCGACCTCGTCGAAAAGACGGCGGAGCCCATGCGGCTCGCGATGAAGGACGCGGGGCTTTCCTACAACGATATCGACAAGGTCATCCTGGTCGGCGGTTCCACGCGTGTCCCCTGCGTCGTGCAGAAGGTCAAGCAGATCACCGGCAAGGAGCCCTTCAAGGGCATCAACCCCGACGAGTGCGTCGCGATCGGCGCCGCCATCCAGGGCGGCGTCCTGACGGGCGAGGTCAAGGACGTCCTTCTGCTCGACGTCATGCCCCTGTCCCTCGGCATCGAGACGCTGGGCGGCGTCTTTACGAGGCTCATCGACCGCAACACGACCATCCCCGTCAAGAAGAGCCAGGTGTTCTCCACGGCGGCAGACAATCAGACGAGCGTCGAGATCCACGTCCTGCAGGGCGAGCGTGAGTTCTGCCGCGACAACAAGACGATGGGCAGGTTCATGCTCACGGGCATCGCGCCCGCGCCCCGCGGCATCCCGCAGATCGAGGTCACCTTCGACGTCGACGCCAACGGCATCGTCCACGTCGAGGCAAAGGACCTCGGCACGGGCAAGTCGACGGATATCACGATCACTTCCTCCACCAACCTCTCCGAGGACGAGATCAACAAGGCGGTCAAGGAAGCGGAACAGTACGCCGAAGAGGACAAGAAGCGCAAGGCAAAAGTGGACGCGCGCAACAAGCTGGACGGGCTCATCTTCTCCGTCGAACAGACGATGAAGGAGGCGGGCGACAAGTTCGGCGAGGACGAGAAGTCCGCGCTGCAGGCAGCCGTGGACGAGGCGAAGAAGGAGCTCGAGTCGGACGACGAAGAGAAGTACAACGCCGCGTTTGAAGCGCTCTCCGCAAAGGTCCAGCCCATCTTCCAGAAGATGTATCAGCAGGCGGGGCCTCAGCCCGGCGCAGAGGGCGGCGCGGGCAGCGCCGACGGCGGTGATACGGAGTTCCATCAGTAAAGCCGACGGCGGCGATACGGAGTTCCATCAGTAAATACGCACGCATTTATCCGGGCAGAGGCTCGGATAAATTGCGTCTTTCGCTGCGACGGGGGCTCCCGTGTGCGCTTGCTGCGGCGGCGCAGGCGATATGGACAGGTAACACGATATGGCAGAAAAGAAGAATTATTACGAGGTCCTCGGCGTCTCCAAGAACGCGACGGAGGAGGAGATCAAGGCGGCGTACAAAAAGCTCGTCAAGCAGTACCACCCCGATCTCCACCCGGGCGACAAGCTTGCCGCGGAAAAATTCAAAGAGATCAACGAAGCGAACGAAGTGCTCTCCGATAAGCAGAAGCGCGCCGCATACGACTATGAACAGGAGCATCCCGGCATGGGCGGCATGGGCGGCATGGGCGGCGCGGGCTTCGGCGGGTTCGGCGGCTTCGGCGATATTTTCGATTCCATCTTCCAGGGCTTCGGCGGCAGCGCGTCCGTCCAGCGCGACACCACGGGCGAGGACATCCAGCTCTCCCTCAACCTGAGCTTCATGGACGCCGCCAAGGGCTGCACCAAGGAAGTGCCTTACACCCGCAACGAACCGTGCCCCTCGTGCGGCGGCACGGGCGCCAAGGGCGGCACCGCCATGCGCACCTGTTCCAGGTGCGGCGGCAAGGGTCAGGTCCGCTTCACGCAGGACACCATGTTCGGGCGAACGGTGCGCGTCGGCGCCTGCCCCGACTGCGGCGGCAGGGGCAAGATCGTCACCGATAAATGTCCCGACTGCAAGGGCAGGGGCTATGTGCGGCGCGATACCAAGGTGCGCCTCGATATCCCTGCGGGCGCGGACACGGGCTCGTATATCAGGAAGCGCGGCTACGGGCAGGCGAGCACGGAGGGCGGCGCACCGGGCGATCTCATCGTCGTCATCCGCGTCGAACCGCACCGCATCTTCCGCCGCAAGAACATGGATCTCTACGTCGAGCTGCCCGTCTCCTTCAAGACGGCGGCGCTCGGCGGCACGGTCAAGGTGCCGGGGCTCGATGATACTTTCGACTATCAGATCCCCGCAGGCACGCAGTCGGGGACGACGTTCACCCTCCGCGGCAAGGGCATCCGTTCGCGGAACGGCACGGGCAGCCTCTATCTCACGGTGTTCGTCGAGGTGCCGACCAAACTCACGGGCGAGCAGAAGCGCAAGATCGCGGAGGCGGCGGACGGCATCGATATCAAGCAGTATGAAAGATCCAAAAAATACGCCGACAGCGTGAGCGCCCTCTACGGGCAGGATCCCTATTCCGGCAAATGACACGGTCCCGCACCTCGGTGCGGGATCTTTTCGTCCTGCGGCGGCACGTCCGCGCTTTTCTTGACAAGCGGACGCGCGGCGGCTATAATAGAGGCATGAAGTATATCGAACTCACCGTCCACACGACGAGCGAGGCGAGCGAACTCGTCGCCGACGTGCTGTGGGACTATTCCGAAGGCGGCGTCGCCGTCAGCGACGCAAGGGACGTCGTCGCGCTCATCCAGGGCGAGACGGGCGTCTACTGGGACTATATCGACGAGGAAGTCGCCGCGCCCCGCGCCGACGTGCTCGTCAAGGGCTTCTTCCCGCCCGAGCGCGCGGAAACGAGCGTGCGCGCCGTCCGCGAACGGCTGGAAGAGATGCGCAGCCGCGGCGGGCTGTCCTTCGGCACGCTGGAAATGACGCGGCGGGAGATCGACGGCGACGACTGGATCGACGTCTGGAAAAAGCACTTCCGTCCCATCCATATCGGCGCGCGCGTCGTCATCGTCCCCGCGTGGATCGACTATGCGCCGTCGGCGGGTGAGGCGGTCGTCACGCTCGATTCCAATATGGCGTTCGGCACAGGCGAGCACGAGACGACGTCCATGTGTCTCGAATGCCTGCAGGAACATATGCGGGAAGGGGATGTTGTCATCGACGTCGGCTGCGGCAGCGGCATTTTAGGCATCGCGGCGGCAAAATTGGGCGCGGCGCGGTGCTATCTCACCGATATCGACCCCGTCGCCGTCGAGAGCGCCACGCACAACGCCGCGGCGAACGGCGTGGCGGAGCGCACCGTCGTCGCGCATTCCAACCTTTTGGACGAGGCGTCCGTCACGGGCGACGTTGTGCTCGCGAACATCACGGGCGAGGTGCTCGTCCTGCTCGCGCCCTCTGTTCCCAAGTATCTCAAAAAGGGCGGCACGCTCATTCTGAGCGGCATCATCGCAAGCCGTCTTTCCCTCGTCAAAGAGGCGTTCGCGGCGCAGAGGCTGACGCTTTCGCAGGAGCGCGGCAAGGGGGAGTGGTACGCCCTCGTCTACCAAAACTGACGCGGCGCCCGCCGCGGGAAAAGGAGCTTTTATGGCAGCGCCCAAGCGTTTTTTTGCGGAACGCATCGGCGGAGAGATGTTGCTTCCCGCCGAACAGTCCCGCCATGCAAAGAATGTGCTGCGCCTCACGGAGGGGGAGGAAGTCACCCTCTTCGACGGCAGCGGCAGGGAATATACCGCCGTCGTCGCGGAGATCGGCAGGGAGGGGGTGCGCGTCCGCGTTGTGCGGGAGAGCGCCTCGGACCGCGAGCCGCGCGTCGATGCGGCGCTGCTCGTCGGCGCGCTCAAGGGGGACAAGACCGAACTCGTCGTGCAGAAGGCGACCGAGCTGGGCGTAAACCGCATCGGCGTCTTTTCCTCCCGCTACTGCGCCGCCTACATGAGCGATAACAAACTCGAACGCCTTGCGCGCGTCGCGCGCGAGGCGGCGAAGCAGTGCCTGCGCGCCACCGTGCCGGAGGTCGTCTATTACGCGACGCTCGAAGAGGCGCTGCGCGCCGAAGCGGGCTGCGAAGAAAAACTCTTCGCCTGCGAATTTCTGCCCGCGGGCGGCGGGGAACTTCCCGCGGCAGGCGGCTCCGTCTGCGCCGTCGTCGGCAGCGAAGGGGGCTTCTCCGAGGAGGAGTATTCCCTCGCCCTGTCGCTCGGCTACCGGGGCGTCTCGCTCGGACGGCGCATCCTGCGCGCCGAGACGGCGGCGATCGCCCTTCTCTCCGTCGTCATGTACCGCGCGGGGGAACTCTCGTGAAGGCGTGCGTCTTTACCCTCGGCTGCAAGGTCAACGAGGCGGAGAGTGCCTCGCTGATGGCGGGGCTGGAGGCGCTCGGCTATTGCGTCACGGACGAACTCTCGCCCGCCGACCTCTATATCCTCAATACCTGCGCCGTGACGGCGGAGGCGGAAAAAAAGAGCCGTCAGGCGGTGGCGCGGATGCGGAGATACAACCCCCAGGCAAAGATCGTCGTGTGCGGCTGCGCCTCCCAGCGCGCGCCCGAAGCGTTTGCTGGCAGGGAGAACGTCGTCCTCGTGACGGGCGCCATGCACAAGCAGGGCGTGCTCGATCTTCTGGGACGGGAGGGGATACATTTGCAGGCGGAGACTGCGTTCTGCGAGATGCCCGCCCCGCGCGAGACGCGCGCCCGCACCAACATCCGCATCCAGGACGGCTGCGACCGCTTCTGCAGCTACTGCATCATCCCCTACCTGCGCGGCAGGACGCGCTCGCGCTCCGTCGCGAGCGTCGTGGAGGAGGCGGGGCGGTGTACGGCGCAGGAACTCGTCTTAACGGGCATCGACATCACTTCCTACCGCGACGGGGACAAGGATCTGGGCGATCTGCTCCTGGCGCTCTCCCGCTTTCCCTTCCGCGTGCGGCTCGGCTCGCTGGAGGAGGGCGTCGTCACGGACGGTTTCCTCGGCAAGATGAAGCGGGCGGGCAACTGCTGCGAACACTTCCACCTCTCGCTGCAGAGCGGCTCGGACGCCGTCCTGAAAAAGATGAACCGCCGCTATACGCGCGCGGAATACCTGCAGACGTGCGCGCGCATCTATGAGACGTTCCCCGACGCTGCCGTCACGACGGATATCATCGTCGGATTCCCGACCGAGACGGAGGAGGACTTCGAGCAGACGCTCGCCATCGTGGACGAGGCGGGTTTTGCGCGCGTACACGCCTTTCCCTATTCCCGCCGCGCGGGGACAAACGCCGCAAAACTGCCCGATCTGCCCGCGTCCGTCAAAAAAGAGCGCATGGCGCGGCTCGCGGCGCGCGCGGAGGCGGCGGAGCGCCGCTATCTCGCCCGTTTTGCGGGGCGCACGCTCGAAGCGGTGTTCGACGGCGAAGGCGGCTATACGCGCAACTATATCCGCGTGTACGCGGCGGGCGCGCGCGAGGGGGGCAGGTATCTCGTCCGCCTCACGGGACTTGTGAAGGACGGCGCAAGCGCCGAGATCGTAAAACAATGAAAAAGGAGATCGTTGATATGGAAAACTGCATTTTCTGCAAGATCGCCGCGGGCGAGATCGCGTCCGCAAAGGTGTATGAGGACGAGGAGATCGTCATCTTCAAGGACATCGAGCCCAAGGCGAAGATCCACCTTCTGTGCGTTCCCAAGGAGCATTTTGCAACGGTGGCGGAACTGGACGAAGGGCGTGCGGCGCTGCTCGGCAGAGCGCTGCAAAAGATCGGCGCCCTGCGCGATGCGCTCGGGCTTTCGGAGGGCTTCCGCCTCGTCGTCAATCAGGGCGAGAACGCGGGGCAGACGGTGCATCATCTGCACATCCACATCCTCGGCGGCGAGCCGCTCGCCTGGTAAAGGACGTATAAACTGCAAAAAAACCGTCAACACTCCTTCCGCAACAGGGCGGGAGGAGTTTTTTATGCGGTTTTTTCGGAAGGCAAGGGGGATCGCGGCGGTGGCGGGCTGTCTTTTTTGCGGGGCGTTTGCCTTCTGCCTCACCCGCTCGCCCGTCTTTTCGGGCGAGGGATACGAGCTGTACCCGCGCGCTTCCTCCTCGGCGGGGGCGCTCGTCACGGAGCAGCCCGCCCGCGACAAATTTTTTCTGCCCGTCGAAGGGGAGAGCGCGCGCTACGCGGGCGATTGTGCGGCGGAACTCATCGCCGCCTTCCGCGCCGAGGTCGTGTTCACCGAGGAGGCGTGCGGCGCCGTCCACTACTACTGCCGTTCCCCGCTGCTGCGGGGCGGGGTCGTGCTGTACGGCGCGCGCGTCAACCTGCACGTCGCGACGGACGGCGCCGTCACGACGGCGGGGACTCCCCTCATCTTCGGCGGCGCATAAAAAAAGGCAGGTATATTTTGCCGTATGCCTGTCCATCATCTACATATCTCATTGGGAGGACTGTGATCATGAAAGAAGAAAAAGAGGCAAAGACGAACAGGAAGAAGCTGTTGACCTGTGTGCTGCTCGCGGCGGGCGTACTGCTGCTCGCGGCGGCGATCGTACTCACGGTATATTTTACGACCAACGTTCCGGGAGAGATCGCGGAAGTTCCGGGCGGGGAAACGCCCGGCGGCGAGACGCCGGACAAAGACGACGGGGAGACGCCCGGCGGGGACGAGGACGATACGCCAACGGGCGGCGAGACGGAGCGCTACGCCATGCCCGTCGCGTCCGCGGACTGCACGATTGAGCATGATGCGATCTACGCCAACGCGGCGGTCGGGATGTACTACCGTCACAGCGGCGTCGACTTCGCCGCCGAAGCGGGCGCCGAGGTGTATGCGATGGCGGACGGCGTCGTCTCCGAGATCAGCCTGAGCGAGCAGCTCGGCAACCTCGTCACGATCGAACACGACGGCGGGCTGGAGACGGTGTACCGCTTTGTCGAGCCCGTGGACACGCTGGACGTGGGCGATACCGTCGACAAGGGCGAGCTCATCGGCTATGTCGCCGAAGCATACGGCACCGAATCGCAGGACGGCACGCACCTGCACTTTGAAGTGCTGCTGAACGGCGAACAGACCGATCCCGCGGGCTATCTCGACCTCGTCTACGAGGAGAAGTGACAAAAACGGGGGGACGTATCCCGAAAAAGAGCGCCGCCCGCCTGCCAAGCGGCAGGCGGGCGGCGCTCGGAGGAGGATGATATGTGGATCAACGACAATACGGGCATCCTGCTGCTCATCTGGGGCGCGGTCATCGCGGCGCTCCTCGGCATCGCGCTCTGGCTCTTGTTTTCCCTGCGCGGACAGATGGGCGAGCGCCGCCTTCGGTTTACGGGGCTCAACGCCGTCGACCGCATCACGCGCTCCCGCTACGCGGCGCTCACCGTGGGCAACCGCTCCCTGCGGGAGGTCGCCCTGCGCGAGATCGGCGTCAAGAACGGCGGGGTCGCCTTCGACCTCACCGACCTCTACCGCTACAAGGCGGGGCTTGCGGAGACGGCGCATATCGTCGTCGAACAGCGCGCCGCGGTCTCCTTCGATCTCTCGGTGGAAGAACTCAAGAGCCTGCTGCTCGACGGGAAGGGCGCGCGGCTCAAAAAGCTCAGGATGTATGCGGTCGACCTTGTCGGCACCGTCTACGAGGGCGCGATCGGCGACGTCAGAAAGCTGCTTGCGGAGGCGATGGACCCCCGCAGCGAGCGGCGCGTCGTCGCTCCGGAGCATAGGGAATAAGGACGGGGCGCCGCGGCGAGCGGCGCCCCGTTTGCCGCGGAAGAGTTGACAGAAGGGGCAGCGTTGTGTATAATAGCCCCAAAAAGCGGGTCATCCGCGAGGAGGAACATGGTATGTGGCTCAATGAAAATGCGGGCGTTCTCGTCCTCGTCATCGGCATAGCCGCGCTCGTCATGCTCGGCATCGCACTTTGGATCTTGTTTGCGCTGCGCAGCCAGTTCTGCGTCCAGCGCCTTCGCTTTACGGCGCTCTATGCCGCCGACCGCGTCACGCGCACGCCCTATGCGTCGCTCACCGTGGGCAACCGTTCGGTGCGGGAAGTCGCCCTGCGCGAGATCGGCGTCAAAAACGGCGGGGTCGCCTTCGACCTCACCGCGCTCTACCGCAGCAAGGCGGGGCTTTCCGAGGAGGCGCACCTCGTCATCGAACAGCGCGCGTCCGTCACCTTCGATCTCTCGGTGGAAGAGCTCAAAAGCCTGCTGCTCGACGGGAAGGGCGCGCGGCTGAAAACGCTCAGGCTGTATGCGATCGACCTCGTCGGCACCGTCTATGAGGGGCGGATCGCGCCCGTCAGAAGGCTGCTCGCGGGGACGCTCCGCGCCGAGCGGGAAGAGGCGCGCGCACGGGCGGAAAGAGAATGAAGCCCGCCTGCGGGCGGCAGCTGCGCGCGATCGCCGAAAAATGTTGACGGCGCTGCGGAAATCGTGTATAATGTCGGTATCCTGATCAAAGGGGAAAGAACATGGAAGAACAAGAAGAGAGCGGCCTCACGTTCGGGGAGATCTGCCGTCTGATCGGCAGGCGCATCTGGTGGGTGCTCGGCGCGTCCGTGCTCGCCGCCGTCCTGGCGGCGCTCGTTCTGGCGCTCGCCGTCAATCCGTCCCTTACATATTATTCGATGCAGTTCAGCCTCGTCTATCCTTCGGACGAGAGCGGGCAGTATCCCGACGGCTCCCGCTTTTCCTACCGCACCATCATCTCGCAGGAGCGGCTGGAGGACGCCAAGGCTTCGGACGACCGCTTTGCGGGCGTGGATACCGCAAAAATGCTGAAAGAGGACAATATCTCCATCTCGCTCAACACGTCGGACGATACGAGCGCGCAGAGGACGTACACGATCAGCGTCGGCGGCAGCTATTTCGCCAATGCGGACGCGGCGGAGGCGTTCATCATCGCCCTCGTCGGGGCGACGGAAAATAATATCATCGAGCGGGCGTCTCAGCTCGAATACAGCATCAGCGAGGAGGCGTTCCGCGCAAGTTCCTTTGATGCGCGCCTCGAACTGCTCGCCAACGAGTACGACGCCATGCTCAATGCCTACGACGGCTGGATCGAGACGTATTCCGCGGGCTACCGCGTCATCTACAACGGCGTGGGACGTTCGCTGTCCGATTACCGCGCCGACCTGTACAGCCTGTTCAGCAGCGGTCTGCGCGAAAGTCTGAAGGCGCAGTGCGAGAACGGCGGGTTCGGACTTCTGTACGGGGACGGCGAGACGCTGGAGCAGGCGGTCGAAGACCGCCGCGAACAGCTCCTCGACGAGAAGGAGCGCAACGAGCTCATCATCGCCGACCTGCAGGCGGCGCTCGCGCCCACTGCGGCGCTGCGTACGTCCTCGGAGAAGGAGACGGCCGTCTCGGGCGATGTCTCTTTGTCGTCGCTGCTCACCTCCTACATCGAGCGCAACGCCATCATCGAGACGCAGATCGGGGCGGACGGCACGGGCGGTTCGCTCACCTATGAGGAGGCGGTGAAGTTCGCGGATCGGCTCGACGATTGCTTCCATTCGCTCAACGCGGCGGGCAAGACGCTCACCTCTGTCACGGCAGCCATCTACGCGCAGAATACGTTCAGCGATTTTGTCTCCCGTTCGGCGGATGCGACGGGCGGCATCAGCCCCGCGATCGGCGGCGTTGCGGCGTTCATCGTCGTGTTCCTCGTCGGCGCGATCGGCGTCTGCGTCTCCCGCAGCCGCCGCAGCAAACAACAAGCGTGATCGGGGCGCCCGCCGCAAAAGCGGCGGGCGCTTTTCGGAACGCAGCATCGGAGGATATCATGTACAGCCATCATCTCGAAAGCGCGCAAAAACTCAGGGAATACTTTGAAGGAAGGGAGGGCGTCATCGCCGTCATCCTGGACGGCTCCACCGTCAAGGGCAACGCCCGCCCCGATTCGGATATCGACGCCATCGTCGTCGTTACGGAGGAAACGTACGCCGACCTCGCCGCGCACAAGCGTCTTGCCGAGGTCATCACGGGATACTGCACTTATGAGGGCGGCTATTTCGACGTCAAGTACAAGACCAAAGCCATTCTGGAGCGCGCGGCGCGGTATGCCAGCGAACCCACGCGCAACGCCTACGTCAAGGCGCAGGTGCTGTGCAGCAAGGACGCGGACATCCCCGCCCCCGTCGATGCGATCGGGCGCTATCCGGAGCACACCGTCCCGGAAAAGCTCGCCTGTTTTTGCGCCGATCTGCAGCTCAACTACGGCTATTTTCTCCATATCGTGCCGGAGGACAACCGCTTCATGCGCGCCCATCTCGCGCAGGAGATCGTGTACAGCGTGTACCGCCTCATTTTGCTGGAAAACAGGGCGCTCTTTCCCTGCAACCGCCGTCTGGAAGAGACGGTGCGCGCCTGCAAGAAGCGTCCTGCCGATATTCTCGAACTGGGCGCGGCGCTCCTTGCGGACGTCACCCGGGAAAATTGCGAGGCGTTCGTACAGGCGTTCCGCGCGGAGACGTCGCTGCCCGTCGTCGACGACGTGAGCGAGAGCTGCTCGCAGTATGTGAAGTATTACGAGGACTGGTGGCTGGAAAACGATCCGCCCTTCCCCAACGAATGGTGAGGACGTTTGCCGCGCTCCGTTTTACGGCGGACGCCAATCTTTCGGACAGGACGTACTGGTATCTTTCGCCCTTCCCCCTGCGGGAGGGGATGCGCGTGCTCGCGCCCGTCGGCGCGCACGACAGGCTGCAATGCGCCGCCGTCGAACGCGTGCTCGCCGCCGAGGAGCGGGACGCCCCGTACGATATGCGGTGCATCAAGCAGACAGCGGCGCCGCTCGGCGCGCGCAGGATCGCGCTCCCGCAGGGCTTTTTGCTCGAACTGGGCGGGCTTGCCTACGATCAGAAGCACTATACCCGTCTCGGGCGCATCGTCGTCGGTGAGGGTGACGGCGGCGATTACGGGGTGACGACGGTGTGTTTTTGCGGACGGGACGATCTGAAGGACGTCCTCGTCGACCTGCTGCGGGCAAGGGGATGCGCACAGCTTTGCGGCCCCTGTTCCCGCGTCCTCGCGGCGGCGCTGCTGCTCGCGGCAGGCGTGCGGGAGAGCGACGTGCGGACGGATGCCCGCCGTCTCGGCAGCGCGGAGGAGATCGCGCCGCTGCTTGCGCTCGGGGCGGAGGAGTGGCTGTGGCGTGCGGGGCTCGGACGCGCCGCGTATCACGACATTGCGGAGTTGTTGCATTGATGAAAAAGAAGATCCTTTTGATCGCTACGGGAGGCACGATCGCCTCCAAGGAGACGGAAGAGGGGCTCGCGCCCGCGCTCTCGTCCGAGGAACTGCTGTGCTGCGTGCCGGAAGTCGGAGACGTGTGTGAGGTGGATACCGTCCAGCCCTTCAATCTGGACAGCACCAACGTCTACGCCGTGCATTGGCTGGCGATCGCGCGCATCATCGAAGAGCATTACGGGGCGTACGACGGCTTTGTCGTCACGCACGGGACGGACACGATGGCGTACACCGCCGCCGCGCTCTCCTATCTTGTGCAGAACGCAGCCAAACCCATCGTTCTGACGGGCTCGCAGCGGTCCGCCTATTCGCGCGATACCGATGCGCGCGGCAATTTGTCGGACGCCTTCCTGTTCTGCGCGGACGAGCGCGCCTTCGGCGTGCGCATTGTGTTCAACGGCAGCGTCATTTTGGGGACGCGCGCCAAAAAGACGCGCACGCGCAGTTACAACGCCTTTTCGAGCATCGATTTCCCCGCCGTCGCCGTCATGCGCGAGGGCAGACCCTTTTACTATATTGAAGATCCCAAACCGCAGGGCGCGCCCGTCTTTTTTCACGCGCTCAACGAGAATGTCTTTGTCCTGAAGATGATCCCCGGACTGCGCGCGGAGATCTTCGATTATCTCGACGCGCATTGCGACGGGCTGGTCATCGAATCGTTCGGGGCGGGCGGGCTTCCCAATTACGAGAACGACGCTTTCTTTCTGCGGCTCGCGCGCTTTCTGGGGAGCGGAAAGACGGCGGTGCTCACCACGCAGGTCGAGCGGGAGGGGAGCGCAATGGACAAGTATGCCGTCGGCAGAAGGCTGCGTGCGTGCGGGAAACTCCTGGAGGCGCGCTGCATGACACTGGAAGCGACGGTCACCAAACTCATGTGGGTGCTTGCGCAGGCGCGCGGCGCGGCGGCGGAGGAGTTGTTTTACCGTCCCGTCGGCAGGGATATCTTCTGAAAGCTCGTTCTGCGTGAAAAAAATCGGCGATTTGAAAAAAAGTCGGAAATTTTTTTCAAAAACGGTTGACAACGGAGGCTTTTTCCGTTACAATAAATAAGCTATTCGGTCATCCGGGTACCAACATCGCGGGGTGGAGCAGCCAGGTAGCTCGTCGGGCTCATAACCCGAAGGTCGCACGTTCGAATCCTGCCCCCGCAACCATACGGCGATGTAGCTTAGTTGGTTAGAGCGATCGGTTCATACCCGATAGGTCAGCGGTTCGACTCCACTCATCGCTACCAAAAAATCGGCTTTCAGCCGATTTTATATTCTCGGCCCCGTGGTCAAGAGGTTAAGACACCACCCTTTCACGGTGGTATCATGGGTTCGATTCCCGTCGGGGTCACCAAACAAGTTAAAGGCGAACCCGTTTCCATTAGGAGACGGATTCGCCTTTAACATTTATTTTTTAAAACTTAAAGAAATAGTTTAATTGTATTGTAAAATTTTAATAAATAGTTTATAATATAAAAAACCATAGGAGGAATATTATAATGTTAGAAAGATCTTTTTCTGTTGAAATTGAAGGAAAAAATTCTTTAAGCAATATTTTGGAGAACTTAGAGCGATATGGGAGGGTATGCTATAAAAGCGAAGATAAGATTAATAAAAGATCGTCAGAAATATTTATAAAAAAAATAATAGAGAATAAACACGAATCTGTTCTTGAACATGAAAAGATTACTGTTAGAATAATTTGTGATAGAGGAGTATCTCATGAGATTGTTAGGCACAGGATAGGAAGCTATTCGCAAGAAAGTACTAGATACTGTAATTACTCACTCGATAAATTTGGAAATGAAATTACAGTTATAACACCTTCTTTTTTTGTGAATAATGAAAAGCTCCACATCTGGCAAGAAGCCATGAATAAAGCTGAAGAGTATTATTTTAAACTTTTAGAAATGGGAGCATCACCACAAGAAGCACGAACGGTACTACCTACTTCATTAAAAACTGAAATTATAGTTACATATAATTTACGAGAATGGCGACATTTTTTAAAATTGCGCACCGCTCCACAAGCGCATCCTCAAATGAGGGAAATTGCTTGTAAGATATTAGATGAATTTAAATTATTAATTCCAATTATTTTTGATGATATTTAATGAGGATAGATATGAATAATATTAAATATGAAGCTTTATCACCATTAGAAATCGCTTCTCATGATGATATTTTACAAGAGTGTTCTATACTATATATTGTATATCGCAAAGAAAGATTTGAACAAGGAAGAGAACTTCCAATCGAGTTAATAGTTCGAGATAGGCGTTATACTTTGAATGAAATAAGAAGTTTATGTTTACGACACAACTTAAAAGTGGAATTTGCTAGATTTGTAAATGCAAAAGATTGGGATAAGGAATTGGGTGCAACAGATATACGTGCGAAAGAAATTTTAATTAAATGTACAAAGTTATAAATAAACCCCAGCTAAAAAAAATAGAAACAAAGCTCATTAAAGGCTTTGTTTCTATTTTTATTATTCTAAAACCAATTCGAATAAAATTTCAACTTTCATTCAGTTTTGATTTTCTTTCTGCTTGCCACGCCTTAAACTCTCGCTGATTATTTTTGTCAGCCATAAACGAGCGTATAACGGGCAGCAGAAATCGTGCGAGCGAATCAAACTCGCTATTTTGTATGCCTGTTTCCTGTCTATTTCTCGCCATCCCCCGTTGTTATGTAGTCTGTTCGATAACATTTCCTCCTTTTAAGCGTTTATTCAGTTTTACTTGCTCCAATGGTTGCCCGACGACTTGAAGGGCTTGGGGCGATACTTGTCCAGCTTGCGTTGCCTGACCGTTTCCATTACTTCTTGAAGCTTGTCGGGCGCGTGTTCTCTTATCTCGCGCAGAACGTCGGCGTCACTTTGAAGTGCCTGCTTTTCGCGTTCCGTCTTTTGATAGAGAGTAAATACGTCGTGCTGGTCGCGGGCGCTGATTTGCAGCCGCTCTTCGAGCTGCCCGTTCTCGGCTTTGAGCTTTGCGGCTTCTGCTGCGATGACGGGCAAATCTCGTTTGTTGAGCTTGCGCCTTCCGTCGTTGTACTCCTGCAAAACTTCGGCAGCGGCTTGTAGCGGAGTTGTTTCGCGTTGAAGTTGCTTTTGTCTATCTTCAAGCTGTTGAGTTTCCTGTTCGGCGTGGACTTGCCTTTGCTCTGCGCCCGCCGCTGCTTGTTCGGCAATAGCTTTTTGTTCTTCCGCGGCAGCTGTTTCTTCTTTCATCTTCTTTAACTTGTAAGCCGCCGTATCAAGATGCTTTGCCTGACTTCCCTCTTTGCCGCGTTGTAAGTTCCATTTCTTCCCAACAACGAAGTGAAAGTCTGATTGTAAATTCTGTAACTCCTTCCTGTCAAACAACTGCTTTGCACACAATCTGCCGTTGGCAATGGGAATTAAATTCAGGTGCATGTGCGGGGTAGTTTCGTCCAAATGGACGACCGCCGAAATAATGTTGTCCTCGCCGTATCGTTCCGCAAAGAAGTGGGTGCAATCGACAAAAAATTGCTGTTGCTCCCGCGGCGACAGACTACTGAAAAACTCTCTGTCTGAACCCACGACGAAGGAACACATAAGCACAGCGTCCTTGCGCACTTTCGTAGGCAGGTCGAGAGCCTCAATCTTGTCATTGATAAATTGCGTGTACGACCGCTGCCGTTTTATAATGTTGTAATTGTTCCGTGTGCGCGTGAAGTCTATCTGCGGATTGACCGCCTGATAGCTTTCGTCGCGCTCGTTTTCATTTTCGACGGGCGCAATGTCCGTCTTGTGATACTTTTCCATGTGACAAACTAAGTAGCTTATAATTTCACCTCCTGTTATTCCTTGATTAAAAGCCTCGCAGAGCCCACTAAACTTCGGCACGAAGTATAGTGGGCTATACTTCTCGTCGAAACAAAAAGTGGTTGCTTTCGGTTTGCTTCCCGAAAATGGCTTTTGATTTGCTGTAAGTCATCACTATGTCATAGCTATGTCCGAACTATTATGGCGGTCTGATTGTTGTTTGTTTGCTCATAACTCTCCTCCAAGTTTAATTTATTTTTATCTTTGCCCACGCCGAAGAGGTATGGGTGCGATAACCGAAAAAGGGCATAAAAAAGCCGCTGACACCTTTGAAGTAATCACCGACTTGAACCTTGTTTAGCTATTTGTTGTTAGCTCTATGGTGGTCAACCATTCTGTTAAGTTGTCGTTTGATTTGTCCTTGCTCCCCTCTGCCTAAAAAAATGTACGCTAAAAAAACCCATCAAGGCACGTCCAAAAATGCGGCTTGAAACAGCTTTGCCTACAAAAAAATTGTATAGCAACAAAAGCCGTTCATCGCGCATCTTTTTCGGGTGAAGGAGTAATCTGCTCGCTTTGAAAAAACGGTAACACAAAATAACCCCATCTTCGCCCGACGAAAAACTTACCTTAAACGAGGCTTTGTTCCTAAAAAAAGCGTATGCTTATAAAGCCCAGTTATGGCTCGTCTTTCAGACGGCTCGGGTTGGTTCCCGCCGCGCCTTTTTTCCTGCGCGGCAACTTCGGAGCATACAACTCCGCGGCGCAATCTCGTTATGCGCCCTTCCTCCCGCAAGGGAGTACGCCATACTTAAAATCAATGTACGGCAAAAGAATACAGGCAATCTTCACGCCTATACTCTTGCATTATATCATAGCTATCTCCATAAGTCAATAGAAACGCAAACATTTGTTTGTATATTTTTATTCTAATATTTTCTTGTAGCCCCTTGACGAAAACTTAAAATTGCGCTATAATAAAGATACTTTGAAAAAAGTGGACGCGTCCAATAATTTCTATTAAAAGTGAGGCTGCTATGATTAAGCGTGATTTGTACTTACAAAGGCTTATCGACAGAATGAATAACGGTTCAATCAAGGTCATCACAGGCATTCGCCGCTGCGGTAAATCGGTGCTGCTCTTTGATATTTTCGGTGAATACCTCTTACAGCAGGGCATTGACAAGGGACATATTATCAAGTTTGCCTTTGATTCGGAGGACGACCTCGAAAAAATCGGGGAGAACATGCTTGACCTCGCAGAGAGCAAGCGCAAAGTCGACCCCCACAAGTTTTCTGCCTATATCAAGAGCAAATTGACCGACGACGGAAAGTATTACCTGCTTTTGGACGAAGTTCAGCAACTTGGTTCGTTTGAAACCGTTCTGAACGGCTACTTATACAAGAAAAATCTCGACGTGTATGTTACGGGCAGCAATTCCAAGTTTCTGTCGAGCGATATTTTAACCGAATTCCGCGGCAGAGGCGACGAAGTGAGAGTCTATCCTCTGTCGTTCAGCGAGTTTTATTCCGCTAAAGGCGGCGACAAATACGATGCTTGGGACGAATACCACCTCTATGGCGGTATGCCAGCCCTCTTCGAGCGCAACACAGAGGAGCAAAAAATCGAATATCTGAAAACGCTCATGTCAAAGGTTTATCTATCCGACATCGTTGAGCGTAATCATGTGCAATACCCCGACGAGATGGACTCCATCGTCGATTTCCTGTGTTCTGCCATCGGCTCGCTCACCAATCCCAAAAAGATTTCCGATACACTCAAAAGCATCAAGGGCAAGTCGATCAGCGACGTTACGGCAAAGAACTACCTCGGCTATCTCACCGACGCCTTCCTCTTTGACAGCGCAAAACGCTATGACGTAAAAGGCAAAAAGTACTTTGAAACGCCGCTCAAATATTACATGGCGGACGTAGGGTTGCGCAATGCCCGCCTCAATTTCAGACAGGTAGAAGAAAACCACATTATGGAGAATGTCATCTTCAATGAGCTGAAAGTGCGCGGCTATTCGGTTGACGTCGGTGTTGTGGAGAGTAAAGAAACAATCGAGGGCAAGCGCAAGTTGAAGCAGCTTGAAATTGACTTCGTCGCCAACAAGGGCAGCAAGAAGTATTATATTCAGTCTGCCTATGAAATGCCCACCGAAGAAAAATTACGGCAAGAAAAGCGTTCGCTCATCAAAGTGGGCGATTCCTTCAAAAAAATCGTCGTTGTAAAGGACAACATCCGTCCCCAGACCGACGAGGAAGGCATTGTAACGATGGGGCTTATTAACTTCTTGCTCGACCAAAATAGTTTGGAATTATAAAAAGAAATTTTTTATATATGACCATATTTGTCATATATTATATGGTATACTATTAGAACATTAATATTGGAGATAAGTATGGCTAAACGACTTAACATTGACAGAGATACGAAAAAACAATTAGAATATAAAGCACAACTTGAGGAAGAGTCTAGGCGATTATATGGTTCAGTCAGGTGTTGGGCTTGCCATAAACCATATAAAGGACTTATCGCATCACATATAAAGCCATATAAATTATGTGTAATTGAAGGTGATGAGCACTCCCAGTTTAATGTGAATAATGGGCTTTTGCTATCAAAAAATATTGATGATTACTTTGACAAGCTTGATATTACATTTGATGACGACGGCAATGTAATTTGCAGTGATAATGTACAAGAAGAAATACGGGAAGAGTTTAAGAACTATAAGTTAGATTCCATAGTTTTAAATAATGAACGCAGGCAGTATTTAGCTTTACATAGGAGCTTGTTTTACTATAAGAATTATATAGCGGCAGAACCAATTTCTTATGAGAAACAGTTCGAAAAAATAGATATTCCATATTTTGATTGTGGTATTAAGTTTTACAAATCCCAATTTATAATTAGCATTGATAACAGATGGTATTGTTATCCAACCGCAAAAGTTAAAGAAGAATTTATACGCCGTACTCAATTTAAGTTTAAGTGTTACATATCCAATGCGGACTTTGTTAATCTTCTATTAAAAAACGAGAAGTATCTTCTGCTAGGCAGCATTAAGGCTTACTTGAATTTTAAAACATATTCAATTGATTTAGAACAACCGAATGTAAAAATTACAGATAACGTTTTTAAATTGTGTGCTACGGCATGTGACCCTGTCGATGATTTGCCTACAAAGTTTCTTGAAATACTTACTGAAACTTTTTCTGGAAATCTTTCACTTCTAAGGAATTTTCAAAGAATATTTGGTCTGGCGTTATCAGGGCAAGGATATAATGACTGCGCCTATATGTATGGCGATGTGCCTTCTATAAATTTTATTATGGATGTTCTCCAGTATGTTCTTGGTTCATATTTTTTGGAATACCCGAATAATAAAATTTTATATAAGAATATAAAGGTAGATAGTATTCCGAACACCCGTATCCTTTATTTCAGAGAGCATGATAATGTTATACAGCATAGACAGATTTCAAAAATTGCAGAGAATGAGGTGTTTCCAAAGTCTATAGTAAATATTGATAGGTATGTTGCTTTTATTTCTTCAACACAAATACCTAAAGAGCATAATCAGCAGCTTATATTTAAATTTAACAAAATAAATCAAATGGATGCCGTTAAGCAAATTATGACTGAAAGTGGTAAAATTCTCAATTGGCTTCTTAATGGTTGTAAAGATTATAAAATTTTAGGCTTTGAGCAAACAAACGAAAGCTACGTGGATACCTCCGCAGAAGGAGCAACTGTAGAACAATGGCTTAAACAATGTTGTCTTGTTGACATAAATAATCCGACATATAAAGAACGTGCAAGTGATTTATATGAGAGTTTTCAAAAATTTATTGCCGATAATGCTCTAAAGGAAATTTCAGCTAGAATGTTTTACCTTATTTTAGGTAAGAAATTTCACAAAAAAAGGTATTCCGCTGGATATGTTTATTTAGGGATAAAACTACAATAGGAAAAGAAGTTAAAATGGAAATCAAAGGTTTACTTTTTAAGGCTGCCGATAAGATTATGGCATTTTTAAATACGCATAGAAAACCTAGAATTTATGTTCTGAACTCACAATTTAACTATGTGTCATATAACGTCATATATATTACATTGGATATAGTATTCCGAAATGAATGTACCGTAAGTCGCAATTTGTATGATATATCTGTTATATTCCGCAATAAAAAAGATAGAACGGTATATACAGAAGAATTACAAGACATTCTTCATTACGGTGAAACTCAATGCACAACAATAAAACTATCTCCCAAAGATGAATATAGGACAAAGATGCAGTGTGCTTTTTCATTAGATAAGGGTTTGCTCAATGCAACAGAACTTTTGATTGGCTATAAGTTATTTAGAGGTAAAATCAATCAAACCAAAGTGTACAAATTTAGCAATTATTTAGGCAGCGAAGTGCAATTTCTTTAATAAAACCGTAGGCAATATTTATAGGTAGAAGTCATGAAAGCAGTCATCTACGCAAGATTTTCATCTGAAAAACAGAATGAGGCGAGTATTGAAGGCCAACTCCGAGAGTGTATGGACTACGCCAACTTCAACAATATCGAGGTCATCGGCAACTACATAGACAGGGCGCAGTCCGCCAAGACGGACAACCGTCCAAACTTCCAGAAGATGATTAAAGATAGCTACAAGCGTATGTTTGACTGCATTATTGTCTGGAAGCTCGACCGCTTTGCCCGAAACCGCTACGATTCCGCCTACTACAAGAACATTCTCAAAAAGAACGGCGTGCGCGTTATCTCCGCAAAGGAGAGTATCTCGCAGGGCGCGGACGGCATTTTGCTTGAATCTATCCTCGAAGGCTATGCCGAGTACTACTCCGCCGAGCTTTCCGAGAAGGTCAAGCGCGGCATGATGGAGAATGCGCTCAAAGCAAAGAGCAACGGTGTGCGCCCTCCATTCGGCTATTATGTGGACGATACCGACCACTATCAGATAGACGAAACACTTGCTCCTGTCGTTAAAGAAATCTTTACACTCTACCTCGATGGTATGCGTGTGAATGACATTGCCAAACGCCTCAACGAGCGCGGCATTAAGCATAAGGGTTTTGAGATGAAGTATAACGCCGTGTTTCGCATTCTTACAAACCGCAAGTATATCGGCGAATACAAGTTCGGCGACATAGTAATTCCCAATGCCATTCCAGCAATTATCGACGAAGAAACTTTTAATAGTGTGCAACAGCGCATGGCGAGAAATAAAAAAGCTCCCGCAATGCACAGGAGCGAGGACGATTATCTGCTCACCACAAAGCTCTTCTGCGGAAAGTGCGGTGCGATGATGACGGGCGTTATCGGAACGAGCCACACCTCGCGGCAATACCGCTACTACAAGTGCAACCACGCCAAACAGGGCAAGTGTGACAAAAAGACGGTCAAAAAAGAATGGCTGGAAGAGCTTGTACTTGACGAAATAAAGGACTTGCTTGCAAATGATGATATCATCTCTGAACTTGCCGACCGTATCTATGAGTTGCAGATGCAGGAAGATAACGCGGCAACTTCAATACAGGCACAGCTTACGGGCGTGGAGACTAAGCTGAATAACCTTGTAGAGGCAATTACACAGGGTATTTATTCCTTCACAACGAAGAAGGCGTTGGATGAGCTGGAAGAGAGAAAGCGCAATCTTGAAATTGAGCTATTTGAGGCACAGACGCGCAACCCTGTACTCACAAAGGAGCAGATTTTATTCGCCCTTTATAATTTTCGCAAGATAGACATCTCCACACAGGAAGGAAAGCAAAGGCTTATCGACGGGTTTGTAAATAGTATTTATCTGTACGACGACTATTTTGTGATTACATACAATTATAAGGGGCAGAGCAAGACGGTAAGTTTTGAAGAACTGAATAGTTCGCCTTTAACTACAAAGGGGGCACCAAATTGGAACTATCCGAACACCACTATCACAGAACAGTGGGTTCGGGTAGTTTTTTTATTGCCGCCAAAGGAATAACTCTCCGAATTTTTTGCCCTTCGTTGTGGTTATCGTAGCACAGTTCTCGCGGAAGTCAACGGGAAAAATTATCGCTGAAAAATTTAATCGTCCAAACATAATGAATTGTCAAACTAAGTGCAACACCTTGTGAGATTTTCTTGGAACAAATCTTGCGGTGTTCGGAAATGCAAAACT
>CALVUC010000014.1 GCA_944363395.1 uncultured Clostridia bacterium | reverse complement strand
GACATGGTGCTTCCGTTCGTCGATACCGTGTGGCATATCGGCGACAGGACGGTAAAGAGAATAGAGGATAAGGCGGCGTATTTACAGGCGCAGACAGCGAAAATCGACGATAATTGTCCCAAATATGCGTGTCAATCGCCGCTGTTTACGCTCAAGAGTGTAAAATTTTCCGTCAAAGACAGGGGCATTCTCAAAGACATCACGCTTGAAATTCCGAAAGGCGGCAGAACGGTCTTCCTCGGTGAAAACGGCTGCGGAAAAACTACGCTCATGCGCCTTATTGCTCGTCTTTACAAGCCAACGGGAGGCACAATCACGCAGTATCTCGGCGAAAAGTTCAAACAAAAACCGCGCGGCAGTCGTGCTTGGTTCAAAAAAGTGGGCGTCGTCTATCAGAATCCCGACTATCAGCTCTTTATGCCGACGGTGGAAAAGGAATTGGGCTTCGGCGCGCCCTCGCCGGAATACGCCGAGCATATCGCGGAACTTTTCGGGATAAAGCACCTTTGGCGCCGCCACCCGCAGTCGCTTTCCGAAGGGCAGAAAAGGCGCGTCTCCATTGCCGCGGTCGTCGCGTGCGCTCCCGAAGTTTTGCTTTTGGACGAACCGACGGTGGGGCAGGACTATGACAGGCTCTGCCAGATGGTGGAGATCCTCAACAAGCTCCACGAACAGACCGGCAACACGATGATTACGATCACCCATGACGTGCGCTGCGCCGAAGCCCTCTGCGATCACGCGTACCTCATCGCAGACGGCGTCGTTGAAAGAAGCGGCGGCAAAGAACTCGTGCGGGCGTATTTTTTGCAGACGATATGAACTTCCCTGCAAAATCGCTGCGCCGACCTTCAAAAAGCGGGTGTTTTGATACCTGTACTCTTTTATTTTTTTCCGATTTGCTCCTTTTTACTGACAAAATTTGACATTATGCGGCAAGCGCTGCGTCGAATCTTGTCAAACGGAAAAAGATGTGCTATACTTTCTGAAAATCGGAGGGTATCATGAGCGCATTTGCAGAACGCCTGAAAGAGCTGCGGAAAGCGGCGGGCATCACACAATCGGAACTTGCCGACAGGCTGCTGACCCATCCGCAGACGGTCTCCAAGTGGGAGCGCGGTCTGTCTGAGCCCGATATCTCCCAGATCGGTGCGATCGCGGCAGAACTCGGCGTCTCGTTGGAACGGCTGTGCGATTGCAGGGAGGGGGATCGCACTTATACGGGAAGCTTTGAAGCGGCGCGGTTCGGGAAGGCAGTCGCAGATCATCGCACGGTGCGCGGAGAAAGTCAGGAACAGCTTGCCGCCGCCCTACAGGTGTCGGGCGATGCCGTTTCCCGTTGGGAGCGCGGTATCACCTGTCCCGATATTGAACAGCTCTCGGCGTTGTCTGTCCATTTCGGCATCCCCGTTTCCCGCCTCTGGTGTGGGGTCGGTAAAGAGGAGGCTTCTGCCGAGCCTGTTTCCGTCCATGTGCGCCGCAGGGAAAGGGGACGGCTGTTTGCCGTGATGGCGGCAGTTTTTACAGTACTCCTTGCCGCGCTCATTTTTCTCGCCGTTTTTCTTCCCCGTGCGCTCTCGCAGAGGGTATTCGTCGTCACGCTCGACGGCGAGCAGTTCGAGGTCGCCGAGGGGAGTTGGTTCACGCCCGAGACCCCGAGCCGCCGCGGCTATACATTTGCGGGGTGGACAAACGAAAACGGCGAGGCGGTCTCCTTTCCCTGCCGGATCGAAGAGGAAGTCAGCTTTTCTTCGGTATTTTATCCTGCCGAATATGCCATCGACTATTGGCTCAACGGCGGCTATTTTTCGGACAACGCGCCCCATACCTTTACTGTGGAGAGCGGCGCGGTGGCGCTCCCTTCTCCCCATAAGGCGGGGGATACGTTTGAGGGCTGGTATCTTACGCCCGATTATACGGGGGGCGCCGTTTCGTCTGTCAGCTGCGACGGCGCAGATCTGGCGCTGTATGCGAAGTGGGAACAGACGGTCTATTCAGTCCGCTATGAACTGTGCGGCGGTCTCATGCGGGAGGAAAACCCGCAGACGGTCACCTCGCAGAAGGAAGAGACGCTTGCCGCGCCGATGCGGGAAGGATATCTCTTCCTCGGCTGGTATGACGATCCCGACGGCGGAAAAAACCATCAGACGGTGGGCGGCGGTAATGCAAAAAATCTGACTCTCTACGCCATGTGGCAAAAGACGGACAAGCTCTTTACCGTCTATTACGTCTGCGACGGGGAGGTCCCGCAGGAAAACCCTGTCTCCGTCGGCGCAGGGGAATATCATGCGCTTCTGCCTGCCCAAAAGACGGGGTATAACTTTCTCGGATGGAACACCAAAGCGGACGGCAGCGGTGAAATGCTCGACGCCCTCGAAACGATCGACCGGACGATGTGCCTCTACGCGATCTTTTCCCCCAAACAATATCTCATCCGCTATGAGTACGACGGGATGTATGAGAACGGAAAAGTCAACCCCAATTATATCACCTATGGCGAGCGCGTCGTTTTGCAGCCCGTCTACCTTGCGGGTCACGAATTTGACGGCTGGTATACCGCTCCGACCGGCGGTACGCGCATAAGCATGATCGACGAGGACAATCTTGCAACGCTTTTCGTACTGTACGCCCGCTTTGTCCCGTGCCGATACACGA
This sequence comes from uncultured Clostridia bacterium, assembly GCA_944363395.1. Classification (GTDB taxonomy): domain Bacteria; phylum Bacillota; class Clostridia; order Christensenellales; family Borkfalkiaceae; genus Gallimonas. The sequence continues at coordinate 35,304 of CALVUC010000014.1, read as the reverse complement.
TCGTTCTTGACGCGGCGGGCGGGACGTTCGTCACGCAGGAGGGGGAAGTCTCGCGCGGGGAGCTGACCGTCGATTACGGAGAGGAGGCGCAGCTTCCCGTATGCACGCGCGCGGGATATACCTTCCTCGGCTGGAAGGACGAGGAGGGGGAATGGGTGGAACGCATCCATGCCCTGAACGTGCGGGATATGACGCTGAAAGCCGTCTGGCGCGCATCCGATCAGCGCTATTCCATCCGATACGAACTGCGCGGCGGCACGCTCGATCGGGAGAATCCGGAGGAAGTGCTCTGCGGGCAGACGCTGTATCTCAATGAACCCGTACGGGATGGCTATCTCTTCCTCGGCTGGTATGACGATCCCGACGGAAACGGTACGCGCTATACCGTCACGCCTGCAGACCGCGAAAGCGATCTTACGCTGTATGCCATATGGCAGGAGATCGTCGTCTCGGGCAGCGACAAGGACTTTGCCTATGAGATCTCGGCGCGGGGCGTGACGCTCACGGAATACTGCGGAGAATACGGCGAAAACGTCGATCTCGAAATCCCTGCGATCGTCCGCGGCAGCCCCGTCATCGCGCTGGAGTGTAAATTTTCAAACGGAGCGTTCCGCTCCGTCACCCTTCCCGATACCCTTCTTTCGATCGGGGAAAATGTCTTCGAGCAAACGTGTATCGAGGAGACGCTCGTCATTCCGTCTTCCGTACACGAACTGGGAGCGCGTTGTTTTTCGGAGTCGCGTCTGAACGTCTCCTTTGAAGAGGGGAGCGCTCTTACGGAGATCCCGCCCTATGCGTTTTCGGATGCCGTTATGACGATACCGCTGGAACTTCCGTACGGGATCGAAAGCATCCGGGAGTACGCTTTTATAAACTTCCAATCGACCGGGCTCGTGCTTCCCGAAAGCCTCACGCACATATATACATATGGTGTGGCAAAATGTTCTGCTCCCATCTGTCTGCCAAGTTCCATCCGATATCTCGGGCCCCATTTTTTCACGGAACACGTATTATATTCCTTTCTTACAAAGGAAGAACTGCGCGCATTGGGCGCAGACATACAATTTGACGTCGTCTGTCTCAGCGGAAAAGAGACGACGACGTTGAAAGACGGCGCTTCCGCTCAAATCGTTAAGGATCCTGCATTTGTGCTTCCGACGCCCGAAAAAGAAGGATATACCTTCCTCGGCTGGAAGAATGCGGAGGGGGCGTTTGTAAGACCGTACTGCATTGCAGAGCGCTCGCGCACGCTGTATGCCGTATGGGAAAAAGAGAGCGCTGCCGACGGGCGCGACGAAGCTCGTCCCTATCTCCTGTCCGAAAATCGGACGAGCGTCTGTATCCCGCAGAACGGAACATTCTACTTCAAGCCGAAAGAGGAAGGCGATCTTGTTCTCGAGTTTTCAGTCGAAGATTTCTCTGAGGACCTCGTCCCCGATACCAGATATATGCAGTCTGTGACGTGCATACTGATCGATCCCAACGGGAACGAAAGGGAGATCGAGTCGGGAGAGTTGATCGCCTGCCGTGCGGGGAGTATATTCCGGTTAGAAGCCGTGCAGCTTTTCGGAATGGCAGGCGATGTGACCATTTCCGTCCACTATCTCTGAATCATCAAAAAAGACCCTTCCGAGGGTCTTTTTTGACGGAAAAAGCAACAACTCAGCGAAAAATGCGGCAAATTCAGCCGAAAATGCGGCACGGTTTGCGGGATGAGCTGAACAAACCTTCCGATCGGTATGCTATACTTGCATCGTTGCAACAAGATCCCGCATGGGATAGACGGCGTCGCCTGCAAACTGAATATGGGATGCGGATCATCATGAAGACAATACTCATCTTACTGCTGTTCGATCTGCTGCTCAACGGGAAAGAGGTCGACCGCACGGAGTTCTGCAGGGACTATGCGATCTCCGTACGGACCTTCTACCGCTATCTGCAGGGGATCGACGACTACCTGCGCCTTTCGCAAAAGGGGCTTGTTCTCCGGAACGACAGGGGCGCGACATACCGGCTGTGTCCGGAGGAAACGGACGACGCTGTCACACCCGACGACAGTGCAGCCGAAACAAACGAATGCAGATAATTTGGAGATCGCTATGCAATGTATTTTCTGTGAAACGCAAAACCCCGAAGGGGCGCTTTTCTGCAAGAAGTGCGGTCGGCGTCTGGACGGAATGTCCCTGTGCGCCGCCTGCGGCAAAACGACGCCCTGCGACGGAGAGTTTTGTATCCACTGCGGCGCGAACAGGAACGCGCCCGTCTACCTCATGCCCGTGCGCTTCCCCGCGCCCGAAGCTTCGGGATCCACGGCGGCGGACGAGGCAGCCCGTTCCGTTGCCGCACCGCTCAAAGATGACGTAACAGGAACAGGGACCGCGCCCGTCCCCAAAGAGCCCGTAAAGGAAAAACGGAAAACGGCGGCTTCCCGACAAAAGGGGATGTCTCCCGGGACAACGGCGCTGCTCCGCAAGATCTCCGATATCGGCGCGCTTGTGGCTGCGCTCATATCGGTCGTCTTTACCTTCCTGATCGGCGTGTCCGTTACGATCGGTGTGGGCGGCGTCTCTGCGGGAAACCCGATGACCGGCTACAACCTGTTCTATTACTTTGGCGACGCCTATCAGGCGCTCTCCGCTTTTGCCGAGGGCAGCACGGGCGCGCAGCTTGCGACCAACGGGACGGTATTCGGAACGGTCTGCTCCGTCGTCATTCTTGCGGGCGTTGTGCTCTGCGCGATATTTACTGTTTCGCGCCTGATCCAAGTGCTGCAAAAAAAGACGGACAAGGGCTTCTTTGTTCCCGCCGCCATGACCTTTTTCGCCTATCTCTGCGGCGTCGTCCTTTATAGCCTTTGTATCACGGAGAGTGCGGAGCTGGCAGGCGTCACGACGTCTGTTGCGGCAAACGGCGCGACAGTCGCGGGGATCGTTCTCGGCGCGATCGTTCTGACGGTTTCCGTCGTCCTCGGCGCCATCACGCGCGGCATCGGAGGCAATGTGCGCGGATACTGCGTCCGTCTGGGCATTGCCGCCGTCTATGCCGTGTGCGCGCTCGTGGCGGTCGGCCTTGCCGCGGGCGGCGCCGTCGCCGTCACGACCGATCTGATGGGCGTCACGACCTCCGTAAAGTACGGCATCGGCACTTTCTTTGCCACGCTTGCCGCAAGCGCCGCGGCGGTGACGGACGGCGACGGATGGACGGCGTTCATGTCCATGTGCAACACGAGCCTGATCCTGACCATCGTCCTGATCGCAGCCCTCGTCGCGTTTTCCGTATGTATGACGCTGTCGCTCTCCGACATTGCCTCCTCCGCAGGGCAAGGGGTAGGGCAAAAGACGCCGCTTTTGATGTTGCTCTCGGGCATCTTTGCCGTCGTCGCGGCGATCGCGATGATCGTCATTTCTACGGTCTACACGGGGTGGCTCGCGGCGGAAGCGACGTCCGCGGCGTTGGGTATCCCGATCGGCATGGCGATCGCGGGGCTCGGATGCGCCGCGTGTGCTCTCTACCTTCTCATTTCCCGCAAAAAAGCAGACGCGTTCCCGATCCTCGGGTAAAATTTGCGCCTGCTTTGCATAGGGCAGCCGATCTCCCGTAAGCTGCCTGTGCGCGGCGTTTCCGAAAAATTTTCGGAAATGCCGCGCTTTCTTTTGCAAAATCCTTCTCTTTTATATTGACAATTGCTTCAAAATACGCTACAATAACGTCATAGATACGCTATGGGGTTATAGCGCAGTTGGTAGCGCGTTTGAATGGCATTCAAAAGGTCAGGGGTTCGACTCCCCTTAGCTCCACCATTGGAAACGGTGAGTCGCATTGTTCGCGTCTCACCGTTTTTCCGAGTATCACGGAAAAAACCTCTCAGATTGCAGAAGATAAGGAGGGAATATGAAAGGCATTATCCTGGCAGGCGGCTCCGGCACGCGGCTGTATCCTCTGACGATGGTCACGAGCAAACAGCTCCTTCCCGTGTACGACAAGCCGATGATCTATTACCCGCTCTCGACGCTCATGCTCGCAGGCATCCGTGAGATCCTCATCATCTCCACGCCGACAGACCTTCCCAACTTCGAGCGTCTCCTCGGCGACGGCAGCGAATACGGGCTTAGCCTTTCTTACAAGGTGCAGCCCTCGCCCGACGGACTTGCGCAGGCATTTCTGATCGGGGAGCAATTTATCGGCGACGACGCCTGCGCGATGGTGCTCGGCGACAACATCTTTTACGGCAACGGGATGGGGCGTCTGCTGCGCGCGGCGCAGCAGGATGCCGAAGAGCGCGCCCGCGCGACGGTGTTCGGCTATTATGTCCCCGATCCCGAGCGGTTCGGCGTCGTTGCGTTCGATGCGGACGGCAAGGCGGTCTCCATCGAAGAAAAACCGAAGGCGCCCAAGAGCAATTATGCCGTGACGGGACTGTATTTCTATCCCGCCGGCGTGAGCCGCCGCGCCAAAGAAGTGAAGCCTTCGGAGAGAGGGGAGCTTGAGATCACCACCCTCAACGCCATGTATCTGCAGGACGGGCTGCTCGACGTGCAGCTCCTCGGCAGGGGATATGCGTGGCTGGATACGGGTACGATGGACTCCCTTGCGGAGGCGACCGACTTCGTGCGGATGGTGCAGAACCGTCAGGGGATCGAAATCTCCGCGCCCGAAGAGATCGCCTATCTGAACGGCTGGATCGACAGGGAGCAGCTGCTGCGTTCCGCACAGAAATACGGGAAATCGCCCTATGGGCAGCACTTGAAAAACGTAGCAGAAGGAAAACTTCTGTATTGACATCAATCGGAGAATCATATGACCATCATCGTGACCGGCGGCGCGGGATTTATCGGAAGCAACTTTATCTTCCATATGCTCAGGCAGTATCCCGATTACCGCATCGTATGTCTTGATAAACTCACTTACGCGGGCAACCTTTCCACGCTGAAAGGCGTGATGGACGCGCCCAATTTCCGCTTTGTCAGGCTGGATATTTGCGACAGGGAGGGGGTCAACGCCCTCTTTGAAGAGGAACACCCCGATATCGTCGTCAATTTTGCGGCGGAGAGCCACGTCGACCGCTCCATCGAGGATCCTTCCGTCTTTCTGCAGACCAATATCATCGGCACGTCCGTTCTGATGGACGCCTGCCGCAAATACGGTATCCGGCGATACCATCAGGTCTCGACGGATGAAGTGTACGGCGATCTTCCGCTGGACCGTCCCGATCTGTTTTTCACCGAGACGACGCCGCTGCACACGTCCAGTCCCTATTCTTCGTCCAAGGCGGGCGCCGATCTTCTGGTGCTTGCCTATCACAGGACGTTCGGGCTTCCCGTCTCCATTTCGCGCTGTTCCAACAATTACGGACCCTATCATTTCCCCGAGAAGCTCATCCCGCTCATGATCATCAACGCTCTTGCGGACAAGCCTCTGCCCGTCTACGGCACGGGGGAGAACGTCAGGGACTGGCTGTATGTTGAAGATCACTGCCGCGCGATCGACCTCATCATCCACAAGGGGAGAGAGGGGGAAGTGTACAACGTCGGCGGGCATAACGAGATGCGGAACATCGATATCGTCAAGCTCATCTGCAAGACGCTCGGCAAGCCCGAAAGCCTCATCACCTACGTCGCCGACCGCAAGGGACACGATATGCGCTACGCCATCGATCCCACCAAGATCCATACGGAGCTCGGCTGGCTGCCCGAGACAAAGTTTTGCGACGGCATCCAAAAGACGATCGAATGGTACCTCACGCACAGGGACTGGTGGCAGGAGATCGTCTCGGGCGAATACCGCAATTACTACGCCCGTATGTACGGAGACAGAACGTGAAAATTTTGGTCACGGGCGCGAACGGCTACATTGGGTCTCATGTTGTCGGAAAAATGTGCGACATGGGACTCGACGTCATCGCGACCGATTTTGCAAACGACAGGATCGACCCGAGAGCGCAGTTTCTGTATGCGGATATTTTTCACAAAAAAGATTGGTTTGATTTTTTTCACGCGCCGGAGATCTGCCTCCACCTTGCCTGGCGGAACGGGTTCGTGCATGATTCTGACGATCACATCCTGGATCTCTCCGCACACTATGCTTTTTTGACCGACCTCATAAAGGGCGGCGTCCGACACGTTGCCTGTATGGGTACCATGCACGAAGTGGGCTATTGGGAAGGTGCGGTCGATGAAAACACGCCCTGTCGTCCCACGACAAAGTACGCGATCGCAAAGAATACGTTAAGACAGTCTCTTGAGATCTTTTGCCGCGAAAACAACTGTATTTATCAATGGCTGCGCGGCTATTATACTTACAGCGACGAGATGTACGGCAATTCCGTCTTCTGTAAGATCCTGCAGGCAGTCCGAGACGGAAAGACTGTCTTCCCGTTCACAACGGGCAAGAACAAGTATGACTTTTTACATATCGGCGAACTTGTATCGCAGATCGTCGCCTGCATCCTGCAAACGGAAGTCACGGGTGTGATCAACTGCTGTTCGGGTACGCCCGTCTCTCTTGCGGAACAGGTGGAGCGTTTCATCGCAGAGCATCGGCTTTCGATCGCTTTGCAATACGGAAAATATCCCGACCGTCCCTATGATTCCCCCTGTCTTTACGGAGACAGAACAAAGATCGATCGGATCCTGCGATCGTGCAGGACCCGAAATGCAATGTACGGAGACAGAACGTGAAAATTTTGGTCACGGGCGCGAACGGACAACTCGGCTATGACGTTGTCCGTGAGCTTCAAAAGCGCGGACACGATACCATCGGCGTGGACATCGATGAAATGGACATCACCGATGAAGAGAGCGTACGCAGCGTCCTTACTTCCGCGGCGCCGGAGGCGGTCATCCACTGCGCCGCGTGGACGGCGGTGGACGCCGCAGAGGACAACGCGGAGAAAGTTTATGCCGTCAACGCCCTCGGCACCCGCTATATCGCCCAAGCTTGCAGGCGTCTGAACGCCAAAATGATGTATATCTCTACCGATTACGTCTTTGACGGGAAGGGGGACAAGCCGTGGGAACCCGATCAGACGGACTACTGCCCGCTCTCCGTCTACGGAAAGAGCAAGCTGGAAGGGGAACTCGCCGTTGCATCGGCGCTGGATCGTTACTTTATCGTGCGTATCGCTTGGGTGTTCGGGCTTCACGGCAAAAATTTTGTGCGGACGATGCTCAACGTCGGCAGGACGCACGATACGGTGCGCGTCGTCTGCGATCAGATCGGCACGCCGACGTACACCTACGATCTTGCGCGTCTGCTCGCAGATATGATCGAAACGGACAAATACGGCTACTATCACGCCACAAACGAGGGCGGCTACCTCAGTTGGTACGATTTCACCTGCGAGATCTTCCGTCTTGCGGGCTACGCGACCAAAGTCATTCCCGTGACGACGGCGGAGTACGGGCTCTCCAAAGCTGCGCGCCCCTTCAACAGCAGGCTGGAAAAGAGCAAACTCGTCAGAAACGGCTTTACGCCCCTTCCCGATTGGAAGGATGCGCTCGCAAGGTACTTAAAGGAGCTTGAAAATGCAGATCAAGGTTGAGAAAAACGTCGGCGGGATCGAGGGGCTTTGCGTCATCACGCCCGCCGTCCACGGCGACAGCCGCGGTTATTTTATGGAGACTTACAACCAACGCGATATGCAGGAGGCGGGCATCCCCATCGTCTTTGTACAGGACAATCAGTCGCGAAGCCACAAGGGCGTCCTGCGCGGGCTGCACTTTCAAAAGCGCTTTCCGCAGACCAAGCTCGTGCGCGTCATCCAAGGGCAGGTCTTTGACGTCGCCGTCGACCTGAGAAAGGGGAGCGCCACCTACGGGAAGTGGTACGGGGTGGAACTCTCCGACGAGAACAAGAAACAGTTCCTCATCCCCAAAGGCTTTGCGCACGGGTTCCTGGTCCGTTCGGACACGGCGGAATTTTGCTATAAGTGCGACGATTTCTATCATCCCGACGACGAAGGCGGGCTTGCCTGGAACGATCCCGCGATCGGCGTCGACTGGGGAATCTTGGGCAGTTACAAGGGGAACGCCGCCGCGGCGGGATATACGCTCCCCGACGGGACCCCCGTCGATCTTTCCGAAAAGGATGAGAAATGGCTCCCGCTCGGACAGACTTTTTCTTTCTGAATACAAGCGGACGGCGCGGCGCGCCGTCCGTTCTTCTATGAAAAAGTTTTCTTCTCGCATCATGCCTGTCTGCCATTATAAAAAAAGGTTGACTAAACTTTCTTTTTCTGACAGGAAAACACATTTTTTCGCCGTTGCACAAAGATCGCGCATGTTTTGTAAACTTCTTCCTGTATTTATGGTATAATAAGATCGAGACAGAATCACGAAAACAATACCGATACGGAACACTGCTATGAAAACATTATTCGTATCCGATTTGGACGGCACGCTGCTCACAAAGGATGAATGTGTCTCGGAATACAGTATCCGCCACCTCAATGCCCTGCTCGAACGCGGTCTTGCGCTCACATACGCGACGGCGCGCTCCGTGAGCGGGGTCAAGCGAGCCCTCCGCGGTGTCAACTTTCAACTCCCTGCCGTATTTTATAACGGCGCGCTCATCTATGACATCGTACACGACCAAGCGCTCGATTGTCAATTTTTTCAACAAGAACTCAGACGCAAACTCTATGAGAGCCTGCTCGGTTTCGGGATCGCGCCCCTCGTATTCGGCGCCTGCCCCGAACGGGAGACCGTTTCCTGGATAGAGGGAAAGGAAAGCCCGGGGATGCTGCGCTATCTTGAACGCAGAAGGGGAGACGAACGGCTGCACCCCGTCCGTACGGAAGATGCGCTGCTCGACGGCTATGTATTCACCTTCAAATGCGTCGGACCGCGCGAGACGATGGAGCGCGCATGGAACGTTCTCAAATACGATCCCGCGCTCATCTGCATCTATCATCAGGAGACCTATCAGGAAGATTACTGGATGGACATCTCCGTCCGTTCCGCGACCAAGGCGAACGGCGTCCAGTTCCTCAAACGTTACTACGGCTGTGAAAAGCTCGTCTGCTTCGGCGATTCCTCCAACGATTCGGATATGTTCGACGTCTGCGACGAAAAGTACGCCGTGATGAATGCGGACAACTGGCTCAAAGAAAAAGCCACGGGCGTCATCGGCTACTGCGAAGAGGACGGCGTCGCCAAATGGCTGGATGAACACGCCTTTGACGATCGATCAGCGCAGCAATAGGATCCCCTGAAAGCCGAGATAAGCGCAATATACGTTGATCACGGCGAGAAGGGGGAGCACGATCATCAAAAACATACTTCCCGTGCGGTACCGCAGGAGGAGCATTGCGGCAAACAGTGTGGCTGTGCCGCCCATTGCCGAAAGCAGCAGGAGCTTTTTATCGTTCTTTTGTTCCTCGTCGCGCATCGTGCGGATGCTGCAGAAAGCATAAAAATTGACGGCAAGGATATAAACAGAGAAAAGACTGCACAAAAGGATCATCCCTTCAAGTATGTGCGGAACAAATTTTTTCAGGCAGGCAAGCGAATGAAAGCGAAAAAGAGAGCATACGTCAGCGTATACAACAAGGAGCGGATCGTAGAATTCTGCCGGTATCTCGTCGAATACGGCTATGAGATCGTCGCAACGGAAGGCACTTGCCGTACGCTGCGCGAGGCTGGCATCGATGCGCTCTCCGCGCACGAACTCACGGGCTATCCCGAGCCGCTCGGCGGAAAGGTGCGCGCGATGCATCCCGCCGTCTATACGGGGATCGTTGCCAACGAGCTCAACGAAGAACAGCTCCGGGAGCTGGACGAGACCAATGCGCAGGTCTTTCCCATCGAACTCGTCGTCATCAATCTCTATCCTTTCCGCGAGGATGTGGAAGCGGGCGTTCCCTTCGAGGAAGCGGCGTCGCACATCGACGTAGGGGGGCTTGCGCTCCTCAACGCCGCCGCGCGCAACTTCATGCAGACGGTCGCCGTCTGCGACATCGACGACTACGACAGGGTGCTGTGCGACCTTGCCACGGGCGTCATTGCCGAGGACGAGAGAAAATATCTCATGTACAAGGCTTTCTCGTATACGGCGAGTTACGACGCGCTCGTGGCGCAGTATCTCTCCTATTCGCTTAGGATCGCCTTTCCCAAGACGCTCACCGTCACCTATGAAAAGACGCAGGATATGCTCTACGGCGAAAACCCGCACCAGCGCGCCGCCGTCTACCGCGAACCTCTCCTGAAAGAGGGCTCGCTTGCGCGTGCAAAACAGCTTGCGGGCGCCGATCTCACTTACAGCAACATCCACGACGCCAACACGGCGCTCGAGCTCATCAAGGAATTCGACGAGCCCGCCGTCGTCGTCTGCAAACACTGCCTGCCCTGCGCGGCGGGAACGGCGGAGGACCTCTACGACGCCTTCGTATGCGCCAAAAACGCCGACCCGCTCGCCCTGCGCGGCGGCATCCTCGCCGTCAACGGCATTGTGGACGCGCGCATTGCGGCGGGGCTGCGCGATACCGGCGCGGAGGCGGTCGTTGCGGTCGGCTTCACGCCCGAGGCAATGACGGAACTGCGCTATCAGAAGGCGCTCATCCTGCTCGAAATGCCCGATATCCGCAGCAAGATGCAGTTCTCCACCTTTGACATGAAAAAGATCTACGGCGGGCTCCTCGTGCAGACGTACGATACCTCTCTGCTCGAAGGGGCTGCCTGCATGACGGCGCGCAAGCCCACGGACGTGGAAAAGAGGGCGCTCGCCTTCAACTATAAGGTCGCAAAGCACGCGCATTCGAGCGCCGTCGTCATTGGAAACGAGAGGGAGACGCTTGGCGTCGGCGCGGGGCAGTCCAACCGCCGCCTTGCCTTCCGCTTTGCCGCCGCGCTCGCGGGCGAGCGCACGAGGGACGCGGTGCTCGCCTCCGATTCGGGATTCCTCAACGCCGAAACGTTGGAAGAATGCCGCGAGCTGGGTATCACCGCCGTCATCCAGACGGGCGTACCCGACAGCAAGACGCTGCGGCTGTGCGATAAGTACGGCATCTGCGTCGTCAGTACCGAACGCAGACACTTCAAGGCATAAAAAATGCGCCGCACGGCGCATTTTTTTATGCGAGAGGAACGACCTCCACTTTGATCTTGGCGGTGACGCCCTCCATGAAGCGGATCTCCGCATCGAACACGCCGACGGTCTTGATGGCGCCTTCGACGGAGATCTTCTTTTTATCGACGTCGCAGCCCTGTTCTGCAAGCGCCGCGGCGATCTGCGCCGTTGTGACCGAACCGAATACCTTGCCGTTTTCCCCCGCGCGGATGGGGAGCTTGACGCTCATCCCGTTCACCTGCTTTGCAAGTTCGCGCATCTGCTTCTCGTTTTCTGCCTTATGATAGGCGTCTGCCGTGCGGCGCTGCGCGATCTCGTTGAGCCCGCCCGACGTCGCGGCATCGGCAAGCCCTCTCTTGATGAGGAAATTCTTTGCGTATCCGTCCGAAACCTCGATCACGTCGCCCTTTTTTCCGCTGCCCTTCACGTCCTGTTTGAGGATAACTTTCATATATGCCTCCTTTTATGACACCATTGTACCCGTAAAAGAGATTTTTGTCAATGCGGTTTGGATAAATTCTGCAAAAAATGCCCACACTTCCCCTGTAAGGAGGTGGAATATGGACAACATCAACAGCGGCGTCTCCTGCTGCGTCACCGAATGCAGACACAACTGCGACGGGATGCACTGCGCGCTCAAGACCATTCGCGTCGGCAATACGGGCGACTGCGAACACTGCACCTGCTGCGACAGCTACAGCAAGCGATAACGACGGGGAGAGGGCGACCTCTCCTTTTTTTCGGCGCACGGCAAGAGGGCGGGGCGCATGAGCAGCGCGCCGCCCGCATAGGATAGAGGGATGAGACCGCGTCCTCTTACCATTGCCGCATGGCTCCTTCTTGCCGCGCTTGTTCCCGCCGCGCTGTTTTTTCCTGTTGAGCAGAGGGAGGAAGCGGCAAGGGAGACCGTCGTGCGCATCTGGAACGTGGACACTTTTGAAGGCGGGAAGGGGTCGCGCACGGCGTTCCTGCGGCGCGCCGCCGCGCTTGCGGAACAAAAACAACATGGCATTCTGTACAATGTGACGTCCTATACGGAGGAAGGGGTGTTCGAGGCGTTTGCGCGCGGCGAAACGCCCGATATCCTCTCCTTCGGCATCGGGATGGGGGATGTGTTCTCCCTCCTTGCGGATACAAAAGGGACGGAGCCCGTCCCGTGGTGCTGCGGAGCATACTATCTCTTTTCGCTTACGGACGATCTGCCCGAACGGGGCGCGCCCGACGGCAGCGTCGCACTCTCCGCAGGCGGGGCGAACTTTCCGGAGGCAAGCGCCTATTTTGCGGGGATCGAAGGGGAAAAAGTACAGTCGCTCTCCGCATATCTCGGTCTTCTTTCGGGAGAATACGACTATCTTTTGGGGACGCAGCGCGACGTGTGCCGCTTCCAAAGCCGCGGGGTGACGGTCTATTCCCGTCTGCTCCCCGCGTATTGCGACCTCATGCAGTACGTCGCCGTGCTGCAGACGGAGCATTCCGCTTGCAGCGGTTTTGTCGGAACGCTGCTGTCCGAAGAAGTGCAGGCAGAACTGTACACCATCGGGATGTATCCTGCGAAGAGCGCACAGGGGAGGACGGCGCCGCCCCTTTGTTCCGGGGAGGAACTGCGGCGCAACGTGCAAAAGCTGTGCGCGGGGAATGCCGAACGCGAACTTGACGCTCTCTTTCCCGCCGTCCGCAGCGGGGCAAAATAGTAGAAAAAATGTTCGGAAAACATTTGTAATTACCTTGCATTTATGATAGAATAGGGAGGTAGAAAAAACGTGCGCCTCATACCCCGTCTGCAAGCCGCCTTCCCGCGGCTGCTGCTGGAAAAGGACTTCTCATTTTCCCGCCATACCGCCATCGGCTGCGGGGGGAGCGCAGAGGCAGCCGCAAGCCCGTCCTCATACATAGAAGCGGCGCGCCTGCTTGCCTTTTTGGAGCGCGGGCGCATCCCGTACTGTCTGTTGGGAGCGGGCGCCAACGTGCTGCCCTCCGACGGGCGGTTTGAAGGCGTCGTCGTGCGGTTTTCCCGCCTCGGGCAGCTGCGCATTGCGGACGAGCGCATCCTTGCGGGCGCGGGCGTCACGGGCGGAAGGCTGCTTGCCGCCGCGCAGAAGGCGGGCGTGGGCGGGCTTTCTCCCTTTTCGGGCATCCCGATGACGGTGGGCGGCGGGACGGCGATGAACGCGGGCGTGCGCGATCTGCACTTTTCCGACGTCGTGCAAGCCGTTCTGTGTGCGGAAAAGGGGAAGATCGGGTTCCTGCGCGGCGAGGCGTGCCGCTTCCGCGAAAAAAGCAGCCTTTTTTCGGAAGAAAAGGTCGCCGTCCTTGCCGTATTGCTGCGCGGACGGCGCGCAAGGAGCGAAGATATCGCGCGCGAGAGCTGCTATTACCGCTCGCTGCGCGCGCGGCTCCCCAAAGGAAGAAGCATGGGCTGTACCTTCGTCAATCCGGCGGGCGTCTCCGCGGGCGCGCTCATCGAAGCGTGCGGGCTCAAAGGGGCGCGCGCGGGCGGCGCCGTCGTCTCCGACCGCCATGCGAATTTTATCCTGAGCGAAAACGGACGCGCCGCAGACGTTGCGGCGCTCATCGAACTGATCCGGACGATCGTACAAAAAAAGACGGGCATCCTCCTGCGCGAGGAGATCCGCCGCATTCCATAAATCATTACCGAAGAATCATGAAACTTACCGCAGATTATCATACCCATACGGTCTATTCGGACGGAAAGAACACGTTCTACGAAAATTTCCTCAGCGCAAAGCAGGCGGGGCTGCGGGAGATCGGCTGTACCGAGCACGGCTTTTCCCATCTCTTCCGCGGGCTCAAGCGCAAGGAACTTCCGCGCTATGTGAGCGAACTGCGCGACGCTGAGAAAAAAACGGGCGTGCGCGCCCTTCTGGGGCTGGAAAACAACGTCCGCGGCATCTCGGGGCTGTGCGACTTCACACCGCGCGATCTTGCGGCGTTCGAGCTGTACGTCATCGGTATCCACGTCCTTGTGCGGTACGAAAAACTCACCGACAGCAAACTGGGGCTGGGAAGCTGGCTGCGCACGCAGCTGCACGTCAAACCTTCGCGTTCCCTCGTCCGCTTCACGACGAAGGCATATATCGCGGCGATCGAACGCAACCCCGTCGACATTGTCGCCCACCTCAACTACTGCTGTTTTGCCGACCCCGTCGAGGTCGCCAAATGCTGCCGCGATCACGGGACTTATCTTGAGATCAGCTCCAAAAAACAGCATCTTAGCGACGAAGAACTCTCCCGCGTGGCGGACACGGGCGTGCGGTTCGTCATCGACTCGGACGCGCACGCCGCGGAGCGCATCGGCGATCTCTCCCTTGCCATGGAGCAGGTGCGGCGCGTCGGCATCCCCGAAGACAGGATCGACAACATCGACGGCAGGCTGCCTTCCTTCCGCCTTGCGGAGTGGAGACGGCGCAATCTCTGAGAAAATGAATTTCACGAACGAAATCAAGCGCGATCTTCTCGCCCATATCCCCGTGACGCATACGGGCGCCGTTGCAGCAATGGCGGCGCTCTTGTCGACGTGCGGAACGCTCGCGGGAGAGGGCTTTGAAGTCGTCAGCGAGAACGAGCGCGTTGCGGAATATTTCCAGCGCCTTGCGGAAAGCCTCGGCGCGCAGCCGGAGATCCGTGAAGCGGTGCGCGATCCCAAGCGCAAGCGGGACAAGCTCACCTTCTACTGCGGCGGGGAGAGCGCGCGGCGCATCCTTTCGGAGACCGCAGACCTGCGCAGCCGCCTCGCGGAGGACGAGGACGAGGACGCGGCGCTCTGTTATCTGCGCGCCGCCTTCCTGGGCGGGGGAAGCTGCACGCTTCCGCGCGACGGCGCATCGACGGGCTACCATCTCGAATGCGTCTTTTTTACGCGCCTGCGCTGCGAGGAGTTCTGCGCGCTTTTATCGCAGTTCGAGCTCTTCTGCAAACTCGTCCCGCGCGGCGACACCTTCGTTGCCTACGTCAAGAGCAGCGAGGCGATCTCCGATGTTTTGTCCGTTCTCGGCGCCGACGGCGCGCTCAAAAAACTCACCGCCGTCTCCGCCGCCCGCGCGCGTACGAACAACGAGAACCGCATTCAGAACTGCATGGCGGGCAACGCGGACAAGGCTGCCATCGCCTCTGCCGCGCAGACCGTCGCTCTCAAAAAACTTGCGGAAAACGGCAGCCTGCAGCAGCTGCCCGCGCCCCTCAGGGAGACGGCGATCGCGCGGCTCGAACATCCCACGCTTTCGCTTGCCGAACTTGCGCGCACGCTCGGCGTGAGCAAAGGCGGGCTCAATCACCGCATCCGCCGCCTCATGCAAATTTCCGGAGAACAGCCATGACCGATTTCGTACACCTGCACCTTCACACAGAATACAGCCTCCTCGACGGCGCGGTCAAGGTGGACGACCTCATCCGTCACTGCGTGGACAACCACATCGACGCCGTTGCCGTGACCGATCACGGTAATATGTACGCCTCGCTGAAATTTGCCGAGAAGTGCAAAAAGAACAAGATCAAAGCCATCGTCGGGTGTGAGTTTTACGTCGTGGACAACTACCGCGAGCACATCGATCAGAAGGCGGACCACCTCATCCTGCTTGCCAAAAACAAGGCGGGTTACGTCAATCTGGTCCAGCTCGACTCCCTCGCCTTTGTGGACGGGTACTACTACCGTCCGCGCATCGACTATACCGTATTAAAGGAACACACCGACGGGGTCATCTGCCTCTCCGCCTGTCTCGCGGGGCGTATCCCGCGCCTTCTTCTGGCGGGGGAATACGATAAAGCCAAGGCGTTCGCTCTGGAAATGAAGGCGGCGTTCGGCGAGGACTTCTATATCGAGATCCAGGATCACGGCATCCCCGAACAAAAGACCATCCTGCCCCTTCTCATCCACCTCGCACGCGAGACGGACATCGGGCTCGTCGCGACCAACGACGTGCATTACCTCAACAAAGAGGATTGGGAAATGCAGGACGTCCTCATGTGCATCCAGACCAAACGCACGCTGGACGATTCCTCGCGCATGAAGATGCAGACGCACGAGTTCTACATGAAGTCGGGCGACGAGATGGCGGCGCTCTTTCCCACCGTCCCGGATGCCATCGCCAATACGAGGGCGATCGCGGACAAAGTCTCCGATACCGATACGCCCTTCAACCTGAAAGACAACGGTCAGCCCGTCTACGACAAGTCGCTCATCCCGCTCTACACAGCGGACGACGGCACGCCGTCGCCCGAGTTTTTACGCAGGCTGACGATGGAGGGGCTTCCCAAGCGCTATCAGCCCGTCACCGACGAGATCATGCAGCGCGCCGAATACGAGTTGGGCATCATCATCAAGATGGGCTTTGCGGACTACTTCCTCATCGTCTGGGACTACATCAACTGGTCGCGGCTGCACGGCATTCCCGTAGGACCCGGCCGCGGTTCGGGCGTGGGGAGCATCGTCGCATATGCCATCGGCATCACCAACGTCGACCCGCTCCGCTACGATCTGCTCTTCGAGCGCTTCCTCAACCCCGACCGCGTCTCCATGCCCGATTTCGACGTGGACTTCTGCACGGCGAGAAGGGGAGAGACCATCGAATATGTGCGCAGGCGGTACCATCCCGAAAACGTCGCGCAGATCGTCACCTTCGGTACGCTCGCTTCGCGCGCGGTCATCAAGGACGTCGGGCGCGTCATGAGCGTTCCCTATTCGGATACCGACCGCGTCACCAAGCTCATGGACGGGAAATCGACCATCCGCGAGCTGTTGGGGCTCAACATCGAAAATTGCCGCAAGAAGGTTGCCGAAACGGAAAACGATCCCGACAAACACGAGGAGGCGCTCAAAAAGCTCGCCGATCAGGAGGGCAAGCGCAACTCCGAATTCATCGAGATCTATCAATCGGACGATCAGCTCAAGCGCGTCATCGATATGGGCTTAAAACTCGAGGGGATGCCGCGCAACACCTCCATGCACGCGGCGGGCGTCGTCATCTGCCGCAAAAAGATCGCGGACAACGTCCCGCTCTCGAGAAACGGCGAGGACATCACGACGCAGTTCGACATGAAAGAGGTGGAGTCCATCGGAATGCTCAAGATGGACTTTCTGGCGCTCACCACCCTCACCGATATCAAAAAGACGCTCGACTACATCAAGGAGGACACAGGGGAGGACATCGTATTCGGACAGGAATGCAGCGACCCCGGCGCCTATCAGCTCATCTCGGAAGGGGACACGGACGCCGTGTTCCAGCTTGAACAAGGCGGCATGAAGCGCTTCATGAAACAGCTCCAGCCCACCTGTCTCGAAGATCTCATCGCGGGCATCTCGCTCTACCGCCCGGGACCGATGGATTTCATTCCCGAATATCTCAAAAACCGCGCCGATCCCGCGCACATCACCTATCTCACGCCGCTTCTGAAGCCCATCCTCGAAAAGACGTACGGCGTCATCATCTATCAGGAGCAGGTCATGCAGATCTTCCAGAACCTTGCGGGATACTCGCTGGGACAGGCGGACCTCGTGCGGCGCGCCATGGCGAAAAAGCACCGCTCCGAACTGATGGCGCAAAAGGACAAGTTCATCTACGGCGATATCGATCAGGGCGGCAACATCACGGGCTGTATCGCCAAAGGCATCCCGCCCGAAGTGAGCGCCGAACTCTTCGCCAAGATGGAAAGCTTTGCTTCCTACGCCTTCAACAAATCGCACGCCGCCGCCTACGCGGTCGTCACCTATCAGACGGCATTCCTCAAAAAGTACTATCCCAAGGAATTTCTGGCGGGCGTTCTCAACAACCGCATCGACAAGATCGACGAGATCGCCAAGTACGTCGTCTACATGAAGGAAAAGAACATCGCCGTCTATCCGCCCGACGTCAACAGATCGCGGGCGTACTTCTCGGTGCAGGGCGACGGGCTGCGCTTCGGGCTCTGTGCGCTGCGCGGCGTCGGCATCGGCGCGATGGAAAAGGTCATCGAGGAACGCGAACAGAACGGAGCGTTCCAAGATTTTCCCGACTTTTTGATGCGCTGCATCCGTTTCGTCAACAAAAAGATGGTGGAGAGCCTCATCTTCGGCGGCGCGTTCGATTCGATGGGCAAGCACCGCTCGCAGTACGAGGCGGTCTACGAGGACCTCATGCGCCGTCTCGCGGCGATCGACAAACAAAAATCGAGCGCGCAGATGTCCCTCTTCGGCGATATCATCCGCGAGGAAGCGCCCAAGGCGAACTATCCCGCCATTCCCGAATGGGATACGGCGGAGAAACTCTCGCGCGAAAAGTCTGTCCTCGGCGTCTATGTCAGCGGTCATCCGTTCGGCGCGTACGCGGCGCACTTCACCGACTGCACCTTCCACACGGGGATGCTCGCCGACTTTGAGGAGGACGAGGAGACGGGGGACAGGACGTACCACCAGATCAAGACGGACGACAAAGTGACGATGGGGGGCATCGTCTCGGCGGTGCGCAAGATCAACACCAAGAGCGGCACCATCATGGCGTTCATCACGATCGAGGACCTCTACGGCAGCGTGGAGTGCATCGCCTTCCCGCGCATCTACGAAAAGATCAGACCGTACATACGGCACGACAACGTGGTGCGTCTCTCGGGAAGGATCGACATCCCGTCCGAAAAACTTCCCTGCATCATTCTGGAGACGCTCACCGAGTTCGTCCCGCCCGAGGAAAAGCAGGCGGAGGCGCCCGCGGTCCGCGAACAGGTGCTGTGGCTGGACGCGAGAAAGCTCTCCGAAGAGGACTTTTCCGAAATGATCGAGACCGTGCTCTCCTACGACGGGGACGTGCGCACCAAGATCCTGCACGCCGACAAGCGGTACGAATATTCCGTGCATCTTTCGCGCGCGCTCATCGCAGAACTGCGCACCTTCCTGCCCGAGGCGTGCATCAAGCTGGTCGGCTGAAAAAGTTTTGTGAAACCTTTCAAAAGGGGTTTGCATTTTGCAAATTATTTGCTATAATAGTTGGCGTGCGTAAATCAAGGACTTATGGAGGAAACCGATGAAAAGGATCGGACTTTTGACGAGCGGCGGCGACGCGCCCGGCATGAACGCAGCCATCCGCGCGGTCGTGCGGACGGCGATCTATTTCGGCATGGAGGTATACGGCATCGAGCGCGGCTACGCGGGGCTCATCGAGGACAAGATGATGCCCATGGAAATGCGCTCCGTCTCCGATATCGTCCAGCGGGGCGGCACCAAGCTGCGCACGGCGCGCTGCCTTGAAATGCTCACCGTGGACGGGCAGAAGCAGGCGGTCGCGACGCTCGAGCGCCGCGGCATCGAGGGCTTGGTCGTCATCGGCGGCGACGGTTCCTTCCGCGGGGCGAAGTGCCTCACGGAGGACTACGGCATCCCGACCATCGGTATCCCCGGCACCATCGACAACGACCTCGAGTACACCGACTATACGCTGGGCTTCGATACGGCGGTCAATACCTGCCTTGAGATCATCAACAAGCTGCGCGACACGATGAACTCGCACGAGCGCATCTCCGTCGTCGAAGTCATGGGGCGTCACTGCGGCGACATCGCGCTGTTCGCGGGCATCGCTTCGGGCGCGGAGATCATCGTCGTTCCGGAGATCTCCTACAATCTCGACGATATCGTCATGCGCATCAACCGTTCGCGCGCAAACGGCAAGCACTCCAACATCATCATCGTTGCGGAAGGGGTGACGAGCGCCGAAAAATTCGCGCGGGAGCTGCAGGAGGTGACGACCTATTCGGTGCGTTCCACCTGTATCGGACACGTCCAGCGCGGCGGCTCGCCCTCGATGGCAGACAGAATGCTTGCGGCGCAGTTCGGAAACAAGGCGGTGCGCCTCTTAAAGGACGGCATCGGCAACCGCGTCGTCGGCATCCACAAGAACGAGATCATCGATATGGATATCATCGAGGCTGTCTCCATGAAAAAGAAGTTCAACTATGAACTGTACGAGACGCTGCAGATGATCTCCATGTGACTGTATTTTTATACAGAACAAAAACATATTTCCGCAAATTTTTTGCCGTCGGCTCTTGAAATTTTGCAAGAAGCGTATTATAATAGCATTGTGCATAATATGCACCGAAATGCCGCGTGAGACCGGCAAGAACAGCAGGGGGGTCCGATCCATGATTTTGACAGTTTGCATGAGTCCTTGCGTCGATGTCACCATCGAACTCGATTCCTTGAATATCGGCAAGGTCAACATTGTAAAGAACAAGACGCTCTCTTTCGCGGGAAAAGCGCTCAACGTCGCCATCGGCGTTTCGCGGCTGGGCGGCGAAGCGTATGCGACCGGGTTTATGTACAACGAAAACGGCAATATGTTCGAGCGCGCGCTCGACAAGGAAGGCGTTCCGTTTGCATTTGTCTGGAACAGCGGCAGGGTGCGCGAGAACTATAAGTTCATCGACAAGAAATCCATGCTCACGGAGGTCAACGACGTCGGCGGCTATGTCGCCCCCGAAAAGCTCGGCGAGCTCCTGCACATGATCCGCAACTTCTCCTCCCGCTCGGACGTCACCGTCATCTCGGGGAGCCTTCCCCGCGGCGTCGAGGCGAGTTACTACCGCGAGATCTTCCGCGCGGTCGATCCGAAGTCGCTGCGCATCGTCGATGCGGAGGGCGCCAAACTGCTCGCCGCGCTCGAAGCGGGCGTCGACCTCGCAAAGCCCAACATCGAAGAACTGCAGGATACGCTCGGCAGGGAGTTCAAGGACAAGGACGATATGCTCGCCGGCTGCCGGGAAATGCTCGACCGCGGCGCAAAGATCGTGCTGCTCTCCCTCGGGAAGGACGGCGCCATCATCACCAACGGTACGCACAACTATTACTGCAAGAGCATCAACGTCGCCGTCAATTCGACGGTCGGCGCGGGCGACGGGATGGTCGCCGCCGCCGCGACCATGCTCAAAGAGGGCGCGTCCCTGCCCGATATCCTGCGCGCGGGCGTCGCCGCAGGCACCGCCACGGTCACGACGTTCGATACCATCTCCTTTACCAAAGCAAAATACGACGAGATCTACGCGAGCCTGAGTATCACGGAGTTTGCATAACGATTTTTCGTGAAATGGCTGCGCCGTGCGTTTCACGCTACGATTTTTGTCAGTTTTGCCAACAACCACAAGATATTGTGGTCATGGAAAAAAATTTTCTCAAAATATGGGCATGAAGTATTGACAAACGGCACAAGATGTAGTATGATAGGAGTGTTCCCTCCGGGGGGCGCTCCTCTTGTTTTTACGGGAGAGAACAATGGTAAGGGGTTTTCTATGAAGATCATCAAGAGAAACGGAACGGAAGTCGACTTCGACCTTGAAAAGATCGAGAACGCCATCCGCAAGGCGAACAACGAAGTGAGCGAGGGCAACCGCCTTTCCGAAAAGCAGATCAAGCTCATCACGGGCCGCGTCACGGCGCTCGCGAACGACCTCAACCGCGCCGTCAACGTCGAGGAGATCCAGGACTTTGTCGAAAACCAGATCATGGATCAGAAGGCGTTTGCCGTTGCGAGAAAGTACATCACTTACCGCTATACCCGCGCCCTCGTCCGCCGCGCCAATACGACGGATGCGCAGATCCTCACGCTCATCGAGTGCAACAACGAGGAAGTCAAGCAGGAAAACTCCAATAAAAATCCCACGGTCAACTCTGTCCAGCGCGACTATATGGCGGGCGAAGTCTCCAAGGATCTCACGCGCCGCATCCTGCTCCCGCCCGACATCGTCGCCGCGCACGACGCAGGGCTCATCCACTTCCACGACGCCGACTATTTCGCGCAGCATATGCACAACTGCGACCTCGTCAATCTCGAGGATATGCTGCAAAACGGTACGGTCATCTCGGGTACTTTTATCGAGAAGCCGCACTCTTTCTCCACGGCGTGCAACATTGCGACGCAGATCATCGCGCAGGTCGCTTCCAACCAGTACGGCGGGCAGAGCATCTCGCTGACCCATCTCGCGCCCTTTGTGGACGTCAGCCGCAGGAAGATCCGCTCGGACGTCGCAGCCGAACTTGCCGACCTCGGCGTCACCGATGAAGCCGCCATCGCCAAGATCGCGGAAAAGCGCCTGAAAGCGGAGATCGCCAAGGGTATCCAGACCATCCAGTATCAGGTCGTCACGCTACTCACGACCAACGGGCAGGCGCCCTTTGTCACCGTCTTTATGTACCTGGGCGAAGCGCGCAGCGAGCAGGAGCGCGCCGATCTCGCGCTCATCATCGAAGAGACGCTCAACCAGCGCATCCGCGGCGTCAAGAACGAGGCGGGGGTCTGGGTCACGCCCGCATTCCCCAAGCTCATCTACGTCCTTGAAGAGGACAACGTGCGCGAGGGGAGCAAGTACTGGTATCTCACGCAGCTTGCCGCCAAATGCACCGCCAAGCGCATGGTGCCCGACTATATCTCCGAAAAGAAGATGCTTGAGTACAAGATCGACAAGAACGGAGAAGGGCATTGCTACACCTGCATGGGCTGCCGCAGCTTCCTGACGCCCTATGTCGACGAGAACGGAAAGCCCAAGTATTACGGCAGGTTCAACCAGGGGGTCGTCACGATCAACCTTGTCGACGTGGCGCTCTCTTCCAAGAAGGACGAGAAGAAGTTCTGGGATATCTTTGACGAGCGGCTCGAGCTGTGCTACCGTGCGCTCATGTACCGTCACAACCGCCTCAAGGGGACGCTGTCCGACGCGGCGCCCATCCTCTGGCAGTACGGCGCCCTTGCGCGCCTTCAGAAGGGCGAGCCCATCGACAAGCTCCTGTACGGCGGCTATTCCACCATCTCGCTCGGCTATGCGGGACTGTATGAGTGCGTCAAATACATGACGGGCAAGAGCCATACCGACGAGGAGGCGAAGCCCTTCGCGCTCGCCGTCATGCAGCACATGAACGACAAGTGCAAGGAGTGGAAGGCGAAGGAGCACATCGACTTCTCCCTGTACGGCACGCCGCTCGAGAGCACGACGTACAAGTTCGCGCAGTGCCTGCAAAAGCGCTTCGGCGTCATCCCCGGCGTCACGGACAAGAACTATATCACCAATAGCTATCACGTCCACGTCAGCGAGCAGATCGACGCCTTCACAAAACTCAAATTCGAGAGCGAGTTCCAGCAGCTCTCTCCCGGCGGCGCGATCTCCTATATCGAAGTTCCCAATATGCAGGACAATATCCCCGCGGTGCTCGCCGTCATGCAGTACATCTATGACAATATCATGTACGCCGAACTCAACACCAAGAGCGACTACTGTCAGGTGTGCGGTTACGACGGAGAGATCCAAATCGTCGAAGAGGACGGCAAACTCATCTGGGAGTGCCCGCACTGCCACAACCGCGATCAGACCAAGATGAACGTTGCCCGCCGCACCTGCGGATATATCGGGACGCAGTTCTGGAATCAGGGCAGAACGCAGGAGATCAGAGACAGGGTCCTGCACCTTTGATTATGAACTACGCAGAGATCAAAAAGACAGACATCGCCAACGGAGAGGGGGTCCGCGTCTCCCTCTTCGTTTCGGGGTGCCGACGGCATTGCAAGGGGTGCTTCAACAAGATCGCGTGGGACTTCTCCTACGGAAAGCCCTTCACCGAAGAAGTGGAAGAAGAACTCATCGCGGCGCTCTCACCCTATTATATCGCGGGACTGACGCTGTTGGGCGGGGATCCGATGGAACCTGAAAACCAGCGCGCGCTGCTGCCCTTCGTCAGGAAGGTGCGTGCGCGCCTGCCCGAAAAAAACATCTGGTGCTTCACGGGATATACCTACGAAGACGGAACGCTCCAGGAGGACGCCGTCCGCTGTGAGACGACGCGGGAACTCATCTCTCTTCTCGACGTGCTCGTGGACGGAAAGTTTGAGGAGGACCTGAAAGATATCCGCCTGAAATTCCGTGGATCGTCCAACCAACGGGTCATCGACGTACAAAAGAGCCTCGCTTCGGGCAGCGTTGTGCTCTATCTCGAATGAGGAAAAAGCGGGGATAAGCCCCGCTTTTTTGCCGCCGCGCAAACATTTGACATTTCCCCGAAAAAGGGTATAATAGGGGAGAACAACATACGGAGGAACGGTCATGAACAAGCTGCAACTCAAACGTTATGCAAAACTGCTCGCCAAAGTGGGGATCAACCCGCAGAAGGGGCAGTGGGTCATCGTCTATCCCGAACTCGATCAGCCCGAATTTACGGAGTGGGTCGTGGAAGAACTTTACCGCGCGGGAGCGGGCAGGGTGACGGTGCAGTGGGCGCATCAACCCATCCAGAAGCTCAAATACAAATACGAGAAGGAGGAGACGCTCTCCCATACGGACGATTGGGAGGTGGAGCGCCTCAAGCTGTACACCAAGGAACTGCCCGCCATGCTCTATCTGTTATCGGAAGATCCCGACGGGCTTGCAGGGATCGATCAGGACAAGGCGACCCGCGCCCGCATCGCGCGCAGCAAGATCTCCAAACCCTACCGCGACGAGATCGAAAACAAATATCAGTGGTGCATTGCCGCCGTTCCCGGCAAGGCATGGGCGAAAAAGGTCTTCCCCGGACTGCAGGTCAACCGTGCCGTAGAGGCGCTTTGGGACGCCATTTTGCAGGCTTCCCGCGCCGACGGTCCCGACCCCGTCCGCGCCTGGGCGCGCCATAACGACGAGATCGCCTCCCGCTGCGACTATCTCAACCGCCTCGGGTTGGTCTCCCTCGAGTATAAGGCGGGCAACGGCACCGACTTCCGCGTCGGGCTCATGAACGAGAGCCTCTTTTTGGGCGGCGGCGAGACGACGCTCGGCGGGCGGTACTACAACCCCAACATCCCTTCGGAGGAGATCTTCACCTCTCCCAAAGCGGGGGATGCGGAGGGCATCGTCTACTCCACCAAGCCGCTCTCCTATCAGGGCGAGCTCATCGAAGATTTCTCCGTCCGCTTTGAGGGCGGAAAAGTGGTCGAAGTCACGGCAAAGAAAAACAAGCAGCTGCTTGAAAAGATGATCGGCATGGACGAGGGCGCCGCAATGCTCGGCGAATGCGCGCTCATCGCCGACGATTCTCCCATCAACAATTCCGGCATCCTCTACTATAACACCCTGTTCGATGAGAATGCAAGCTGCCACCTGGCGCTCGGAAAGGGGTTTGCCAACTGCGTGCGCGGGTTCGAGGATCTCTCTCCCAAGCAGCTTCAGGAGATGGGGCTCAATGACAGTATGATCCACGTCGATTTCATGATCGGCTGCAAGGATCTTCAGATCACGGGCGTGACCGCCAAGGGCGAGCGCGTCGTCATTTTCAAGGACGGAAACTGGGCGTTTTAAGCGCCCTTTTTTCGGGTATAAATAGTAGAACGACAATATAGGGGCAAGTTTATGATCAAGATCGATATCTTTTCGGGCTTTTTGGGCGCAGGTAAGACAACGCTCATCAAAAAACTCATTCAGGAAGTCTACCGCGGCGAACAGATCGTTCTCATCGAAAATGAATTCGGCGAGATCGGCGTGGACGGCGGCTTTTTGCAGGATGCGGGCATCCGCATCACCGAAATGAATTCGGGCTGTATCTGCTGCACGCTCGTCGGCGATTTTGCAAAGGCGCTCAAAGAGGTCGCCACGCAGTACGCGCCCGACCGTATCGTCATCGAACCCTCTGGCGTCGGCAAGCTGTCCGACGTCATCCGCGCCGTCGAAAAAGCAGGCGTGGAGGGCGCGGCGCTCAATGCGTTCTGTACCGTTGTCGACGCTAAAAAGTGCAGGATGTACTTGAAGAACTTCGGTGAATTCTTCCTCGATCAGGTGGAAAACGCAAGCTGCATCGTCCTCTCGCACACCGCCGATCATGCCAAAGTGGAGGAGGCGGTCGCGCTCCTCAGAGAGCACACCGACGTCACGATCGTTACGACCGACTGGAACGATTTGAGCGGAAAGGAGATCCTCTCCGCCATCGAGCAAACAGATTCCCTGCAAAAGGAGCTCGCCCGCCTCGCCGAGGAAGCAGGATCCGAAGAGCATTGCCATCACGAGCATCATCACGAGGAAGAGTGCCATCATGAGGAAGAGTGCCATCACGAGCACCATCATGAGGAAGAGTGCCGTCACGAGCACCATCATGAGGAAGAGTGCCGTCACGAGCACCATCATGAGGAAGAGTGCCGTCACGAGCACCATCATGAGGAAGAGTGCCGTCACGAGCATCATCACGATCACGACGGACACTGCCATCATCACCATGCCGACGAAGTCTTTACGAGCTGGGGCGTGGAAACAGGCAAAAAGTTCTCTCGCGAAGCGCTCCAAACGGCGCTGGAGGCGTTTGCATCGGGCGAATACGGGCAGATCCTGCGCGCCAAGGGCATTGTAGACGGCGGCAGCGAATGGCTGTACTTCGACTATGTTCCCGGGGAGCCCGATATCCGCACGGGCGCGCCCATCGTCACGGGAAGGCTTTGCGTCATCGGCTGCGACTTAAAAGAGGACAAGCTGCAATCGCTGCTGCTCGGATAAGACCATGCGAGACATCCCCGTCTATCTCTTTCTCGGCTTTCTGGAATCGGGAAAGACAAAGTTCATTCAGGAGACCCTCGAAGATCCCCGCTTCGATTCGGGCGAGCGCACGCTGCTGCTCGTCATGGAGGAAGGGGAGGAGAACTACGATCACGGCAAATTCGCCAACCCGTCCTATGCCGTGGAAACGCTCGATCCCGCCGAGATGAGCGAAGCAAGACTCGCATCTCTTGCGGATAAATATTCCTCGGATCGCATTGTCGTCGAATACAACGGGATGCATCTGCTGCAGGAATTTTTTGACGCCATGCCCGAAGGCTGGGCGATCGCCCAGGTGATGACCTTCTTCGATGCGACGACCTTCCTTGCCTACAACAAGAATATGCGTCAGCTCACCTTCGACAAGGTACAGTACGCCGATATGGTCGTATTCAACCGCTTCAAGGGGGAATATTCCAAGGAGGAGTACCACAAGATCGTGCGCGCCATGTCCCGCCGTCCCGATATCGTCTACGAATATCTCGGCGGAAAGGCGGAATACGACGAGATCGTCGACCCGCTTCCCTATGATATCGACGCGCCCGTCATCACGATCGAGGACAGAGATTACGCCTTCTTCTATCGCGACCTCGTAGAGGAAACGCAAAAATACGACGCAAAGACGGTGCGCTTCAAAGGGCTTGTCGCCGTTGACAGGACGCTCAAAAAGGGGACGATCGTCGTCGGGCGGCATATCATGACCTGCTGCGAGGCGGACATCGCCTACAGCGGGCTGGTCTGCGACGGCGTCGCGGGGCAATATAAGACGCGCGACTGGGTGGAGGTCACCGCGCGCATTCGGGTCAAATATCATCCCGTCTACGGACAAAAGGGACCCGTGCTCAACGCGATCGAAGTCAAGCCGACCGCTCCGCCCGAGCAGGAGCTTGCCACCTTCTATTGACAAAAACTGCCGCCGAAAGGCGGCTTTTTCGTGTAAAAAAGCGGGCATTCCGAATGAAAATATGCTATAATAATAGCATGATCGACGAACTTCTCGCACGGCTGCAAGCCGCTTATCCGCACGATTTTGCGCGCATCCGGGAGGGGCTCACCGGAAAACGTACCGTATCGCTGCGCGTCAATCCCTTAAAGACGACGGTAGACGACGTCCGTGCGGCGTTCGCGCAGCACGGCATCCGCTGTGAGACGAGATCCTTCTATGCGGACGCGCTCGTCCTTCCCGACGTACGCGAGGACGCCGTCAAGGCGCTTCCTGTCTACGAGAAAGGGGAGATCTACCTTCAGAATCTCTCGTCCATGCTCCCGCCCCTTGCTCTTGCGCCGGCGGCAGGAGAAAATATCCTCGACATGACGGCTGCCCCGGGCGGCAAGACGACGCAGCTCTATGCGCTCTCGCAGGGAAAGGCGCTCATCACCGCCTGTGAGCGCGATACAGGGCGCTACGAACGCCTCAGGTACAATCTTGCCAAACAGGGCGCAACGCGCGTCAATGCCCTGAAAACGGACGCGGCGGCGCTTGACGATTTCCTCTCCTTTGACAAGATTTTGCTTGATGCGCCATGTACGGGTTCGGGGACGGTGGAGAACGGAAACATCCGCTTCTCGCAGGCTTATCTTGAAAAATGTGTGCGGATGCAGAGAAGGCTGCTGCAAAAGGCATTCACGATGCTCAAAAGAAACGGGCTCCTCGTCTATTCGACCTGTTCCGTCCTCCCCGAAGAGGATGAAGAAGCCGTACGATTTGCCCAACAGCTTGGCGCCGTTCCCGTACCCGTACCCTCGTTTGCGGATGTTCCGAGACTGCCCTCGCCCGACGGCACGCTCTGCGTCTGTCCCGACGGGACGTACGAAGGCTTCTTCCTCGCGGCGTTCACAAAGCGTCCGTAACCATCCTGACCAAGATGTCTTTTCCCGATGCTCCGCTCTCACGCCCGTAGAGTTGACTTTTTCCTTTTTTTCCGATAAAATAGAGAGAAGCGTCAGCCGCCTGCGTGGAGGATCGTAAAAAAACCGCCTGCAAGAATGCAGACGGCTTGGCAGGGGAGACGCGAGCGTAAGGAGCGAAGCGACGGAACAGCGATCGCTGCGCTTGCGCCGATCGCGTCACACGCAACCTGCGGCGCCGCCTGCGTGGAGGATCGCATGAAAAAACCGCCTGCAAGAATGCAGACGGCTTGGCAGGGGAGACGCGATTCGAACACGCAACCTACGGTTTTGGAGACCGCTACTCTACCGTTGAGCCACTCCCCTGTGACAAAACAAGTATCTTCAATCGATACAAGCATCATATATTATAGCTGTTTTTTCCTCGTTCGTCAACAATTTTTCAAAGGAAAAGCAAAGAAAAAGGAGCCAACTCATGCAAAAAAACAGGACGCTCGGCGTGATCGGCGGCGGTTTTATGGCACACGCCATTGTAAGCGGCGCAATCTCCTCCGGTTTTCTTGCGCCCGAACACATCATCGTTGCGGAACCCGATGCGCAGCGCCGCGTAGCCTTCTCTCGGCTCGGAACGTTGGTCACGGACGACAACCGTGCCGCGGCGGACGGCTGCCGCTATCTTCTGCTCTGCGTCAAGCCGCAGACCTTCCCCGCCGTTGCCGAAGATCTTCGCAATATTTCTTTGCCCGTCACGATCAGTATCATGGCAGGCAAGACAAAACAAAGCATCCGCAGGCAAACGGGCGCAGGCGCGATTGCCCGCGTCATGCCCAACCTTCCCTGTTCGGTGGGCGCCGGGATGGCGGGCATCGACAGCAGCGAACTCTCCGACGAGGAGCGGGATTTTGTGTACGCATTGTTCGGCGCGGTCGGAAAGACCGTTGAAGTCGAAGAATCGCTCCTCAATGCCGTCACGGGCATCTCTGGCAGCGGTCCCGCGTACGTCTACCTCTTCTACCGCGCGCTCGTTCAAGCCGGTGTTGCGGAGGGTCTCTCGCAGGAACAGGCGCAGGCGCTCGCCGCACAGACGATCACAGGCGGGATGGAGATGCTGCGCGTCACGAAAAAAACGCCCGACGAACTCATCGCCGCCGTGTCTTCCAAGGGCGGGACGACGGTCGCGGCGCTCGATCGTTTCGCGCAGGACGGCTTTGAACAGAGCGTATGCCGCGCCGTCCATGCCGCCGTCAGCCGCGCCGAGGAGCTCTCCGAATGAAGCAGGTCACGCTCTATACCGACGGCGCTTGTTCGGGAAATCCCGGTCCCGGGGGATGGGGCGCCATTCTTCTCTACGGCGAAAACAAAAAGGAACTTTCGGGCGGGGAGAAAGAGACGACCAACAACCGCATGGAACTCACCGCCGTCATCGAGGGATTGAAACAGCTCAAATATCCGTGTATCGTCGATGTGTACAGCGATTCCGCGTATACGGTAAACGGTTTTTGCTTGGGATGGGTCGTCGGCTGGGAAAAACACGGCTGGAAAAAAGCCGACAACAAGCCCGTGCTCAATGCCGATCTCTGGAAGGAACTTCTTTCTCTCACGCGTCTGCACACCGTGACCTTCCACAAGGTGAAAGGTCATGCGGACAATGCCCTCAACAACCGCTGCGACGAACTCGCGCGCGGGGCGATCGCAATGCTTCTATGACTAAACGTACGACGCGGAGGGTATAATAGAAAAAAGGGGGGTATATGCAGGAGCCGCGAAACATCAAACAGGATATCGCGCATATCCTCTGCCTGCTCGTTTTGGCAGGCGTTTTGCAGACATTGTTCGTTCTCAGCGTCGTTTTGTTCCGCGGAACGTGGACAGACGCCGTCTACACCCTTGTCCTGACGGGCGGGACCATCCTGAACGCCGTCCTGCTCGCGGTCGATTATACCGCATACTACATGAAAAAGCAGATCGTTTACCGTTTCTGCATTATCCTCTATGTGCTTGCCATCTTTTTTGCCGCGATCGTCTATGCGCTCATCGAAACGGGCTTTCTGGAAGTGATCCGCGACGATAAGAAGCTGGAAGAGTATATCTCGCGCGCGGGGAATGCGGGCTGGATGGCGATCGTATTTATCCTGCTCCAATTCTCGCAGGTCGTCCTGCTGCCCATCCCGAGCACCGTAACGGTCGCCGCGGGGAGCGCTCTGTTCGGGCCGCTGTTGGGCAGCGTATACAGTCTCATCGGCATCATGCTCGGCTCCGTATGCGCCTTTCTCGTGGGGAGATACGCGGGATACCGCGTCGTTGCCTGGATGATCGGGAAGGAGACTTTGGACAAATGGCAGCAAAAGATCAAGGGGAAAGATAAGCTCTTTTTATCGGCAATGTTTCTGCTTCCCGTCTTTCCCGACGACGTGCTTTGCTTTGTCGCCGGACTGTCGTCCATGTCGTTCGTCTTTTTTACGGTCGTCATCCTCATCTCTCGCGTGCTCGCCATCTTCGTCACAAGCTATGCCGTCGCGCTCATTCCGTTTACGACATGGTGGGGCATCCTCATCTGGTGCCTGTTTGCCGCGGCGGTCATCGCGCTCTTTGTGGTGCTGTATAAGAAATCGGATGCTATCCTTGCGTGGATCGAAAAAATAGTGCATCGCGAAACGCGCGTAACGCAGCCCGTCAGGCGCGATGAGATGCGCGTGGAGATCGTCGATCCGGACGGTTCCGTCGTTTCCAAGGGCGTCAGCAAGAAGAGCGACGACGACAAAGGGCGAAAACAATAAATTTGCCGTGCTCTTGCACGGCTTTTTCACGAAATCTCTCAGACGGCGGTCGCATTGCTTATTTTGCAGCCGTCTTGTATAGAACAACTTACGAGGACGATCATGAAAACGGTCATAGTAGTGGGCGGCGGCGCATCGGGACTGATGGCGGCGGCTGCGGCAGGCGCAAAGGGCGAGCGGGTCATATTGCTGGAAAAAAACGAAAAACTCGGAAAAAAGATCTATATCACGGGAAAGGGACGCTGCAATCTGACAAACGACTGTCCGCCCGATGACTTTCTGCAAAACGTCATACACGGTGAAAAATTTCTCATCCGCGCCATCCGCAGGTTTTCGCCCGCGGATACCATGCAGTTTTTCTCATCCAACGGGCTTGCGCTCAAAGTGGAACGCGGGAACAGGGTGTTCCCCGTGAGCGACCATGCGAGCGACGTGACAAAGACGCTGGAACGCGCCTGCAGAAGATCCGGCGTTGACATCCGCCTCAACGAACGGGTCACGGGGATCCTCACCGAAGGAGACGCCGTGACCGCGGTACAGACGCAGAAGGAGGCCATCCCCTGCGACGCCGTCATCG
The DNA here is from genome assembly GCA_944363395.1 of uncultured Clostridia bacterium. GTDB lineage: Bacteria > Bacillota > Clostridia > Christensenellales > Borkfalkiaceae > Gallimonas. The sequence continues at coordinate 3,528 of CALVUC010000014.1, read as the reverse complement.
TCGCCACGGGAGGTCTGAGTTATCCCTCCACGGGCTCGACGGGGGACGGATATCTCTTTGCGCAAAAAGCGGGGCATACCGTCGTGCCGTGTACGCCCTCGCTTGTGGGGATAGAGACGGCGCAAAACACAGGAACGGCGCAGGGCGTCTCGCTGAAAAATGTCTGCCTCAGCGCCGTACGCGGCAAAAAAACGCTCTTTTCGGAGCAGGGGGAGCTCCTGTTTACGCACTACGGGATCAGCGGACCGCTCGCGCTCTCTCTGTCGGCGCACATCAACCGTCTTCCGATCGATGAGATCGCGCTCTCTCTTGATTTTAAGCCCGCGCTCGACGAGGAAACGCTCGATAAAAGGCTCCTCCGCGACCTTGCCGACCGAAAAAACGAGCAGATGAAGAACGTCATGCGCGGACTTCTGCCCGCAGGGGCGATCCCGCTCGTCCTGACCGCCGCGTGCGTCTCCAAAGAGAAGCAGGCAAACGCCGTCACAAAAGAGGAACGGCGCCGCATCGCCGTCGCGCTCAAGGCGCTGCCGCTCACACCTGTACGACTGCGCGGCTTTGAGGAGGCGGTCGTGACCTCGGGAGGGGTCTCCCTTGCGGAAATAGATCCTTCGACCATGCAGAGCAAGAAGGTCAGGGGGCTGTATTTCTGCGGCGAACTTCTCGACTGCGACGCCTTCACGGGGGGATTTAATTTGCAGATCGCCTTTTCAACGGGGCATCTCGCAGGCAGCAGCGTGTGATTTTGTCATAATTTCTAATTACTATGTCAGACATAGTATCAAACTTTTTATCTTTCTTTGCAACGGAGTTGACATTTTTTGTCGCTTTTGATATGATGGATGTATCCCGAAACGAAAGGAGAGCATATGACAGTTATACGCGGCGCGACGACCATTTCCGCAGATGAGCCCGACGCCATCCGCTGCGCGGTAAAGGAACTTCTGGAACAGATCGAAAGCAGAAACAGCTTAAAGCGCGACGAGATCGTCAGCATCGTATTTTCGAGCACATCGGATATCCATTCCTTCTATCCCGCCAAGGCGGCGAGGGAAGCGGGTTTTGCAAGCTGCTCGCTCTTTTCCGCGCAGGAACCCGACATAGACGGGGGGCTCGCCCTGTGCATCCGCGCCATGCTCTTTGTGGAGCGCAATTTCACGCCGCGGCACGTCTATCTGCGCGGCGCGCGCGTCCTGAGAAAGGACATTGCGCAAAAATACAATATCGCCATCGACGGTCCCGCGGGAAGCGGAAAATCGACCATTGCCAAACTGCTTGCAAACGACCTCGGCATTTTGTATCTCGATACGGGCGCCATGTACCGCGCCTGCGCGCTCGCCGCGCTTCGCGCGGGCGTCGATATCTCGGACGAAGCCGCCGTCATTTTGCTCATGCGCAGCGTCTGCGTCAACGTTACCTATGAAGGCGGCGTTCAGCACACCTTGCTCGGGACGGAGGACGTAACCGGGCTCATCCGCGAACCCGAGGTCTCCAAAGCGGCGTCCGCGATCTCCAGGCATGAGAGCGTGCGCATGAAGATGGCGGAGATGCAGCGCGAGATCGCGGGAAAGATGTCGTGCGTGCTGGACGGCAGGGACATCGGCACCTTTGTGCTGCCCGACGCCGATTTCAAGTTCTTCCTCACCGCAAGCCCCGAAGTGCGCGCCAGGCGCCGCTATGACGAATTTGCCGCCAAGGGACGCGCCGTGGACTTTGAAGCGCTCAAGCGCGACATCATCGCACGCGACGAACAGGACAGCACGCGCGCCATCGCGCCTCTCAAAAAAGCGGACGACGCCGTCATGATCGACACGTCCGATATGACCGTCGAGGAAGTTCTCGCGGCGTTGAAAAATAAAATGCAGGAGAAGATCTGATCTATGACGGGGGATCTTGAAAGCGCGGCGAAAGAGCCTTCTTCGGATGCACGCGCCAAACGCGAAATGAAAGCGAAAAAGAGGGCGGAGAAGATGGAAAAACAGCGCCGTCTCTTTTTCCGCGAAACAAAGGACGGGCGCCATGTGAGCACGCTCATGAACGTTCTTCGCGTCCTCTTTTATCCCATTCACGCCCTTTTGTTTCCCTTCCGCATCCACGGGACGAAGAAGATCGGAAAGGGGGCGTATATCTATGTCGGCAACCATTATTTCCTGTTCGATGTCTTTTTCCCTGCGCATACGACCTGGGAAGGCATCCATTTCATTGCCAAAGATTCCGTCCTCAAAGCCCCCGTGCTCGGCTATTTTGCGAGAAAGGCGGGCGTCATCAGCGTCATGCGCGACGGCTCGGACGTCAAATCCATCATGGAGTCGATGAAGGTCCTCAAACGCGGAGAAAAAATATCCCTCTATCCGGAGGGGACGCGCAACCGCATCTCCGATGAGGAATTTCTTCCCTTCCGCGCAGGCGCCGCCATGCTCGCCGTCCGCACGCAGACGCCCATCGTTCCCGTCGTCATCTGCAACCGCACCAAGATCTTCCGCATGACGCACGTCGTCATTGGCGAGCCCTTTGAACTGAGCGAGTATTACGGGAAGAAGCCGTCCCCCGAAGATTACGCCGTGATGGACGAGGAGATCAAGCAAAGGATGTACGCGCTGCGCGCGCAATTTCGCGAGGAACAAGCCGCCAAAAAAGCAAAAAAACATGCGAAAAACGCGCGCAAGAGCAAGGCATGAAGGTCATTGTCGCCCGCAACTGCGGGTTTTGCTCGGGCGTTAAAAAAGCCGTCGACACGGCGCTCCGCGTTCCCGCGGACAATACCTATATCCTCGGGGAGCTCATCCACAACGAGGACGTCAACGACCGTATCCGCGCAAGGGGGATACGCGTCGTGGACGACCTTGCCGCAGTTCCCGATGGCGCGCGCCTTCTGATTCGTTCCCACGGCGTTCCGAAGGCGGTCTATGCGGAGTGCGAACGGCGGAACATCCGCGTCATCGACTGCACCTGCAGCTTTGTCGCCAATTCGCAGCGCATCGTCGAACGGGAATCCCGCGCGGGAAAGGTCGTTGCGATCACGGGACACCGCGAGCATCCCGAGGTGGTCGGTCTCATCGGCTGGTGCGAAGGGGAGGTACACGTCTTTTCCTCGGAGGACGAAGATTTTTCCTGCCTTGCGGGAAAAAATGTCGTTTTACTGTCGCAGACCACCTTTTCGACGCAAAGATTTTCGAAAATTGCAGAAAATCTTGCAAAAGTGCGTCCAAAAACAGTTGTTATTTTTGAGACAATTTGCTATACTACTGTACGCAGGCAAAAAGAAGCCGCGCGCGTGGCGCAGGCTGCGGATGCAGTCCTCGTGATCGGCGGCCTCAACAGCAGCAATACCAACAAACTTGCGGAAATCGCGTCGCCGTACTGCAAGACGGTCATCCGTCTCAAAAACGCCGACGATTTCGTATATGAAAAAATCAAATTTTGTAAAAGGGTCGGCATCGTAGCGGGAGCAAGCACTCCCGATTGGCAGACCTCGGAGGTTCTCAAAAAGATGGCAGAAAACAACGCGGAAGTACAGGTGGAGACGCA
>CALVUC010000013.1 GCA_944363395.1 uncultured Clostridia bacterium | reverse complement strand
CGCACGAACTCCTGCGAATACAGGCTCCGACCACTACGATAAACCAAAAGGCGGGACAGGCTGTTGCCTGTCCCGCCTTTTGGTGCACCGTAAGAGATTCGAACTCCTGGCCTTCGGTTCCGTAGACCGACGCTATATCCAGCTTAGCTAACGGTGCGCGTTCCTCATGAACACCATGTAATTATACCTGTTTCCGCTTCATTTGTCAACGATTTTTTCACGCTTTTTACGTTATCCACCTAAATTTTCTTTTTGGGGATAGCATGACGGCATTTTCATGTCCGATTTGGGATAATTTTGTCGCATTCGGGGATAATTATCAAAAATTGGGGATATCGTGGGGATAACTTTTTTCAAAACTTATGTTTGTAAAGCCAATAAAGTCTCTTTATCGGTCACAATGTGGAGAATATTTCGGGGATAACTCCCGACGGACGGGTGGGAGAGCGACTCCCCTTCGAGCGGAACGACGCGCAGGGAATGCGGGATACACACGATCGCTTCGCCCCCGTTTCCGATCGCGCGCATCTGCGTACAATCTTTCCTGCGGCTGCAGTCGGCGTCCGCCATCGAGACGGTGCGCGCCCCCTCGTCGATGCAGAGAAGATTGTATCCGTTTTGCGTCCCGATGCGCACATATAGGACACCGTCGCGCACCTCCTCCGAGACGTCGGCGCCTTCGGACGCCCTTCCTCCGACGCCGAACTCATAGCGGTAGACCTCTTCGCCGCGTACTTCCACACGCACGCCCGCGCTCTCCCCGCTCTCCCGATGCAAAAAGAGGACAAACAGCGCAATGATGAGCGCCGCCAGCAGAAAATAGACAATGAGGTCCCCCGCGGCAAAAGGTCTCTTTTCGCGGATCAGGCGGATGCGGTTCATACGACCGCCTCCACCGCAAGCCCCTCTGCCGTGACGGAGAGCATATCTCCCAATCCCGAATAGACGGTATAGCGATCGGATGCCGCATCATACCAGATAAACGCCGCTCCGAATGCGTCACGGTTTGCCGCAAGGTAGGAGAGCGCTTCCGCAAGGTCCATTGCAACGATCGCGGTAGCGCGGGCGTCCCCCATGGCGGCGCTCCCCCCCACGACGGTCGCGCAGACGACATGGCTCCCCTCCCCGACGGGCGTCCCCGTGCGCGGGTCGATGATATGGGAATAGCGCACGCCGTCCAGTTCATAATACTGCTCATAGTCCCCGCTCACGGAGAGCACCGTATCGCGCACGCAAACGCTGCCATACGATACGCCGAACTGCGTCCGCGGCGCGTTGAGAGAGACCTCCCACATCCCGTCCGCCGCCGAGGGATCGCTTAAAAGAGCCATACTGCTCCCTCCCACCGTATAATAGCCTGCCGTCTGACCGTCGGCACGAAGAAGATCGTAGACGGCATCCACACAGTTCCCCTTTCCGATGCCGCCCAGGTTGAACTGCATGGTATAGCGCACGCCGCCATATTCCGCAAAGGCGGTCTGCGGCTTTGTCACAAAATATCTGCCGTTCTCCTCCGAGAGTTCCACCGCGCCGAAGTCCGTGAGGTTGGACGATGAAAACAACGAGACGTACGCCTCGGAGGGAAGCTCCCGTTCGGGCTGCGCTCTGTCGTAGGGCATCGTCGGACGATAGTCCGCGGCGGTATGGCGGGGCGAAAAGCCCCATAAATCGACGAGCAGACCCGCGGCGGGGTTGTATGCGCCGTTCGTCTCCAGATAGACTTGACGCGCGTCCGTGAGCGCCCTGTACGTCACGGCGGAGACCTCCACCCGCTCGCCCGCATCGGCATTATTCAGGCGGGAGACGTCGCTGTCCTTCCCCGAGAGCGAGAGCGCGCCGTCGATCTCCTCGGCGCAGGCTGCGATCGCATGGTGGAGCGCTTCCTCCCGCGCGCCGTCCGAGGGAACATATACCCAACGCACCTGCGTCCCGAAGATCATATAGTCATCATACTTTGCAAGCTGCGTGCGCGCGCAGCCCGTGAGCAGCAGGACGCAGCATATGAGAATCGCCGCCGTCTTTTTCATGCCCGCGTCCTCCTCCGTCGATATGGTTACAGTATACCAAATGACGCAAAAAAAGGCAAGCGCTGCCGCGCCTGCCCGAACTTCTTTAATTGTGTTTGGTGCGGGATCGAAAGACGAGCGAAGCGAGAAAGGAGAAGATGACTGCCGCCGAGACGCCTGCCGAAGCCGCAGAGAGCGCGCCCGTGAACGCGCCGAACAGCCCTTCCCGCGCCCCTTTCATCGCGCCGCTCGCAAGAAGATATCCGAAGCCCGAGATCGGCACCGTCGCCCCCGCGCCCGCCCACTCGACAACGGGCTGATAGACGCCGAACGCCGTCAGGGCTACGCCCGCGAGCATGAAGAGCACGAGGATCTTCCCTGCCGTGAGATCGGTGAAGTTGATGATGAGCTGGGCAACGGCACAGATGGCGCCGCCCACCGCAAACGCTTTCAAAAAAGAAAGAAGCACTTCCGCAAAGACCATATTCACCTCTCCAATGTAACTGCGTGCGCGATGCAGGGGATGCTCTCCCCCTGCCCCGAAGAGACGGTGGACAACAGCGCGCCCGTCGCAACAAACAGGATGCGGCGAAACTCCCCCGCGAGCATCTTGGTTCGCAGATAGGAATTGAGCACGACCGCAGAGCATCCCGCGCCGCTCCCGCCCTGAAATTCATCCTCCAATACGTTATAGACGATCTCGCCGCAGTCGACGTGGTGTTCGCCGATATCCAACCCCTTCTCCCAGGTAAGGTCTTTGAGGATACGGCTGCCGAGCGCGCCCAGATCCCCCGTGACGATGAGATCGTACGCGTCCGCTTCCTCGCCTGTCTCGCGAAAGTGCGTCAGAATGGTATCCGCAGCGGCAGGCGCCATCGCGGCGCCCATATTGTTGACGTCGGTGATGCCGAAATCGACGACTTTGCCGAGCGTTGCGGACGTGATGCGGATGCCGTCCCCCTGCGCCGCGACGAGGGATGCGCCCGCACCCGTGACCGTCCACTGCGACTGCGGCGGACGGGTGCAGCCGAGTTCGAGCGGGTAGCGGTACTGCCGCTCCGCCGAGGCGAAGTGACTGCCCGTAGCCGCAACGGCACGGCGGACGTAGCCGCCGTCGATGAGCGCCGCCGCGAGCGCAAGGCTTTCCGCCATCGTCGAACACGCGCCGTACACGCCCAAAAAGGGTACGGAAAAATCGCGCGCCGCAAAGCTCGCGGAAATGATCTGGTTGAGCAAATCGCCCGAGATGATGACGTCGATCTGTTCCCGCCGCAGCCCCGCGTTGGCGATCGCCCCGTCGATGACGTGGGAAAGCATCTTACATTCTGCTTTTTCATAGGTGCTCTCGCCGAACATATCGTCCGAGAGCGCCGTTTCGACATATCTTCCGACGATCCCCTCGCACTCCTTCGTACCCGCGACCGTGCTCGCCGCGATGATACGCGGCGCGCGCGGAAACACAATGCGCTGTCCCATATGCAGGCAGTTTGCGGCAGGCAGAAAAAAATATGCAAAAGCGGACGGCAATACGCCGTCCGCCGCAGCTTCCGTCAGCGCCTTCCCGCCACGGAACGCACAAGCGGGATGCTTGCCTCGGCGTTGAGGCTCATGGGCGCAAAATTTCCGAGGCGGTACTGCACCAGCCCCTCCGCCGCGATCATTGCGGCGTTATCCGTACAATGTTTTTTGACGGGAAGCACGAGCTTTAACCCCGCGCGCCCGCAGGCGTCCTGCAAGCTCTCCCGCAGATAGCCGTTCGCCGCAACGCCGCCCCCCGCCGTGACCGTTCGCGCTCCCGTTTCAAGCGCGCCCTCGACGGTCTTGCGCACAAGGATATCGAGCGCCGCGTGCTGGAAAGAACAGGCGACATCCGCGCGGTTCCACGCCTCCCCCTTCTGCTCCTTGGTATGGACGTAATTGATGACCGCCGTCTTGAGCCCGCTGTAAGAGAAATCGTACCCGCCCATCCCTTTGAGCATTTTCGGCATGGGAACAACGGGACGCCCCTCGCGCGCGAGCGCCTCGATGTGCGGTCCCCCGGGATAAGGAAGGGATAACACGCGCGCGACCTTGTCGAACGCCTCCCCCGCCGCGTCGTCCAGCGTGCCGCCGAGCACGCGGAAGGTGTCGGCGGTCTCGGTATAGAGGATGGCGGTATGCCCGCCGCTCGCAAGCAGCGTTAAAAAGGGCGGCTCGAGCGAGGCGTCTTCAAGGTACGCCGCCGCAAGATGCCCGCGGATGTGATCGACGCCGATGAGCGGGATGCCCAGTCCGTAGGCAAACCCCTTTGCAAAGGAAAGTCCCACGAGGAGCGCGCCCAGAAGTCCCGCGCCGTACGTCACGGCAACGGCGTCGAGTTCCTCCTTTCCGACGCCCGCCGCGGCGAGCGCGCGCGCGACGACCTCGTCCACCGCCTCGGCGTGGGCGCGTGAGGCGATCTCCGGCACGACCCCGCCGAACTTCGCCTGTGTTGCCGCGGAGGAAGCGATCTCATCGGATAAGAGCGTCCTGCCGCGGATGACGGCGGCAGCCGTTTCGTCGCAGGAAGATTCGATCCCGAGGATCAGAGGTTGTTCTTTCATACCGCATATAAAACAAACTTTTCTCTCTCCCGAAAGAAAAGTTTGTACTCCTTTATTATGATTTCTTGAGGTAGTCGATGATAAAGCCCTGGATGTCGCCGTCCATCACCGCCTGCACGTCGCCCATCTCGTAGCCGGTGCGGTGGTCCTTGACGAGCGTATACGGACAGAACACATAGGAACGGATCTGCGAGCCCCACTCGATCTTCTTGGTCTCGCCCTTGAGCGCCGCCTCCTCCTGCATCCTCTGCTCGAGCTGGCGCTCCAGCAGCTTGCTCCGCAGGTACTTGAACGCCATCTCCTTGTTCTGGAGCTGGCTGCGCTCGTTCTGACAGGTGACGACGATGCCCGTGGGATAGTGGGTGATGCGGATGGCGGTCTCCGTCTTGTTGACTTTCTGCCCGCCCGCGCCCGAGGAACGGTACACGTCGATGCGGATATCCTCATCCTTGATCTCGATCTCGCCGTCGTCGTCCACTTCGGGCATGACTTCGACCGAGGCAAAGGAGGTCTGACGGCGCTTGTTTGCGTCAAAGGGAGAGATGCGCACAAGGCGATGTACGCCGATCTCCGCTTTGAGATAGCCGTAGGCGTTCTCGCCTTCCACCTTGAAGTCCACCGACTTGAGCCCCGCGGAATCTCCGGGGAGCCTGTCGATCTCCGTCACCTTGAAGCCGTTCTTCTCTGCATAGCGGCAGTACATTCTGTAGAGCATCTGGCACCAGTCGCACGCCTCCGTGCCGCCCGCGCCCGCATGAAGGGACATGAGCGCGTTGGAACCGTCGTACTTGCCGCGCAGGAGCGCGCGGATGCGCATCTCCTCGATATCCTTTTCCGCCGCGGTCATCATGCCGTCCAGCTCGCCGATGAGTTCCTCCTCCCCCGTCTCTTCGATGAGGTCGATGATCTCCATCGCGTCGTCCAGCGCCTTCCTGCCCTTTTCGTACGCGGCGATCTTGTTTTCCGTCGCCGAGATCTCCCGCCCGATCTTCGCCGAGCGTTCGAGATCCTGCCAGACTTCCGGCTTTTCCTGCTCTGCCTTGAGTTCCTTGAGCTGGGCATAGCGGTTGTCGATATCAAGGGCGTACTTCGCTTCGCCGAGCGTCTCTTCAAGCGATTTGATGCGTAATCTGTAATCGTCTGCTTTGAACATAATTTTCCTTATATCAATAGGGTCTTCCGTGGCACTTCTTGTACTTCAAACCGCTCCCGCAGGGACAGGGATCGTTGGGACCGACTTTCTTGCCCTTTTTCAGCGTCGCCGGATTGAACTTCACGTCGCCCGACGTGCGCAGGGAATCGACGTCGACCGCCTTGGGCAGCGCCTCCGTCCCGACGGCTTCCGCAGCCTCCTGCGCGGGCTGTTCGGGCTGCCGTGCGGGCGCGTTCTCCGCGGTCTGCTCGTTCCGTGCGGGGACCTGCGCCGCGCCTGCATCGGCGCCCGCGGCGGGCGCGGGCTGCGCGGGACGGCTCGAAGAAGGGAAGATGCGCTGCACGGGGCGGGGCTGCGCCTTGATCTGACACTTCAGAAGGAAGCGGATGGTACGCTCCTGGATGCGCTCGACCATCTCGTCGAACATGGCAAAGCCTTCCTGCTTGTAGGCGATGACGGGATCGGTCTGTCCGTACGATCTGAGCCCGATGCCCTTGCGGAGCTGATCCATCGCGTCGATATGGTCGATCCAGTTGCTGTTGACGTAGGAGAGAAGGATATCCCGTTCGATCCTGCCGAAGTCGACGCCCGGCATCTCCTCTTTGATGCGCGCGATCTTCTCCTCGTAGCACTTCGCCGTCTTATCGGAAATGCGCTTCAAGGCGACGTCATAGTCCCACTTCTCCAGCTTTTCGCGGGTGACGTAGTTGGTGCCTTCGGGCAGCAGATAGCGCTCCAGCGCCGTGTTGAGATCGCTTTCGCTCCATTTTTCGGGCGAATCTTCGATGTTCACCGTCTCGCGCAGCACGCCTTCGACATACCCGGGGATATACTTCAGGACCTGCTCATGGACATTTTCACCGCGGATGACGCGCATACGCTCCGCGTACATGATCATGCGCTGCTTGTTCATGACGTCGTCGTACTGGAGGACGTTTTTACGGGTGGCGAAGTTCCTGCCCTCGATCTGCTTCTGCGCGTACTCGATGAGGTTGGTGAGCACCTTGGATTCCAGGCATTCGTCGTCCTGCATCTTGCTGCGCTCGTAAATGCTCTTCATGCGGTCGCCGCCGAAGCGCTGCATGAGATCGTCCTCGAGGGAGATGAAGAACACCGAAACGCCGACGTCGCCCTGACGTCCCGAACGGCCGCGGAGCTGGTTGTCGATACGGCGGGATTCATGCCGCTCGGTACCGATGATGCAAAGACCGCCCGCCTCGATGACCTGCTTTTTCTCGGCGTCCGTCTGCTCCTTGTAGCTCTTGTACAGCGTGTTGTAGCGCTCGCGCACGGCGATCGCCTCCGCATCGTCGCCGAGGTCGACGAAGGAGGTGGCGCGCTCGATCATGTCGTGCTCCACGCCCTCCTCGCGCAGGCGCTTCTTCGCAAGGTACTCTGCATTGCCGCCCAGCAGAATATCGGTACCGCGCCCCGCCATGTTGGTCGCAATGGTCACGGCGCCGAATCTGCCCGCCTGCGCAACGATCTCCGCTTCGCGCTCGTGGTTCTTCGCATTGAGGATATTGTGCTTGACGCCGTTGCGGATGAGAAGGCGGGAGATCTCCTCCGACTTCTCGACGGAGACCGTACCCACAAGGATGGGCTGTCCCTTTTCATGCCGTTCGACGATCTCGCGGACGATCGCCTTCTTCTTCCCCTCAATGGTGGAGAAGATCCTGTCGTGCATATCGATGCGGCGGACGGGACGGTTGGTGGGGATCTCGATGACGTCGAGGGAATAGATGGTGCGGAATTCCCCCTCCTCCGTCTTGGCGGTACCCGTCATACCGGAGAGTTTTTTGTAGAGCCTGAAATAGTTCTGGAAGGTGATGGTCGCGTACGTCTTGTTCTCCTCGCGGATGCGGACGCCTTCCTTCGCCTCGATCGCCTGATGCAGGCCGTCGGAATACCGTCTGCCGTCCATGAGACGTCCCGTAAATTCATCGACGATGACGATCTCGCCGTCCTTGATGATGTATTGCTCGTTGAGATGGAAGATGTGATGCGCCTTGAGCGCCTGCTGGATGTGATGGTTGAGCGTTGCATTCGCGACGTCCGCGATGCTTTCCACACCGAAATATTTTTCCGCCTTCTCGGCGCCGTACTCGGTGAGACGGACCTGCCGTTCCTTCCGCTCGATGACGAAATCCCATTGGAGCGCTTCCGCCGCGGCGATCTTCTGCGCGGTCGGGACGTGCTTTTTGCGCGAAGTCTCCTCCGCATCCTTGAGTTCATCGTCAAATCCGCCCGAGAGCGTCCTGACGAACTTATCGACGCGCTCGTACAGATCGCTCGACTGCTCGCCCTTACCGGAAATGATGAGCGGGGTGCGCGCCTCGTCGATCAGGATGGAGTCCACCTCGTCGACGATGGCAAAGTTGAGCTCGCGCTGCACCATGAGGCGAAGATCGTTCTTCAGATTATCTCTCAGATAGTCGAAGCCGAATTCGTTGTTGGTACCGTAGGTGATATCGCACTTGTATGCTTCCCTCTTCTGATCGTCGTTCATCCCGGGAACGACGACGCCGACGGTCAGCCCCATGAACTTATGCACCTTCCCCATCCACTCCGCATCGCGGCGGGCAAGGTAGTCGTTGACCGTGACGATATGAACGCCCTTTCCCGCAAGCGCTTCGAGATAGGCGGGAAGCGTTGCGACGAGCGTCTTGCCTTCACCCGTCTTCATTTCGGCGACGCGTCCCTGGAAAAGACAGATGCCGCCGACGATCTGCACATGGAAATGGCGCATTCCCAGAACGCGCCCGCTTGCCTCCCTGAGCGCCGCAAACGCATCGCAGAGGATATCTTCGAGCGTCTCGCCCTTTTGAAGGCGATCCTTCAGGATCCCCGTCTGCGCTTTGAGTTCCGCATCGGACATCGCCGCATACTTGGGGGCGAGCGCCTCGACCTGAGACGCCGTACGATCGAGCTTTTTCAGACTTTTGCGGCTGTCACCGCTCATGAGATAACGAATAAGACCCATAAATCAGCTCCGTTTACGCGTCCGCTCTTACGCGCGCGGGCGCGCCTTTATTATTCAACTTGACCATTTTACAATATTTTCCCGAAAAATCAAAGCGTTTTTGCGTCGATTTTTGCAATTTCTGCGCTCTTACGCGCTTTTCACGCCCTTCTCACAGAGAACGCGGGAAAAGCCCGACGGCATTTTCGGGGAAATATCCTCTTTTCCGAGCAAAAGCATCCTTGTATGACAAAAGACATATGATATCCTGTTGCCATGCTCCTCTCCGTCCAATGGCTCGGCGCGCTGTACAGCTTGTGCGCCCTGATCGTCTGCATCATCGTCGTGTGCGGCTGTAAGCTCGCGCGCCTCGGATATCGCACGCTCGGGAAAAAACTCCCGTCCGAACCGCCGCCGAAGGAAAAAGAGCCGCCCGAGCCCGTATATTATCTCGTGGAACGCAAAAAACGGCGCGTCAAGCAGGAATACGAGCAGCCGAAGCGCATCCGGTTCAATTGAGAAACGCGCCAAATAAAACACCCTTCACCCTCCTTAACATAACAAAAAAGCGTGCCGAGGCACGCTTTTTTGTATTCAGTCTTCGTAGCGCTCGATATTCTTTCCCGAATCCCAGAGCCGTTCGAGATAGTAATACAGGCGCGACTCCTCGTTGAAGATATGCACGACGACATCGCCGTAATCGAGAACGCCCCATCTTCCTTCGCGCAAGCCCTCCTTCCTGAGCGGGGAAAGCCCCTCCTTTTCGAGCTTTTCCTCCACGGCGTCGCCGAGCGCGCGGACCTGCGTCGTGCTGTGACCGCTCGCAATGACAAAGTAACTGCACACGACCGTCTGATCCGCCACGTCCAGAATGACGATATCCTGCGCCTTTTTCTCGGAAAGCGCCTTTGCGCAGGCAAGTGCAAGTTCATGTCCCGTCATAAAAAATTCCTCCTTATACTGTGATGATACACGAAAAAAGCAATAGTATGTCAGACATAGTACTATGCAAATTTCGAATATTCCCGTTTTACAACTTCCGCGATCCAGCGATACGCCTCGTCCGTCAGGGGATATATGGGTTTTCCCTCCCCCTTCAGATACGCATCCTGCTGCCGCAGCGCATGATAGAGACAGGCATTCAGATCTTTATAAAACCAGTCCCGCAATTCTTCGACGCCGGGAAAAGTCCGCCCCTCTTCCAGCATATCGGCAAGATAGATGAGGATCCCGAGCTTCGTCATCCCGCGCCGCCCGCTCGTATGATAGCGGATGGCGTCCAGAACGTCCTCCTCCTCGACATGAAAGAGGTGTTCCGCGAGATAGGCGCCCGTATACTGATGGAGAACGGGCGCGGGGACGCCGTCCGGCGCGGCAAATCCTTTCAAAAGCGGCGAATCGGAAGGGACATACTTCCCGCAGTCATGCAGCGCCGCCGCAAGCAGCGCTTTCCCCTCTTCCACCCCCGCCGAGGAAGCCCGCGCGACCGCCATGCGTGCCACGCGGTAGCTGTGTTCGCGCCGCGCCTCCTTTTCCAAAGCAAGCGCGGGAGCGATCGCAGGATGCGTATAAAGACCATGCGATAGGATGTAGTCCCGCACTCCCCCGTCCAGCTTTTCAGTTGGCTTTCCGAACGCGAGATCGACGCGAAGCATCCTCGAGGAGACTTCCTCCCCCGTGAAGGGTATACAGAGAAAGTCCTTGCCGAACCGTTCACGGAAGCGTTCATGCAGCCGCTCGGGCGCGCCATATCCCCGCCCGCACGCCGCGAGCATCACATGGGACAGGATATCGTCCGGCTCCCTCCATGTAAAAAAATCTTCCAGCATATCCTCGCCGACGAGGAAATACCGCTCCGCATCGGGATACAGCGCCGCGAAGCGCCGACAGGTCAGATAGGTGTAGCTTGCGCCCTGCGCCCGTACCTCCGCGTCGCTCACTTCCGCCCAATCAAGCCCGCGGAAGGCAATGCGGCACATCGCAAGGCGGTCCTCCCCCGAAGCAGACGCACCCCATTGCTTATGCGGCGCGATCCCCGTCGGGACCACAATGAGTTTATCGAGCCCGAGCGCCTCTTTTGCCGCCACGGCACAGCGGACGTGCTCCGAATGAACGGGATCGAACGATCCCCCGAATATTGCGATCTTCATGCTTTACACTTTATAAAATATAGTCTGTATCAAGTTTGATGAGAAAAAAAGCGGTCAAAAATCAAGTCATGAAAAAATTTCCGATGATCGCAGACACCATTTTTTACACGGCGGCAAGCTGGTTTGCTGCCGTCGGCATCCTGCGGTGGCTGCGCGCCCCGACGGCGATCTGCTTTGCGGCGGCGACACTCATCGCCTGCTCGGTCGGCGGCATCGCCTTCTTTGTTCTGTACAGGCGCGGCGCCAAACGCTTCCTCGGCAAGAAAAAACAGGAACAACTGCAGGCGCTGATGCTGCACCTCACATTGGAGAGTGACGACAACGTCAAAGAACTCCTCGAAAAGGCATTTTCCGCCGACGGAAGGGACATCGCAAAGGCGGAGACGCTCGTCGTCGATGGCAAACCGCTCATTCCGCTGTTTACCATGCAGCCGCTTTCGGCGGATACCGTGGCACTCCTTCTGAAACAGTACAAACGACAGCCCTTTCTGCTCGCCTGCAACCGCCTCTCACCCGAAGCGGAACGCCTGCTCGCGTCTTTTGCGCGCGAGTGGATGGACGGAGAGGCAGTCTACGACCTCCTGTCCCGCACGCAAACGATCCCGGGATGCATGATCTGCGGCGAGATCGAACGAAAAAACATCAGATCCCGATTGCAGCGGATGGTATCCAAAAAAAATGCCTATCCGTTCTTTGTGAGCGGGGCAGGGCTGCTCGTCATGAGCCTTTTTGTCCTGTTCCCCGCCTATTATCTCATATCGGGGTGTCTGCTCCTGCTCGCTTCCGTATTGACGCGCGCCTTCGGACACGCATAAATAAACGGTATAGATTGTACTATGTCTGACATAGTACACCGCATATTGCGAAATTCATCCCTGTACCGAGAGGATCGCATCGGCAAGAAAGGATGTGATATCCGTCGCATCGGGCGAATACTCCCCGAAGATCTCCGCGGCGATCTCGCCCGCACGCCCCAGGAGGTAGCAAGCGGCGCACCCCGCCTTAAACGGTTCGACGCCGCGCGCACAAGTCCCCGCAAGCAGCCCGGAGAGAACATCGCCGCTCCCGCCCTTCGCAAGAGAGGGCGAGCCCGTCGGATTGATCGCGACCCTCTCCCCGTCCGTAATGACCGTATGATTGTTTTTAAGAAGCACCGTGATCTTGTTTTCCCGTGCAAATGCGCGCGACTCCTCCACTGCGTTTGCGAGGATCTCGCGCACACTCTTTTTGACAAGCCGGGAAAACTCCTTGGGATGGGGCGTGATGATGACGCGGCACGCCTTGTCTTTTAAGACTTCGACACCGTACGCCGCGATCGTATTCAGGGCGTCCGCATCGAGGATGAGCGTCCCCGTGTAGGCGCTCAAAAGCTCGGCGAGATAGGCGTACAGACGCTCGCTGACGCCCGACCCCATGCCGACGGCAATGCAGTCGGAGGCAAGAATGTCGCCGTCGATCGCCTTGAAGGGACGCAGGATCACGGCAGGAAGCCGCCCGATCGCATAGGGAAAGAGGTCTTCCGTCACGGTGAGTTTGGTATATCCCGCACCCGATTTCAGGCAGGCGCCCGCCGCAAGGAACGCCGCGCCGCTGTATGCGCCGCCCGCAAGGATGGTCGCCGTACCGTATGTTCCCTTGTGCGAATTGGAACGCCGCTTGGGAAAGAGCGCGCAAACGTCGCTGTCCTCCCAGATCTCGACGCCCCCTTCCGCGGGAATGCCGATATCCGCGACCGTCACCTTTCCCGCGACGTCCGCGCCGTCCGCCATCAGGAGCGCCTGCTTGCATTGCCCCATCGTCACCGTTTCATCTGCGCAGACGCAGGGATCGGAGGCAATGCCGCCCTCCAAAAGACCGCTTGGCAGATCGCAGGCGATGACATACGCCCCGCTTTGACAGATGAAGCGGACGAGTTCGGCGTCCTCCCCTTCAATGGGACGGGAAAGCCCCGTACCGAAGAGGCAGTCCACGATGACGGCATACCTGCGGCGCGGAATGCGCGCAAACACCTCGCCGCGATATTTTGCCCGTACCGCCGCGCAGTCGGGAGAAAACTTCTCGGCAATACACAGCACCGCGACGTCCTCGCCGCGCTCCGCCAGGATGCGCGCCGCAACAAACCCGTCGCCGCCGTTGTTCCCGCCGCCGCATACAAACAGCGCATCGCCGACGCCGCGCGCGTGCATCGCCGAGGAAACGGCGTCGGCAAGCGCCGCACCCGCCCGCTCCATGAGCGTCAGGGAGGGCGTTCCCGCCGCGATCGCAGCCGCGTCCGCGCGGCGCATCTGTTGATTGGAAAATGCAAACTTCATATCAGTCTCCTTCCGCGTCCTCTTCCCGCAGCGCAGTAAGCGCTTCCCGCGCCGTATCGTAGCCAAATCCTTTGGAAAGAAGGTGCGCGTAAGCCTTGCGTGCCGTCTCCTGCGTCAATTCCTTGCCGCGAAGATATTTTTTGAGAGCAGACACAGCCGCTTCCGATTCGTCCGCGCCGTCGAGCGCCGCGTCGATGTGCTCGTCGGAAACACCCCTGCGCCTGAGTTCCATACGGATGAGGCGGCTGCCCTTGCGCTTTCCCGCGCTCTCCGCATATGCCCTCGCATACGCTTCGTCGTCCAGGAAGCCGTAGC
The DNA here is from genome assembly GCA_944363395.1 of uncultured Clostridia bacterium. GTDB lineage: Bacteria > Bacillota > Clostridia > Christensenellales > Borkfalkiaceae > Gallimonas. Next base: position 26,270 of record CALVUC010000013.1, on the reverse strand, counting down.
CGCGCATCCTTTCGACGACATAGTCGCTCACGTCCTGCAAATACCCCTTTCGCCGCAGAAAATCACGCACGTCTTTTTCCGTCTTCATGGAGACGGAGATATGCGTAAGCGCCTTATCGAGCGCCGTCTGCCGTTCGCCCGCGAGCTGCAGCGAGGAAAGCTCCTCCTCCGTCACGACGCTTCCGACTTTCAGGCGGTGTTCCATCACGGTGAGCAGCTGCATTCCGCAGAAGAACCTGCCGTCCACTTCGATATTGCAGCGCGCGGCGTCGTGTTTTTGAGGGGTGATCGCCGTGATCGTCATGCAGAGCCGCTCCAGACGCGGTTTTTCAGGAACCACGCGGTGTCTTTGAGAACGGTATCGTTGTTGCTGCACCAAAGTTTGAGGCTCTTTTGCGTCTCCCCCTCCGCAGCACCGTAATAAAAGACGATATCGCCGTTCATTTCCTCAAATCCGTCCGTCTCCTCGTCCCAGACGATCGTGACGTAGACATAGCTCGTATGCCTGCCGATCCGATCGATGAACGCCTGCGTCGGAAAGATATTTTCTTCCGCCGCGCCGTATTCGTTATAGCCCGCACAACAGCAGACGGCGACATATTCGGGCGTGATGACATCGAGAAGCGCGTTCGTGGAGGACGTCTTGCTTCCGTGATGTCCCGCCTTATACAGTCGGACGTGCGGGAGTCTGTTATTCTCGACGAGCCGCTCCTCCCCGTCCTCTTCAAGGTCTCCCGTAAAGAGATAGTGATGCTCCTCGCCCTCTGTTTTCTGCGAAAGGAGCATACAGACGGAATAGTTGTTCTCGTCCCCCGAGCTGTGGTCGTAATAGTAGTTGTAGAGGATATTCATGGAGATGGTCTGCTCGTCGTCCAGATAGTATGTACGGCGGGCGCCGCCCGTCTCCTCCGTGCATTCCATCCCGGTATAGACTTCGGCGCCGTGTTCCTCGGCATAGTCCAGCGCCGTGAGATAGCGTCCGTACAGCGTGGGATTGCCCGAAGGCGTCTCCTCCTTTTTATTGGTGCGGTCGAAGGTGATGATCGTGCCGATCTCATAACTGTACAGAATGCCGTTGTAGACGCCGTCCTCGCTCGTACCGACAAGCCCCGCGATATGGTCGGTATCGGCGTGCGTCGCGATGACGTATTCGAGCACGCCGTCCGTACAGTAGTCCGCAAGATAGTCCTTGATCTCCGTCACATTTCCCTGTGTCGGTCCCGCATCGATGAGCACTTCCGTGTCCCCCACCTTGATGAGCGTACAGTCGCCGCTCGCCTTGACCGCGGGGGCGATGAAATGGATGGAGAGGTCGGCGGAGACGATCTCCTTGATATCGCCCGAGACGATCTCGGACGGACCCTTGCCGTCGCCCGAGGGACGGCTGATACCGAGATCTTCCAAAAACTGCCCGATAGTGATGCCTTTTTTGTAGACCGCAAAGTACCAGACGAGCAGCAGCACCACGGCGACGATCAGCAGCGCTGCGAGCAACGCCCAGAGCGCCGTCCTCTTTTTCGATCTTCTTGCCATGGTCTACCTCAATACCCGAGGCGCAGAAAACTCCAGCTCATCGCGGGAAGGCGGAGCGTGATGCGCGAACCCTCACGCACGGCGGGGCATTCTTTTTCGTGCGGCACGACATTGTCGGGGCAGTCGAAAGAGTTGACCGCAAACAGATCGGGCGAGGTCATTTCAATATATTCCTTTGCGGTGAGCGCGCCGAACGATCTGAGCTCGAGCTCGACTTCCCTGTCCTCCTGCGCATAGTTACACAAAGAGACGCAGACTTCCCGCTTTTGCCTGTCGTGCGTGACCGCCTCGTTGACGCAGCGCGCCGTGCCGTACATATTTTCAAAACAGTCCGAATCGGAAATGGCGCGCACGGTCTCGCCGCTCGCGTTGTTGGCGATGGCGCGGAAGGGATAGAAGGAGGTCTGACGGAACGTCCTTCCCCCTTTTTTGGTCATGATGGGCGCAATGACGTTGACGAGCTGCGCAAGGCACGCCGTCCTGACGACGTCGCAGTTGTTAAGCAGCGTGTTCATGAGCCCCGCAAAGACAAGGCAGTCCTGGAAGGTGTAGACGTCCTCCAGAAGATGAGGCGCGCGCTTCCAGAGGGGCTCCGTTCTGGGCGCGTTGACCGTCCAGATATTCCATTCGTCAAAGGAAATGCCCACGCGCTTGGCGCTGCGCTCTTTGGCGCGGACGTACTCGATGGTCGCGCGGAGCGTGCCGATGTACTCGCTCATATCGTCCGCGCTGCCCAAAAAGTCCTCGAGCGGACGCTTGCGCGACCCGCTGTACATATAGTAGCGGTGCATGGAGAGCAGGTCGACCTGCTTATAGGTGTGTTCGAGCACCTTTCTGTCCCACTCCGGGAAGGTGGGCATCTCGTGATTGGAAGAGCCCGAAACGATGAGTTTGAGTTTGCCGTTGGGGCCCGGCTTTCCGTCCATCTCGCCGTTGCTCCAGCGCATGACTTTGGCTGCCTCGAGCGCCTTCCTGCCGTACTCGTCCGCAGAGAGATGTCCCGTCTGCCAGGGGCCGTCCATCTCGTTGCCGATGCACCAATAGGTGACGTTGTAGGGCTTATCCGCCCCGTTCGCGCGGCGCATTTCGGAGATATCCGTGCCGCCCGCATGATTGCAGTATTCCACGAGATGCGCGGCTTCGAGAATGCTGCCCGTCCCCATATTGACTGCCATCATGGGTTCGATCCCCGCGGCGGCGCACCACTTCATGAACTCGTCCGTGCCGAATTCGTTCGTCTCGGTGGAAAACCACGCGAGATCGAGCCTGACGGGACGCCGATCCCGCGGCCCCACGCCGTCGCGCCAATCGTAGCCCGAAAGAAAGTTTCCCCCGGGATAGCGGACGATGGGAACGTTCAGCTCTTTGATGAGCCCGATGACGTCGCCGCGGAAGCCGTTCTCGTCCGCGGTGGGATGCCCGGGCTCGTAGATGCCCTCGTAGACCGCCCTCCCGAGATGCTCGATGAACGAGCCGTAGATGTGCCTGTCGATGGAGCCGATGGTAAGATTTGCATCGGCAAAGATCTTGGTTCTCTTCATACTTTCCCCCTATTTGTCAGACCAAGCCGACCGCCCCCGCAATGTTGACGACCGCTTCGTCGATGTTATGCAAAAATTTGTTGATCGCCTTCTGCGCGCCGCTGTCGATGACGCCGTCCTCCGTCGTGCGGAGGATCTTGACGATCATATCGAAATTGCCGTAGATGACGACGCACTCGGGATCGAGCGCCTGCAGGACCTTATCCTCGTTCCCGTGCTGAACGGCGTGCATTTTTTTGATCGCATCGTTCATCTCGGTAAACAGCGCGACGTTGCCCGTCGCAAACAGCTGCTGCATCGTCCCGTTGAGACGGACGAGCTGGGTCAGAAATTCCGTTACGGCGGGACTTACCTGCTCTTCCATTACAGTTCCACTCCGTTCTTTTTCAAAAGTTCTCTGGCGCTCTCCACGCTGTCCTTGCCCGTCTTGTTCTTGATGGGCGCAAACTCGCGTTCACGCTCGACTTCAAAGGGAAGACACGTCCCCGCTTCGCGCACCATGTCGAGGATGAGCGTCTCGAACTTGTAGCCGTTCTCCTGTTCGGGCTTGACGAACACGCCGTCGTCGCCAAGATAAGGCACCTTCTTATGTGCGGCATGGACGGGAAGACGGTCCTTGTACGTCCTTTGCAGCATATCGGCGCGGAACAGATAGTTGAGGATGACGCCGTACGAATAGACGAGCCCAGTTTCGTCGCTGAGTTCGGAGAGTTCCTTGCTCAGTTCGTAGTACTCAATGACGTTGGGAAGCCCGTCCTCCAGGCAGAGCACGCCGACGCGCTCTTCGGGATACGCCTTGCGCACGAACTTCGCGCCCGAAGCCATCCCGCTCAGGATGGTGGCGCCGAGGAACACGGGATCGGCAATGCGCTGCAATACATTGTCCACCGCGAACACGTTGTACCATTCGACGCCGCGGCGCTCCATCTCTTCCGCAAGCCCCGCGCGCACGAGCGAGGCATACCAGCCGCCGTTGCCGTTGGGAGAGAGCGCGAGCCCGTCCTTCGCCGCAAGCAGCAGTTTGCCGTTCTCATCCATCGCAGGCGCCATTGCCTGACGAAAGAAATATACCTCCTGCGCGGGATAGCCGAAATAATCGTGCTCCTTAAAAAACGCGCGCGTCGCTTCGTCGTTGAGATCGCTCGTCATGATGAGCAGCGGCACATACGCGCCGACACGGGACGTGACGTCCTGCAGATTGCGGATGAGCCGTTCAAAGATATATACGGGTCTCGTGATCCCGATATCGCACGTCCCCTTGGGGCCGTTGAGCCCGAGCCGCGTCCCCTGCCCGCCCGCAAGCAGCACGGCGGCAAGTTTTCCCGCGCGGATCGCATCGACGCCCGCCGCGTCAAACTCCGCCCTGCGGGCTTCGATCTCACGAAGGGAAAGCCCGGGAATGGGCGCGATCGCGCCGCGCGCACCGTTTGCGCCGATATGGGAAAGAGACACGTCGTTCCAGTCGATCTCCTCCACCTCGCGGGAAAGTTTTTCCCTTCCCGCCTCGCCGATCTCATCCCACCAACGCAGGACGTGCTCCTGCCCGTGCGCCGCAAGGAGCGCCTTCAACTGTTGAAACTCCATATCTTACTCCTTTCCAAGAGAAAATTTACAAAAACCAGATCTGCATATCGCCTTCGCCGCGGTTCGCCCATGCATAGTACGGGATGAGCGTGAGCGTACACGGCTCCTTTGCGGATGGCTGATAGCGATACAGCGCGCCGTCCTCCGCCGAGCGCAGGGCAGGCACTTCCAGCCACACCCCTTCCGCGTTTCTGACGGTCTTCGCTCCGTCCAACGAAGGGATGCTCACGTCATAGAGCCGCCCGCCGTTGTCGCAGCTCTCGGCGCACAGGACAAAAGGTCCGTATTCGACCGCCTTTCTGCCGCTGTCCGCGCGCACCGCGGGATGGGCGTAGACAAAGCGCGGGCGCATCATAAAATCGATCGCGATCGCAGTCTCCCCCGCAACGCGCAGCGAGAAATACCCGTCGCGGACCTCGGGAACGACCTGCGCCCCGTTGACCGTACACGCGATCCCCGTGCTCCATACGGGGACGCGGAAGGCGATCGTCCCCTCGCCCGACACGCTCACGCCGACGCTTCCCTCATAGGGAAGCTGCGACGTCATGCAAACGCGCATCCCGCAGGCGTCTGTTTGGGAGGAAATATACTGATCGACGCAGAGCACGCCGTCCTCCTCGCCATAGATGAGCCCGCCGACCTGCGCAAAGAGGCGCACGAGATTGGGCGGACAGCAGGAGCAGTCAAACACCTCCACGCGCTGCAGCAGCGGCTTGAAGGGGATCCCCGGCACAGAGCGCGCATACGCGGCGCAGGCGGCGTCCGCTTCGAGCGGGTTGACGTAGAAAAAGCCCTTGCCGTCCAGCGACTCGCCCGCGAGCACGTTGTTGTAGAGCGCGCGCTCGACGGCGGCGTGATACGCTGAACGGTTGCCCGCGTCCGCGAGCCGCTCGCAAAAGAGGATGAGTGCGATCCCCGCACACGTCTCGGCATACGCCTCGGCGTTGGGAAGATCGTAGGAGAGGGTGAAGCGTTCGCCGAACCAGCCCGAGCCGACGCCGCCCGTCACATACAGCTTATGCTTTACAATATCGTCAAAGAGGGCGCGGCAGGCGGAGAGCAGCTCCGCGTCCCCCGTCAGCCTGCCGACGTCCGCCATTGCGCAGTATAAATAGAGCGCGCGGACGGCGTGTCCCACCGCCTCACGCTGCTGCCTGACGGGAAGGTGGCTCTGATCGTACGCATGATCCGCCCAATCGTAGATCGGCTCCTCCCGTCTCCCGCGTTCGTTGAGGAAGAATTCGGCAAGTTCCAGATATTTTTTCTTGCCCGTATGCGCATACAGACGGACGAGCGCGAGTTCGATCTCGGGATGCCCGCACGTCGTAAAGCCCGTATCACGGCGGATCATGAACCGCTCGCGGATGTAGTCCGCATACTTCTCCATCGCAGGCAGGAGCGTCCCGTCCACGCCGCACGCATCGAGCGCAACGGCGGCTTCGATGAGATGTCCCGCGCAGTAGAGTTCGTGCTCGGTGCGCTCCATAAAGATACGGTCGCGCCGATAGACCTGATAATAGCTGTTGAAATACCCGCAGGGAAGCTGATTGGCGACGATGGTGCGCACCGTCCCGCGGATGATGGAGGCGACCTCTTCGTCGGGATAGTCACGCTGAAGATACGCCGCGGCTTCCAGCCACTTGGCAACGTCCGAATCATAAAAGATGTGCGGCGGCTTTTCGCGCTTTTCACAGCGGATGGCGTCAAAGCGCCCCGTCTCCGCAAAACGGCGATAGACGTTCATCAGGGAAACGCGCGCATTTTTTTCGCGTACGTCCTTCCAAAATCCGTCCTTCAAACAAACTTTCTCGTATCCGATCCGCATCCCGCGTCCCCCTTTTCCTGCTCTCCCCTATTATAGAGAAAGCGGGCAGAAATGTCAATATCTGCCCGCTTTTTTCTCTTACTTTTTCAAAAGGAAGGCACCCGCCTTGTAGTCCGAAGTATCGGTGATCTTCAAATATCCGTCCTCGGTCGTATAGAGGAGGTCGGTATACGAATCGACAAGGCGATAGCCCGCAAGTTCGATCTCCGTCGGCGCTTCGTCGATGAGGCGGTGGACGATGATGAGCCGCTCGTCGCCAAGGTCTTTGACATAGATCTGCCTGCCGACGGGTTCGCGGTAATACTCGACGTTGCAGTCGATGACGCGGATGTCGCCGTCACGGACGATATGCGCGATCTTTCGGTAGAAGGCAAGCCCTTCGCGGATGAGCTGCACCTTCTCCTCGCTCATGGAGAGGACGTCGCCCGAGAGGCAGATACGCCCGATCATGGCGGCGCACAGCGAGTAAATGGTGCGCGAGGGCGTATCCTTGTCCCGCAGCACCGCCCAGATCTGCGACTGCCGCGCAGGGATGACGCGGGAGACATTTGCGGCGACGAGCGGGATCTCCGCGCACTCGTGCGCATCGGAGAAGGAACACATCGAGACCATGCTCATGCGCAGCGGCTCGATGCGGCTGCCGCCCGAGGAGCAGTTTTCGATGACCATGTCGGGGACCGCCTCTTTGATCGCTTCCAGCCACGCAAGACTCTCTTCCGCGACCTGACGCCCGCCCTCGCCGAGGCTCTCCGCCCCGTCGCAGCCCATGCCGTAGGTATCGTTATAGTCGATCTTGATATAGTGAAAATCGTTGTCGCGCAAAAACCCGATCATGCGCTCGTTGAGGTATTGCGCGACTTCCGGCTTTCTCAGATCGAGGAAGCGGCGGTTCTTGCTCGTGATGACCTTGCCGTCCCGCCTGAGCATCTTGTCCGCATCGTAAAAATATTCCGAGTCCCTGCCCGCGTTTTCAAATTCAAACCAGATCCCCGGCACTTTGCCCGCCTCGCGGATGCGTTTGCTGACCGAGGCGATGCCGTCCGGGAAGAGAAGCCCGCTCTCCTTCCAATCGCCGATGGCGTTGCACCAGCCCTTGTCGTCCGGTTTGTACCAGCCGCAGTCGATGACGAAATAGCCGATGTCGAGCGGCTCGATGGCTTTGAGAATGGCGCTGATGTTCTCCTCGGAGGGAACGCCCCACGTCGTGCAGTATTCGTTGAAAAGGACGGGCATCTCCGCCTCGCTCGCGGGGACCTGCAGGCGCGCATCCTGCTCGTGAACGAGCGCGTTGCAGACGGCGTCGACGCCGCCCGCCTTGACGGTAAAGAACGCCTTGGGCGTCGTGAACGTCCCGCCCGCGGGGATGGTCTTGCGCCAGTGCGCGAACTCGTAGTCCCCCATCCCGCTCGTGAGCGAGCAGCTCTCCTTCTCCTCGTATACTTCCATCTGCCAGGAATAGGGCGCTTCCTGCATGACGCCCCATGTGATGTCCGCGTCCTGCTCCTCGATGGCGGCAAACGGGAAATAGCCGCGGTTGGGCATACTCCCGACCTGACCCCACTTCTCCACTTTGACGCCATAGCGCCCCCAGCTCATGTCCAGTCCGAGATGGGAAAATTCATCCGTCTTTAACCTGCACTCGCGCGACCATGCACTCGTCATGCGGTGCAGCCGCAGCCCGACGGTGGAGATGCTCCCCATCGACGGCGCGATGATCCCGCTCAACGAAAGGCTCGCGAGCATTTCCAGCGTACGCTCCTCCTCGGAAGCGTTCTCATAGACGACGTACGAGGTGAACACGCCCGTCTTTTCGGAATATGCGAGGACGTGCGTGTAGAGGTTGCCGCGCTCGTCCGACAAAAGGGTCGTGACCCCCTTTTCGTCCGCAGCCTGCGACTCCACCTTGACGAGCGAGCCCTCGCGGTTGCGCATCGTCACGCCCTGCGTATAGTCGATGAGCCCCTCGTCCCCCGTGAAAGCAGCCTGGATGAGGCTGTCGCAGAAGAGCTCGACGCCCTCCTTCAGCTTCCATGCGGCGGGATAGGCGGTAAAGCCGACGGTCGTCTTTCCCTCATGCCCCTCAACGGGCGTCTCCATGTAGTAAACGGCGGTATCGCCGAAGATATATTTCTGAAAAAACATACGATCTCTCCGCTGACAGAATGCGGGGCGGTACGCCGTACCGCCCCGCTCCGGACTTTCTGCTTACTTGAGCTTCCAGATCTGATCTGCCCAAAGAAGTTCCTTCTTGAACTGCTCGATCTTGGTGTTCTCGTCGATGACGACGACTTCGACGCCCCACATATTGCCGAGGTCGACCATCTCCTGCACGCTGATCTTGGAGGAGACGACCGTGTGGTGCGCGCCGCCCGCATAGATCCATGCCGCAACGCCGTCCTTGAAGTTGGGCTTATACTTCCACATACAGCCCGCAACGGGAAGGTTGGGCATCTTGTGAGGATACTTGACGAGTTCGATCTTCTGGACGATGAGGCGCAGCCTGTCGCCCATGTCGATCATGGAGACGGCGACCGCTTCGGGCGCTTCGATGCCCTCAAAGACGAGACGCGCGGGATCGGACTTGCCGCCGATGCCCAGAGGATGCACCTGGATCTGAGGCTTGGTCGCCGCGAACTGAGGCGAGACCTCAAGCATATGCGCGCCGAGGCAGAGCCCGTCCACGAGGTCGTAGGTGTAGTCCTCCATGAGACCCGTGCAGGTCTGCCCTGCCATATACTGCATGACTGCGCCGAGCGCCGCGATCTTCCAGTCGCCCTCCGCGCCGAAGCCGTAGCCCTTGCCCTGCAGATCCTGAATGGCAAGCCCGGGAAGCTGGTTGAGCCCGTGCAGCGCGCCGAAGTGATCAACGATACCGATATAGCCGCCCTTCTCCTTGCAGAACTTGTCGATGGCGACTTCATACTTCGCCTGCTCTCTCACGACGTCGATGCGCTTGGTCCCCATCGTGTACTTCTGATCGTACTCCGCCATCAGGGCGTCCACTTCCGCGTCCGTGACCTGCTCGACATAATCGACGAGATCGCCGACGGGATAATAGTCGACCTGCCAGCCGAGATCGATGTGCGCTTCCACCTTGTCGCCTTCGGTGACGGCGACGTCGCGCATATTGTCGGAGAAGCGGCACACCTTGACCGTCTTGGAGAACGCATAGCCCGCCGCGACCTTGCACCAGGAAGCGAGCTCCTTGAGCGCCTCCTCGTCCTTATAATAGCCGACGACGACCTTGTTGTCCATTCTCAGGCGGGTAACGATATAGCCGAACTCTCTGTCGCCGTGCGCCGCCTGGTTCTCGTTCATGAAGTCCATATCGATGGTGTCGTAAGGGAGCCTCTCGTTGTACTGCGTCGCAAAGTGGCACATGGGCTTTTGCAGCATCTTGAGCCCCTTGATCCACATCTTGGCAGGCGAGAAGGTATGGCACCAGGTGATGATACCGATGCAGTTGTCGTCTGCGTTGACCTGCTTGACGGCTGCGATGACTTCGTCCGAGCTCTTGCACGTCGTAAGATACTTGACCGTGACGGGCATTTTTTCGTTGACGTAGTTCGCCATCTCCTCGGAATGCTGCGCAACGTGTGCGAGCACGTCGTCGCCGTACAGCGTCTGCGAACCGGTCAGCCAGTATACAACTTTCTCTTTCATACGATGATACCTCTTTTAATTATTTTTATCATTTCTCCGAAACCGTCGGAGTACGGAACACAAGGATCGCCCCGCAATTGGGCGTAGACAGGACGGAGACGAGCCGATCCCCCTTCGCTTCCCGCGCATTGGCGATCGCCGCGATACGTTCTGCGCGCTTGTTGGGGTTAGGAGTATATCCGATCACTTCCGTCTCGATCATATCCTGCCTCCTTACTTCTTCTTGGTCTGCCCGTAGTAGGCGTTCTTGCCGTGCTTGCGCATATAGTGCTTGTCCATCATGAACTGATCGGCACGGGTGACGTCGGGGTTGATGTGCTCGGTGAGGAACGCCATCTTGGCGACCTCCTCGATGACCGTCGCGTTATAGACCGCATTGTCGCCGTCTTTGCCGAAGGAGAACACGCCGTGGCTCTTGATGAGCACGCCGGGGACTTCCAGAGGCTTGATGTTGTCGTTTCTGAACTTTTCGATGATGGCAAGCCCCGTGTTCTTCTCGTACTCGCCCTCGATCTCCTCCTTGGTCAGCGAGCGCGCGCAGGGAATATCGCCGTAGAAGTAGTCGGCGTGCGTCGTGCCGTAGAAAGGAATGCTGCGCCCCGCCTGCGCCCATGCGGTCGCAAAGGTGGAGTGCGTGTGCGTGACGCCGCCGATATCGGGGAACGCCTTGTAAAATTCGATGTGCGTGGGCGTATCGGACGAAGGGCGCAGATCGCCTTCGACGACTTTGCCGTTGAGGTCGACGACGACCATGTCCTCCGCCTTCATTTCGTCATATTCGACGCCCGAGGGCTTGATGACGACAAGTCCAGACTCCCTGTCGATCTCGGACACGTTGCCCCAGGTGAACAGGACGAGTTTGTTCTTGACGAGGTCGAGATTGGCTTTTAATACCTTCTCTTTCAATGCTTCCAACATATTTTCAATTCCTCCGAATTTCAGTACTTGAGCGAGCGGGTCGCCTCGCGGACGATGGGAAGCCCCGCGACATAGCGCTCCTTGAACGCTTCAAACCCGGCGACGTTTTCGGGATCGGGAGCGAGCGTGACGCCCTCCTGCCCCGCAAAGACGCGGTTTTCAAGGTAGCTTTCGAGGGACTCGCCCTCCTTCTTCGTGATGAGGTAGTTGGCAAGGATCGCCATGCCCCATGCGCCGCCCTCGCCCGCCGTCTTCATGACGGTGACGGGCGCGTTGATCGCGGCGGCAAGATAGCTCTGTCCGACGCGCTCGGTCTTGAAGAGGCCGCCGTGACCGGTGATGCGGTCAAGCTTGACGCCCTCCTCCTTGAGCATGATGTCGCACCCGACCTTGAGGGCGCCGAACGCGGCATACAGGTGCGTACGCATGAAGTTTGCAAGGTTGAAGCTGCCCTCTGCCGTACGGGCAAAGAGCGGTCTGCCCTTTTCGACCTTGGTGACGTGCTCGTTGGAGACGTAGTTGTAAGCGAGCAGTCCGCCGCAGTCCTTGTCGCCCTCCTCCGATTTGAAGTAGAGCATATCATAGAGTTTCCACTTGGGGATGTCCACGCCCGCAAGCTGCGCAAACTCGCCGAAGAGGTTGACCCAGCCGTTGATATCGGACGTGCAGTTGTTGCAGTGGACCATGCCGACGAGATCGCCGACGGGCGTCGTGACGAGGTCGATCTCGTCATAGGGCTTGGAGAGTTCCTTCTCCAATACGATCATCGCAAAGACGGACGTACCCGCCGAGACGTTGCCCGTGCGCACGCGGACGGAGTTGGTCGCGACCATGCCCGTGCCTGCGTCGCCTTCGGGCGGGCAGAGCGGGATGCCGGGCTGCAGATTGCCCGTGGGGTCGAGGAATTTTGCGCCTTCGGGCGTGAGTTTGCCCGCATCGTCGCCCGCGACAAGGATCTCGGGAAGGATGTCCTCCAGCTTGAAGGGGACCTTGTCCCTGATGAGTTCATTGAACTGCGCGAGCTTCGCCTTGTCATACCAATGCGTCTTGGGATCGACAGGGAACATCCCCGAAGCCTCGCCGATGCCGATGACCTTCCTGCCCGTGAGCATCCAATGGACGTAGCCTTCGAGCGTCGTCTGGAACACGATATCCTTGACGTGCTCTTCACCGTTGAGGATCGCCTGGTAGAGGTGCGCGACCGACCAGCGCGCGGGGATGTGATAGTTGAAGAGCTCGGTAAGCTTTTCGCCCGCCTCTGCCGCCGTGTTGTTTCGCCAGGTGCGGAAAGGAACAAGGATGTTGTCGTCCTTGTCAAAGACCATATAGCCGTGCATCATGGCGGAGAAGCCCATTGCGCCGACCGTGGTCAGCGTGACGCCGTACTTCGCCTTGACGTCCTCCGCAAGTTTGGCATAGCAGTCCTGCAAGCCCTCGCGGATGGCATCGAGCGAATACGTCCAGATGCCGTTGATGTGACGGTTCTCCCACTCGTGGCTGCCCGAAGCGATGGGCGTGTTGTCCTCGTCGACGAGGATCGCCTTGATGCGCGTGGAACCAAATTCGATGCCGAGCGCGGTCGCGCCCTTTTCGATGCAAAGTTTTGCCTTATCCTGCATAATAACCCCCTGACAATGTCATTCCATAGTACAGACCTATTATAGAATAATTCCCACAAAAATTCAATAGGTAAACGGAAAATTTCTTGCGATTTTTTCGATTTTTTTTCATGAAAAGCGCCGCAGAGGACAACGTGCGGTGCGCGCAGCCCCTTCCGGGAAGCGCCGCGCACCGGAACAGCCGTTTTCGTGCGATCCCGTAAAGGTCTGCAAGGAGCGCCGCACGCCGCACAAAACAAAAAACGGACGCCGAAACGTCCGTTTTTTTGGAGCTGTTAGCGGGATTTGAACCCGCGACCTCGTCCTTACCAAGGACGTGCTCTACCTACTGAGCCATAACAGCATGGTTTTTTTATTGCCGCGCTCACGCACAACGCTTTATAAGTATACTCAAATGCGCTCCGTTCGTCAAGCGTTTTTCTCTGCGTTCTGCAAAATCCGACCGTTTTTTTTCATATGCCGCCGCATTTTTCCGCACTTGCTAATTTCAGCGCCGGAGCATATACTGAGGATATGAAACGACTGCTCTTTACGGGAGGCGGGAGCGCGGGACACGTCGTCCCCAATCTCGCCGTCATGCAACGGCTGCGCGGCACTTACGACATCGCCTATATGGGAACGGACGGCATCGAACGTGCGCTCGCCGCGTCCTTCGGCTGCCGCTATTTTACGATCGACTGCCCCAAACTCGTCCGCGGTGCCATCGCCGCGAACCTCTCCCTGCCGCGGCGTCTGCGCGAGGCGAAACGCGCGGCACTCCGCATTTTGGAGCGCGAGCGCTTCGACCTCGTCTTTTCCAAAGGAGGGTATGTGAGCTATCCCGCCGTATGGGCGGCGCACCGCCTCGGCATTCCCGCCCTGACGCACGAGAGCGACCTCACGCCGGGGCTGTGTACCCGCCTTATTGCAGGAAAATGCCGCTTTGTTTTGACTTCCTTCCCCGAAACTGCCCGCCGATTTCCCAACGGCAGGTATGTCGGCTCCCCCATCCGCGCGGAAGTCCTTGCGGGAGACAGGAAACGCGCCCGCAAGGCATACGGCTTTACGGGAAGCAAGCCCGTCCTGCTCGTACTCGGCGGCGGCAGCGGCAGCCGTACGCTCAACAACGCCGTACGCGCCCATCTTCCCGCCCTTCTCGCCCGTTTTTATATCCTGCATCTGTGCGGGAAAGGGAACGCGGGCGCACACGAGAGCGAGGGGTACGTCTGCCGCGAATTTGAGCCCGACATGGCAGATGCCTATGCCTGCTGCGATCTCGCGCTCTCCCGCGCAGGAAGCAACACCGTATTTGAACTGCTCGCTAACAAGATCCCCTCCCTTCTCGTCCCGCTCGGACGGGCTTCGCGCGGCGATCAGAAGCAAAACGCCGCCTATTTTCAGGCAAAGGGGCTGTGCGCCGTCCTGCAGGAGGAGGCGCTCGCGCAGCTCCCCGAAGCGCTCCTGCGGCTGTACGGCAGCGCCTCCGTCCGCGCCGCGCTTTCGACCGACCGCATCCAGAGCGGGACGGAGCGCATTGCGGACGTCATCCGCCGCGCTGCGGGGCAGCCGTGACGTATCCGTCGCCGAAGATGTCGGCGTGAAGATAGGTCTCGGGGACTTTGCCGACGAGCACGCTCTCGGCGATGAGCACCTGCGAGCAGACGGAGAAGGTCTCCCCTCTCCCCGGGAGCACGACGGACAGCTCCGCGTCCACGTCGAGATAGATGCTGTGCCGCGTCTGATTGATGCCCGCTCCCTCAAATTCCGAGGTGAAGCGGCAGGAGACGACCGCGACGGGGATGACCGAGAGTCTGACCTCGGGACCCGCGCCGACAAGGGCGTCGATCCCGAAAAAGGCGCCGACGGGGATGCCGACGCCCTGCTCGCCCGCCGTTTGCAGCTTCTGCTGCGCGAGCACGGCGGTATTGCGCGCGATACGGTTGATCTCAAGGCTGTTCGCCGCGATCGCTTCGATCGAGCCGTCGCTGCCGCGCACGACCTCGACGAGCGAACGATAGTCGGCTCCCTGCATGAGCGAGGAGAGCACCGCCTCGTTGACGCACTGCGCCGTACGCGCGCGCATGACCTCCTCGATGGCGGCGAGCAGCGTCGACGTCACGCTCCTGTAATAGAGGACGCCGCAGACAAGGATAGAGACGGCAATGAGGGAAAAAAGGATGCGGCGGACGATGCGGTTGGTGCGGGAGCGGTATTTCACATTGTATCCTATGCGGACGGCGCGCGTTCCAGAAGCGCACACACGCAAAAGGCGGGATGCCGCAGCATCCCGCCCCTCTCTTTTGTTGTCGCTCAGTCCTCAGATTCGTAGTGGCAATCCGAGCGCTGCGTGGGAGGCATCGTCTCGCCCTCGCCCACATAGATGGTGTTGATGACATTGCCCTGCGCATCCATGACCTTATAGGAACCGGTCTTGGGGCAGGTATCTCCGCAATTGAGTCTCATATGCATACCTCCGATACCCCTATCTTGCGCAGAAGGGCGCACAATATGCAAAAAAGCGGCAAAACGCCGCTTTTCTTTACAGAGGCAGGACGCCCGCCGCGCACAGCGAAAAACAGACGACGGAGAGCGCCGTCAGATAGACGCTGAACCAGACGTAATTCGCCTTGCGGATGACGCGCAGCATGAGTTTGATGGCAAAAAATCCGAACACCGCGGCAAGGACAACGCCCACCGCCATGCCGATGACGCCGTTGGCGCCGACGCCCGCGACGGAGGACGGCTCACGGACGATCCCGAACACTTCGACCGCAAAACTGCCCAAAATGACGGGGATGCTCATGAGGAAGGAGAACTTTGCGACGTCCTCCCGCCTGGTCCCGACGAGCGCGCCTGCGACGATGGTCGAACCGCTCCGGGAGATCCCGGGAAAGAGCGCCACCGCCTGCATGAGCCCCATCGCCGCCGCCGAACCCCAGCCGAGCGGCTTTTGCACCTTCCGGCGTTTGGCTGCCATCTCGCAGATGAGCAGCAAAAGCGCGGTCAGAGCAAAACAGACGGAGAGATACAGGACGGCGTTTTCCCCCGAAAAGAGCGCGTCGATCTCGTCGTTGAACAACAGACCGACGACGCCCGCGGGGATGGTCGCGGCAATGAGCATGAGAAGCGTTTTGAAAGGCTTTTTGAACAGCGCAAGAATGTCCTTCCAAAAGACGACGATGACGGCGATGAGCGTGCCGAGGTGCATCATGATGTTGATGAACGTCATGCTGCCGCCCTCCAAATCAAATTGCAGGAGATGCTGCAGCAATGTGAGGTGTCCGCTGGAAGAAACGGGCAGGAACTCTGTGAGTCCCTGCACCGCACCTAATATACTTGATTTCCAGATCGCTTCCCAAAGTCCCATGAAAACTTAATCCTCAACATCGAGCCCGCTCAGATCGGCGTACACGTCCTCGTAGACGACCGCCGCATCCTTGAACTTTTCGATCGCATTGGACTGGCGCAGCGTCGCATATTCGCTGACGAGCTCGTCGCAATACGCTTCATAGAAGAGGTAGGAGAACGTCCCCTCCTCCGAACGCTCCTCCCAGTTGAAGGTGTACGGATCGATGGCGTTGCCCTCTTCGTCCGCGACAAAGGAGAAGGTGCAGTAGATGATGTGCCAGCCGTAATCGGAGGGAACGACGACATAGCTGCCCGCGCCCTGACGGCAGACGTACTGTCCCGCATACTCGAACTCGGGGACGAAATCGGTCTTGCCCGTAGAGATGACGTAGCCGAGATGATCGTTGAGCCCCGCCGTATCGGTATTATATGCAAAGGAGAGTTCGTTGATGGCGGAATAGGTGACATTCTCGGCGCTGCCTTCGACAAAGAGCTTGTTGGCGTCGAAGCCGTCGGCAAACTCGACCTTGCCCGCGTAGTAGATGAACTTGCTGTAATCGACCGCGCCCGTTTCGGTATAGTAGTCGGAGACGGAACGGGAATAGTACGCCGTGTTGTCTGCCGCCGCGGTGACGGTGTCATCCGCGCCGATGCCGTTCACATACACGCCCTCCGCAACGGTGTAGCCGTTTCCTGCGGTGACGGAAGAAGCGGAAGCAGTGAGATACCCTTCCATCTCGGCGATGAAATCGTCGATGGAGACGCGGGTGGGACGCACGGTGTAGCCGTCCTCCTCGTTCCCGCGGACGGCGCCGTTGTAGGTGTAGTTGCCGAGGTAGTTGGCAACGCGCTCGTACTGCTTGCCGCCGTTCAGGCTGTCCTCGAAGAAGAGATACCCTCTCTCATCGTCCGAGCCCTTATAGGCGTCCGTCTTTTCGCTCGCGTCGAACGCATACTCTTCATCGAACCAGCTGCCGCGCTGATCGGTGCCGCGGACGTCGCGAAGGAGCGCCGCGCGCTGAAGGAACTTGTTGCCCTTCTTGTCGCCGTAGTCTGCGGGAGAGTTCTCCAGCTGCGCGCTCTGCGAAGCGGAGAACGGGATGAGGATGTTGACGACGTAACCATAGTTTGCCTCGGGCGCGTTGAGGACAAAGGACGTATCGGAAGCCTCGTCGAGCGCCGTCTCAAACTCCTCCGCGTCGTCCGCAAAGGCGTTTTGCTGCTTGATATACTCCTCGTTATACTCTTTGACGATGTCCTCCTCCGTCGCCGTGGCGCGGATGGACTCTTCGATCTTGTCGGTGAGTTTATCGATGATCGCCGACTCATAGAACGTCGCAAGTTCCGTCTTGAAGTAGGAGAGATTTTCCACCTTGCTCACGTCCTCGTCCGAGGAGATGAGGTTGTTCGCACGGAGCCCCGCAAGGAACATCCCGTATGCGTTGCGGCGGGTCGTGGGCGTGGAACCGTCCTGCGCTTCGTAGCCGACGCACTCGGCAAGGGCATTGGAACCCGTGTAGATGCGGTACGCCTCGTTATAGTAGTCCTCTTTCTCCGTATCGATGCCCGTGGGCGTCGTGCGGACGGTCGTCTCGTCCTCGTGGACGTGCTCGCTGTCGAGGAACTGCGATTCCTGCGAGTCGAGGGTGTTGTTGACGATCTGACGCGTCGAATACAGCGCAAGCGCCTTCTCGTCGTCGTCAAGGAAGTATGCGAGCGAGGCGAGACGGCGATCGAGCCCCGTGAGCCCTTCGACCGCGGCGCGGTACCCGTCCGCCGTGATATCGGGCTCGCTCTCGTCCGCGATCAGATAGAGCATCGCATACTGCATATAGATCTGGCGGTTGACGAGCGTCTCGCTGATCATGTTGAACGTATCGTAATACGTCCAGCCGTACGTCTGCATCATGCTGTATCCCGTCGAAACGAAATATGCGACCATGTCGCGCTTGGTGACGACGCCCGTACCGATCACGTCGCCGTACGCGGCGTATTCGCTGTCCGCAAAATTTTCGCTCTTGGTGATGTTGACTTCTGCAATGGTCTGCGCATAGTCCTTGCCGACATTGGTGGAAATATCGCAGCCTGCAAGGAGCGTCGTGCCGAGTGCCGCGGCAAGCGCAACTGCCGCTACTTTTGCTGTCTTTCTCATTCTGTACTCCGAAACGATCGTGACGCGGCGCGCTTCCGCACCGCGCAATTCTTGTCTATTATACTCTATTTACGGGAATTTCGCAATGATTTCGCAATGAAAATCATGTAAAAGTTCGCGCAAACTTTAAAAAATTTGTCATGAGGACCATCGTTTTCTGGCTGTCCGCCTGCGGGCGGAAGGTGATGACGGGCGCCGAGGTCATATCGAGTCCGACGCTGTCCGCATACTTCTGCATCGCGGCGGCGATGCCCTCCGACGAGAGCGCCTGAAGGGCGGAAAATTCCACCGCGCCCCCCTTTCTGCCGACCGAGATCTTTTTGACGCCCAGAAAGGCGGCGTAGCTCTTCATGAGCGCGATGACGAGCAGGTTGAGCGTCTCGGGCGGGAGCGCGCCGTAGGTGTCCTCCATCGAGCGGCAGACGCGGCGGTAGTCCGCAAGTGAGCGGATGTCCGCGATCTGTTTATAGCAGTCCATGCGCCCCGCCTGCGATTCGACGTACTTTTCCGAGATGAACGCCGTCGCCTTGATATCGAGGTCGATCGTGTCCTGCCGTTCGCCCGTGATCTCCTCTTTAAGGATCTTCGCGTACAGTTCGTAGCCCACTTTGTCCATGTGTCCGTGCTGCTCGGCGCCCAGGACGTTGCCCGCGCCGCGGATCTCCAGATCGCGCATGGCGACTTTGAACCCCGATCCGAGCTCGGTAAACTGCATGACGGCTTTGAGCCTCTCCGCCGCCGTCTCCGTAAGGATGCGGTCGGGCTTATAGGTGAGGTAGGCGTGCGCAAGCCGCGTCCCGCGCCCCACCCTGCCGCGCAGCTGATAGAGCTGCGAGATGCCGAGGCGGTCGGCGTCGATGACGATGAGCGTATTGGCATTGGGCAGGTCGATGCCGTTTTCGATGATGGTCGTCGTGACGAGCACGTCGTATTCGCCGCGGTAGAACCCGAACACGTTTTTTTCCAGCGTCGCCTTGTCCATCCTGCCGTGCGCCGTACAGATGCGCGCCTCGGGAATAAACTGCGCGAGCCGCGCGGCATACGTTCCGATGGTCTCCACGCGGTTATAGAGCAGAAACACCTGCCCGCCGCGCGCGATCTCGCGGACGACGGCGTCGCGGATGAGCGTCTCCGTCTCCTCGGCGACGTACGTCTGCACGGGAAGGCGGGCGTGCGGCGGCGTCTGGATGGTGGAGATGTCGCGGATGCCCGAGAGCGAAAGATGCAGCGTCCTCGGGATGGGCGTCGCCGTCATGGTCAGACAGTCGACATCCCTCTTATACGTCTTGATCTTCTCCTTGTGCTCGACGCCGAAGCGCTGTTCCTCATCGAGGATGAGCAGCCCGAGATCGCGGAATTTGACGTCCTGCGAGAGCAAACGGTGGGTGCCGACGACAAGGTCCACCCTGCCCTCCCTGAGATCGGCGAGGATACGCGCCGTCTCCTTGTCCGAGCGGAAGCGGTTGAGACAGGCGACGCGCACGCCGAAGGGCTCCATGCGCGCCGAAGCCGTCTTGAAGTGCTGCTCGCTCAGTACGGTACTCGGACACATGAGCGCCGCCTGCCTGCCCGCGAGCACGCACAGGTACGCCGCACGCAGCGCGACCTCCGTCTTGCCGAAGCCCACGTCCCCGCACAGGAGGCGATCCATTACCTTCGCCGAACGCATATCCTGCAGGATCTCTTGGGTGGAGGACGCCTGATCGGGCGTGTCTTCATAGGGAAAGGCGGCGATAAATTCGTCCATTTCCTCAAAACAGTCGGGAAAGACGTAGCCCGCTTGCTCCTGCCGCGCCGCATAGAGCGCCTTTAAGTCGATGGCGAGCTTTTTTAAGGAGGCGCGGACGCGCGCCTTGACGCGCTCGAACTCGCCGCCTCCGATCTTGGAGAGCGACGGGCTGTCCCCGCCCATGTATTTGGAGAGCACGTCCATCTGTTCGACGGGGACGTGCAGCATATCGCCGTCCTTATAGACGAGCGAGACGTACTCCTTGATGCCGTCCGACGTCTCGATGCGCTCCACGCCCGTGACCCTGCCGACGCCGTACGTCTCGTGTACGGCATAGTCGCCGATCTCGGGCGCAAAGAAGAGGTCGCCGCGCTTGCGCCTGATCCTGCGCGCCGACGGCGCTTTGGGGAAGAGGTCGCCCGTTCCGATGACGGCGAGCTTGTTTTCATGCAGCAAGAAGCCCTTTTCCAGCGTCTCTTCGAGCACGGCGACCGTCTGAAACTCCGAAAGCCGCGCGGGGAGCGTCTCATAAGAGATTCCCTCTTCGTCGAGCGCCTCCCGCATCTTGGCGGAACGCTCCGCCGTCCCGCACCAGAGCATGACGCGGTACCCCGTCCTGCGCCAGACGCGGATATCGGCAAGCAGATCGGGAAGCGAGCCGAGATACCTGCGCGCGGGCGAGGAGGTGAAGTTGAAGATCTTCAGCGGCTCGAAGAAGTGCGTGTTCCCCGCGAACGCCTGCAGGGCAACGGTACGAAAATCGGTGAAGCGCTCCATGCGCGCGGCGGGGGCGTACTGCTCCTGCGAGAAGGACATGACCTCGCCCCCCTTTTTGAGTTCCCCGATGCGCTCGAAATGCTCCTTATACATCCCGACGAGCTTGTCGCGGATGAGTTTGCACTCGTCAAAGACGAGCAGCGTCCCTTCGGGCAGGAGCGAGAAGAGATCGCAGGAATTTCTGAGAAGCGGCAGGACAAAGTCGTTTGCGCCGTTTGCTTCGAGATCGGAGACGATCTGCTCCATCCTCGCATACGCGGCGGCGTTCTCCGCCCTCTTGCATTCGGCGTGCAGGCGGGCGAGGACTTCCTCCCATTCCCCCTCTTCGACGACGGCGTCCGTTGCCGCGGCAATGGCGACGGACGCCGCCTTGTCAAAGCGGTCTCCCGTCACTTCGTCGTAGGGCTTGATGCTCTCCACTTCGTCGCCGAAAAAGTCGATGCGTACGGGGTGCTCGGCGTTGACGGGAAAGATATCGAGGACGTCGCCGCGCACGGCGAAGGTCCCGCGGCTCTCGGGCGAATACTCGCGCGAATATCCCGCCCGCACGAGGCCGTCCACGAGGGCACGCATCTCGCACTCCTGCCCCGTCTGCAAAAGGAAAACGGGCAGGCGGCGCGGCACGAGCTGCGCCGCGGCTTCGATGTCGGCGACGAGCACGTCCGCCCCCGCCTGCCATTCGTATAGCGCGGTGAGCCGTCTGTAGAGCGCCTCGCGGCTGCCCGCCCTGCGGTATGTGAGCACTTCGTCCTTGGCGGCGAGCAGGGCGACGCTCTTTCCCGAGAGCGCGCGGATATCCTCCGCCGCGCGCTGCGCGGTGAGTGCGTCCGCCGTAAGATAGACGATGCGCCCCGCAAACATTGAGGCGATCAGACGTTTTTGCGCGTCCGAGACGCCGAACACCGCCGTAGGCACGCCGTTCCGGACGGCAGCGCCCAGCAGCGGATAGTCGCCGTTCAGGACGTCAAAGGAAAAAAATCCCTTCATATCAACCGTTGTATCTTCCCATCACGAGGTCGATGCGCTCTCCGCGCGCCAGCGATACGGCTGCCTCCGCCGCCTTCCTGCAAGCCGTGCAGAAAAGTTCGCGGTCCTCCTTCCTGACGTCGCTCAGGACATAATTGATGATGGGGATGTCCACTTCGGGGTCGCGGATGCCGATGCGGATGCGCGCAAACTCCGAAAGCCCCGTCTCCGCGATGACCGAGCGCATCCCGTTGTGCGTTCCCGCGCTGCCCGAAGGACGGATGCGGACGTGACCTTTGGGAAGGTCGTAGTCGTCGTAGATGACGACGAGCTCGGCGGGAGAAATTTTATAGCGCGCCATGAGCTGCCTGACCGCCCTCCCCGAAGCGTTCATATAGGTGAGCGGGCGGGCGATGACGACTTTTTCGCCGCCGACGTACGCCTCGGCGATGCTCGCCTCGCATTCCTTTTTGCGGAATTTGGCGTTAAGAAGTTCCGCCGCATCCGCGGCGGCGAGAAACCCCATGTTGTGAAAGGTCTTTGCGTATTTTTCCTCGGGATTGCCGAGTCCGACAATGAGATACATAGTCCTCCGTTACAAAGACGACGCCGCGCAGGGCGCGGCGGTCATTCAGTCGTAGATCTTGCTCATCGGTTTGTCGAGATAGACGTTCTCGATCGCGGCGGCGAAGATGTCCGCCACGGAGAGGATCTTCATCTTGGGAAGCATCTTCTCCTCGGGAAGATGGATGGTGTCGAGCATGACGAGCTCTTCGATGGGCGAATTTTTGATGCGCTCGATCGCAGGTCCGGAGAGCACCGCGTGCGTGCAGCAGGCGTAGATGTTGGTCGCGCCCGCATCGACGAGCGCCTGCGCGCCCTGCACGATGGTGCCGCCCGTATCGATCATGTCGTCGACCAGCAGGCACTTCTTGCCCGTGACGCTGCCGATGATGTTCATGACCTCCATCACGTTGGCGCGGGGACGGCGCTTATCGATGATCGCCATCGGGCAGCCGAGGCGTTCCGCGACCTTACGCGCGCGGTTGACGCTGCCGACGTCGGGCGAAACGACAATAAAATCTTCGTCCATGCGTTCCGCAAAATAATTGTAGAGCGTGGGACCGCCCAGAAGGTTATCGACGGGGATATTGAAGAACCCCTGGATCTGCGCCGCGTGCAGGTCCATCGTGAGGATGCGGTCCGCGCCCGCGCTCGTCAGAAGATCCGCAACGAGCTTTGCCGTGATGGGATCGCGCGAACGCGCCTTTCTGTCCTGACGCGCATACCCGAAATAGGGCATGACGGCGGTGATGCGCCCTGCCGAAGCGCGCTTTGCCGCGTCGATCATGATGAGCAGTTCCATCAGATTGTCGTTGACGGGCGACGAGGTCGACTGGATGATGAAGAGATCGCGCCCGCGGACGGTCTCGCCGAGATGGACGCTCGTCTCCCCGTCCGAGAACTTGCTCACTTCGATGGCGCCCAGCGTCGTGTTGAGACGGGACGCGATCGCCTCCGCGAGAGGTCTGTTGGAGTTGCCTGCAAAAAGCTTGATTTCGTTACCGTGTGTGATCATGCCTTCTCCTCAGCTTTTATCTTATGCGGGATCCGCATTTTCGTACTTTGACGCACGCTTGCAGCCTTGCTGCGATCCCCCTCTCATCAATGCACTCAGTCAGTATTATACACCATTCCCCCGCCGCCGTCAATCGTTCCATGCCCGTTCCGCGTCCCTTCGCAAAAAAATTTTGCAAGGAAAAAGCCCCGCACGCTGCGGTGCGGAGCTTTTTTAAGCGGAACTTACTTCGCTCTGACGCGGATCGCGGTGACGCTGAGCGGAGCGAACTCGTAGCCGAACGCGCCGTCCGTGAAGCCGATCTTGTAGCTGTCCTCGGGACCGACGGTCTGGAATTCGAGATCGTTGACGTCCTTGTAGCCGGAGCCGACCACGCTGAACACTTCGGCGATCCCCGTGAGATCGACGCCTTCGATGTCGGCAAGAGAGACGTTCATCCGAACGGGCGTCTCGCCCGCGTTGACGACCTTGACGATGATATCGCCCGTCTCGGCGTCGCGGCTCGTGACGTAATAGATGCTGTTGACCGTGCGCGTCGCGCTGCCCGTTCCGTCAAAGGTGATCGTGGGCATGGAGCCGGAGGCAAAGCTGAGATCGGAAGCGACCTTGTAGTCTCCGCTGTTGCGCATGAAGATCTGCTGGACGTAGTAGCTGGGCGTGCAGACGAGATCGTCCGTCGTGTAGTACATCATGTCGACCGCCCACTGACGGTTGCTCGCCTGATAGGTACCGAACATGGGCGCGTAAGCCGCCAATACGACGATATCGCCGTTGCGCTCGTAACCCGTCATCATCGCCGCTTCGGAGAGCGCGTTGATCCAGGTGCTCGAATATGCCTCTTTTTTGCCGAAACGCGTGACATCCTGCACGACGTTCTCGCCGCCGTACGAATGTACGATATCGGTGTTCGCCGCATACTCGCCGACAAAGACCTTGTAATACAGGTTGGGGTTGGTGTCGGGACGGGCATAGTTGTCATACATATCGTAGTTGTAGAACAGGTCGGTATAGTTGACGTAATAGTGCTGATCGACGACGCCGTACTCCGCATATGTGGTCATATCGGGCGGACAGACCTTATCGTTGCGCAGGAACTGCTGTGCAGCCGCCTGCGCCGCGCCGATGCGGTGCGACTCGGTCCCGTTGCTCGTGACCCCTTCGGGATCTTCGCAGTGCGTGAGCATCGTGCAGTTGCCGACAATGAGTTCGACGCTGCCGTAGAGCGGGTTCTCCGCAGCCTTCTCGCGGAAGGCGACGACGAACTTTTCATAGTACTGCGTGTAATAGTTGCCCCACTGCTCGTTGCCGATGCCGATATAGTCCATGTCGAAGGGCTCCTCGTGCCCCATGCTGACACGGACATTCGCCCAGTACGCTTCATTCGAATCGGAAGAGTTGGGATCGCCCTTGGCAAATGCGATGAGATCGAAGGCGTCCTGCATGAAATCCTCGATGCCGTTGTTGTGACGCCCCTTGAGCGCCTTTCCGCCGCCGTCCTGCGCCATACAGCTCAGACCGCAGTTGACGATCGGGATCGCCTTGGCGCCCAGCGCCTCGCACAGCATGAAGTACTCATAGTAGCCGATGCCGTACTCCATCTGATAGTAGTTGTTGCCCGCCCAGATGTCGGTGTTGTAGGAGCGCGTCGCCTGTTCGCCGTAGGTGGTCACTTCGCTCACCTCGCCGTCGACGTTGAGCGTGTAGGTGAAGGCGGGAACGATGTCCCCCTCCGCCGTCGCAACGGCGCCGATGGAGTTCTTCCAGTCAAAATATTCGTCCGTCGCGCCCGCGCGACCTTCGATGATGCAGCCGCCGGGGAAACGGAAGAATGCGGGAGACAGGTCCTCGATCGCATCGTAGAGATACTGCTTGATGCCCGTCGTCTCCTGCGCGTCCGTCGTCTCAAACTTGACGTTGTCCATACTGACGGTACCCGCCGTATCGAACGTGAGACGCAGCATCACTTCCTTGTCCATGGACTCGGTGTCCGCCGTCGCGGTGATGGTCGTCTGATACTTGACCCAGTCCGCGCCGCTCACATTGATCTCGCCCGAGGCGTATATGTCACCGCCCTTGACGACATCGATCGCGACCTTGCCCGTATAATCTTTGATGAACGCCGAGAACACATAATCGGTGCCGCTCTTGACGGTGATGGGCGCCGCGATCGTATGGCCGCTGTTGGAAATAAAGGTACCCGCCTCCACCGTTGCCTGCAGGTGTTCCGCGTTGACATAGCTGCCGCTGTATTCCTTGAAGTTCTCGTCCCCCGAGTTGACGCCGCCTTCCGTCACGACTTCCATCTTGCCCGTCGTGCCGGCTCTGCCCATCGACCAGCCGTAGAGCTGTCCGCCCGAAAGCCCGCTCTGCTTGTTCTCAAAAGACCCGTTGATGAGCATATTGTCATCGAGCGCAAAGGACGCATAGTTGATGTCCTCGAGAAACAAGCCGAACAGATCGGCGGAAATGCGGTTGCGTGCAGACTCCGTGTCGATGGCGCCGCTCATGGAAAGCGTCGCGTCTGCATCCGTAAAGACGGGCGCCTCCACATCGGCAACTTCCGGTTCGGTATCGTCCTGCGGCGTGCAGGCAGCAAAGCCGAGCAGCATCGAAGTGCCCATCAGACCCGAGACAATGAGCGCCGTTAGCTTTTTGTTCATATAACCCCCCTATTCTCATGATAGAATTTATTACAGTATAGCACACTTTTTGCGTTTCGGCAAGAGTATCGGGAAAAATATTTTCACATATTTATAAAATATTTCATCGGAGACTAAAATGTATCCCTTCCCGCTCCCGTTTTTCATGCGTCGCCTCCCGCGAAAGCGCCGCCCATGGGCGGGGAGCGCGGCGCCCGACGAGGCTGTTCCCCAAAAAAAGACGGGAACGCGTGCAACTTTTTGCCGAAATCTCGTCAAAAGCAGTTGCTTTTTCCGCGCATTTGTTGTAAAATAGCTGATGTCTTTGCAGAGATGTCTGAGTGGTTTAAGGAGCACGATTGGAAATCGTGTGACGGGGGTGACTCGTCCGGAGGTTCGAATCCTCTTCTCTGCGCCA
>CALVUC010000012.1 GCA_944363395.1 uncultured Clostridia bacterium | reverse complement strand
CGGGCTGCGGCAAGCCTTGATTGCGTACCTTCAGGCATTTTGAAAAAACATAGTTCATTATTTCATATCACAGACAGGAGATCGTCATTATGATCCAAATTCCCAAAGGCTGTAAGGATGTCCTGCCGTCGCAGGTCTATCTCTGGCACCGTATCGAAGAGACGGCAAGAAAGACGGCGGCGGCATACGCTTTCAAGGAGATCCGCACCCCCGTCTTTGAACATACCGAGCTGTTTGCGCGCGGCGTGGGCGATACGACGGATATCGTCAACAAGGAGATGTATACCTTCCTCGACAAGGGCGGCAGGTCGGTGACACTGCGTCCCGAGGGGACTGCGGGCGTTGCGCGCGCCTTTCTGGAGCACGGACTGGCGGGGGGCGTCATGCCCTTTAAGGCGTATTACATGATCTCCGCCTTCCGCTACGAGCGTCCGCAGGCAGGCAGGCTCAGGGAGTTTCACCAGTTCGGCGCAGAGCTGTACGGGGCGGCGGGCCCGGAAGCGGACGCCGAGGCGATCTCCTTTGCGGACAGCTTTTTAAGGGCGCTCGGGCTGGAGAAAGTCGCCCTGCGCATCAATTCCATCGGCTGCAAGCACTGCCGCGCCCGCTATCACGAGGCGCTCAAAGCCTACTTTGCGCCCCATCTTGGAGGGATGTGCGAGGACTGCCGCAATCGCTATGAAAAAAATCCGATGCGCATCCTCGACTGCAAGGTGGAAGGCTGTAAGGCGGTCGCCGCGGGCGCGCCGCGGATGCTCGACTATCTCTGCGACGACTGCCGCGCGCACTTCGATCGGGTCCGTTCGCTCCTGACGCAGGCGGGCGTTGCGCATACCGTCGATCCCTCCATCGTCCGCGGGCTGGACTATTACAGCCGTACCGTGTTTGAATTTGTTTCCGCCGCGGCGGGGGCGCAGGGGACGGTGCTGGGCGGCGGCAGATACGACACGCTGCTCGAACAGATGGACGGCAAAGCCGTTCCCGCCGTCGGGTTTGCGGCGGGCATGGAGCGGCTGCTGCTCGTGATGGAGTCGGAGGGCAAGCTCCCCGCGCCCGAAGAAGGGGTTGACTGCTACCTTGCGGGCATGGACGCTTCCTCGCGCGAGCGGGCGTTTCTCCTGGCGAACGAGTTGAGGCGGCAGGGCGTCTCCTGCGAGACCGATCTCATGGAGCGCTCCGTCAAGGCGCAGTTCAAGTATGCCGACAAGACGGGCGCGCGCTTTGTGGCGGTGCTCGGCGAGAGGGAACTTCTCGATGGCGCGGCGGAGGTCAAGGATATGAAGACGTCCTCGTCCGAACGCGTAAAACTCGAAGAACTTGCAAATTATATCCTAAGGAGGAGATCATGAACAACGTAGCAGAAGTTTCCGGCGCACAGCTGGAGGAAAAGATCGCAAAAGGGACGGTCGTGTGCGATTTCTGGGCAAGTTGGTGCGGACCCTGCAGGATGCTTGCTCCCGTCATGGACGAGGTCGCGGGCGAACTTGCGGGCAGGGCGGAGTTCGTCAAGGTCAATGTGGACGAGAACGAGGCGGCGGCGCGCAAGTACGCGATCATGTCCATCCCCTGCGTCATCGTTTTCAAGGACGGTAAGCCTGCCGCACAAAATCTGGGCTATGTGCCCAAGGCGACGCTGAAGGCGTTCCTGGAAAACAACGTATAAGCCCCGCAAGGGGACAAAGAGGGGGCGCCCCGCGCAGCTGCGCGGGGCGCCCCCTCTTTGTATGCCGCAGATCATGCAAGACGTATGCCTGTTTTTTGCGCCGCCTGCATCACGGGCGAGCCCGCGGGACAGGTCTTGAGGAGATAGCTCTCCGCGGGCAGGGAGATGGAGGCGAGGTAGTCCGCGAGCAGCGCGCGCGTCGTACCGTCGACGGCGTTTTCGTCGGCGATCACGGCATAGACGGCGCGTTCGCAGAGGGTGTCCGTCCGCACGAGGAAGGCTCTCCCGCTGCCGAGGCGCAGCAGGACCGCGCCGATGTGCGCGAGGCGCGCCTGCGTCAGATCGCACGCAAGGACGGTCTGCTCGGTGACGTTCACGGCGCGAAGGTCTTTTTGGTACGCCGCGGTCTCCTCCAGGGCGCGCTCTCGTACGGCGCGCTCCCGCATGACGGCGTCCTCGTCCCCCGTGCGGAGGGCGGCTTCGTGCAGCAGGGGCAGCAGGCGCTCCGCGTACAGAGGGTTTTCCTGTAAAACGTGCATGAGGGCGTCCGCGGCGGCGTCGTGGTCGCGGCGGCAGAGCAGCATGGCGCTGACGCATTCGGCTTCCGTGCGCATCGTCTGATCGGCGAGCGCGCGTTCGGCGACGCCGAACACCTTCTTTGCATCCACGATGAAGTAGGCGCGCAGCGCCTGCGTGTACAGATATTCGTCCGCCGTACCCGCCTTCTGCGCGCGTTCGTACCGTTCAATCACGCGGTCGTAAAACAGCTTGTGCGTCTCGCGCAGCGTCTGCCAGACGCCGCCCTCAAAGCTCTCGAGGGCGATGGCGTCGCAGCGCGTCGTCTCTTCGCTCATTTCCTTCGAGAATCCTCCGTCCCGTTCGCGGCGGACGAGGGCAAAGTCCGGAACGTCCGCCTGCTCCATGCGCTCTCTGAGGGAGGGCTCCGCGTCGGACGCGCCGAGCGTGCGCAGGAGGATGGGGCGCAGATGCGCCTCTTCCCTGCGGATCGCCTCGTCGAGACAGGCGGCGATGCGGGTGTAGTAGTCGGGGACGGGCGTTTCGTCCGCGAACATCTCATAATCGACGGCGCGGCAGGGCGAACGCAGCACGTCTGCCGCCACAAGCTGTTTGGCGCAGGCGTCGATCCATGCCTGCGGGTCGGCGTTCCGTGCGGCAGCGGCGTCCGCATCGCGGACGGTACGGGCGGATGTCTCGGCGGTGTAACGCGCCCAAGCCTCCTGCAGGAGGCTGTCTGCATAGGAGAAGAGGGGCTTTTTGAAGGTCGCGAGTTTGTCCGTCCGGCAGTCGTAGCGGGCGAGCGCGCGGCGGAAGCGGCGGGCGAGCACGCCGTCGCGGTGGACGGCGCGTGCAAAGACGTGTACAAGCAGCGCGTAGACCTCCTCCGCCGTAAACAGCGGGAGCACGGCGACGGGAACGCCGACCGAGAGCCCGTCCCGCTCCTCCGCGGCGCGGAATGCGGTTTCGGGTCCGAACACGCGCGCAAGATGAAAGGCGCCGTGATAGCCCGCCGCGACGGCCGCCCTGTCCGCGAGGCTGTACAAAAGAGGCGTTTCGGCGCGGGGAATGCGCGCTGTGCCGTCCGCTTCCTCCGCGGGCGGCGCTTTGACGAGCGTCATCACCGGCAGGAACATTGCAAGCAGGTAGACGGCGAGCGCCAGCAGAAGGGACAGGATGAGCAGCGGGACGCGGTCGCTCACGGCGGGCGCGAGGAGGGCGACGAACAGCCCCGTCACGCCGAGATCGAGCAAAAACCCGAAGAGGAGCAGGAGAAGGGAATAGAGGCGGCAGACGAAGAGCGTCGCGCGCACGGTTTTGCGCGCGGCGCTCACGCCGTGCGCTCCTTTCCGATCGCCGCGGCGGGAAAGCAGCCCGTTCGCAAGCAGGGCGGCGGCAAAGCCCGCGAGCCCCGTCAGGAAGAACGCGAGCGCGGCGGGGACGGAGGCAGGCAGAAGCAGCGCCCAGACGGCGGAGGCGAACAGGGTCACGATCAGAGAAAAAGCGGCGGCGGCATAGCGCAATACGGACATGGCGGCTCCCGGTTCCCGCTGATATCTTGTCGGCGCGGGAAGATACTATTGAGTATATCACGCGCGGGCGCGCGTGTCAAGCGCGCGAAAACCGCAGAGAAAAATCGCGCAAATTCTTGCTATTTTGCGCGAGGTTTGCTATAATAACGGAAAAGAAGATTTAGGAGCGAGCTATGATCGATCTTACCACCGTCAGAAATACCGATCCCGAAGTATATGCGGCAATGGAGGAAGAACTTGCGCGTCAGCGCGGCAATCTCGAACTCATCGCCAGCGAAAATATCGTTTCGCCCGCCGTCATGGCGGCGATGGGGAGCCACCTCACCAATAAGTATGCCGAGGGCTATCCCGGCAAGCGCTATTACGGCGGCTGTGAATTTGTGGACGTCGTCGAGGACCTTGCCCGCGACCGCCTGAAGGAGATCTTCGGCTGCGAGCACGCCAACGTCCAGCCGCACAGCGGCGCACAGGCGAACTTTGCTGTCTATTTCGCCATGCTCAAGCCGGGCGACACCATCATGGGCATGAATCTTTCGCACGGCGGGCATCTGACGCACGGCTCGCCCGTCAACGTCTCCGGCAGCTATTTTCATATCGTCCCCTACGGCGTATCGCAGGAGACGGAGACCATCGACTACGACGAGATGGAGCGCATCGCCCTGGAATGCAGACCCAAGATGATCGTCTCGGGCGCGAGCGCCTATCCCCGCATCCTCGACTTCAAGCGCATCCGCGAGATCTGCGACAAGGTCGGCGCGCTGATGATGGTGGACATCGCCCACATCGCGGGGCTGGTCGCGGCGGGGCTGCATCCCAACCCCGTTCCCGTGGCGGACTTTGTCACGACGACCACCCATAAGACGCTGCGCGGTCCGCGCGGCGGCGTCATCATGTGCAAGGAGCAGTACGCCAAGGCGATCGACAAGGCGGTATTCCCCGGCACGCAGGGCGGACCTCTGATGCACGTCATCGCGGCAAAGGCGGTCGCCTTCAAGGAGGCGCTCACTCCCGCCTTCAAGGCGTATCAGCAGCAGATCGTCAAGAACGCCGCGGCAATGGCGGAGCGCTTCACGAACAACGGCGTGCGCCTCGTTTCGGGCGGCACGGACAACCACCTCATGCTCGTTGACCTGAGAAAGGAGAACATGACGGGCAAGGAGCTCGAGGCGCTTTTGGACAGGGCGCACATCACGGCGAACAAGAACACCATCCCCTTCGAGACGACGTCGCCCTTCATCACGAGCGGCGTGCGCATCGGCACGCCCGCCATTACCTCGCGCGGGATGAAGGAGCAGGAGGCGATCGCGATCGCCGACCTCGTTACCGAAGTCATCTGGAAGAGGGAGGAAGCCGTTGCGGACGTCTCCCGCAAGGTGCGCGCCCTGTGCGACGCATTCCCGCTCTATCCCAACGACATCCTCTGACCGCAGGCGCGCCCCGCAGACGAGCGGGGCGCGCATCGTCTTATGGGCGGCGCGGAAAAGGGCGCCAAAACGCTTGACAGCGCGGGCGCGGAGGGGGTATACTATCCACGATCGAATATTCTTTGGGGCGGAGTGAAAGTCTCCACCGGCAGTAAAGTCTGCGAAGGGCGCAAGCCCCCGAACGGGTGAGATCCCCGTACCGACGGTCATAGTCCGGATGAGAAAAGAGCAAAGCGCACGTTTGCGCGCCCCTTTTTCGGGGCGCGTTTTTTTGTGCGGAGGGTCAAAGAATATCCGAAATAACAGTAAGAGGTATTCTTATGGCATCTGCAAAACACTACTTTTCCTCCACGCGCATCGCCATGCTCGCGCTCTTCTCGGCGCTGGCGGCGCTGCTGTACATCCTCAATTTTTCGCTGCCCTTCTTCCCGGGTTTCCTCGAATTCCGCTTTTCGGACATCCCCGTGCTCATCGGCACCTTTGTCCTCGGTCCCGTCTCGGGCTGCATCATCGTCGTCATGATGGTGCTGCTCAAACTCGTCATCGTCTCCACGAGCACATTTTTTGTAGGCGATCTTGCCGATATCCTCGTGGGTGCCGCGCTCGTGCTGCCCGTCGGGCTCGTCTATGACAGGATGCGCACGCTGAAGGGCGCGCTGCTCGGCATGGGGCTTGGCACGCTCATCTCCACGGCGCTCGCCGTCTTTCTCAACCGCTTCCTGCTCGTGCCTGCCTACGTTGCCCTGATGTTCGATGGGAGATGGGAGCCTCTCCTCGGCATGATGACGCCCCTCTTCCCAGACTGCACGCAGGAAAATTTCTATTCCATCTATCTCTGGGCTGCGGTGCTGCCCTTCAATCTCCTGCGCTGCATCGTCGCCGCGCTCGTGACGCTGCTCGTGTACAAACACATCTCGCGCGCCGTCAACAAACTCAACGAGCGGCTGCGTCCCAAAAAGGAGCGCTCGGAGGAAGAGGAGAAAAAGCGCGCCGTCGTTACGATCGCCGTGCTCGCCGCCGTCGCCCTCGTGCTCGTCGGGTTTGCGATTTTGCATTTCTTCCTGACGCAATAAGAAAAAGTTCTTGCAAATCGTCGCCGTATGCGGTATAATACCCGTGATATGGCGATTTTTCTTTCCCGCTCGCCCGAAGAGACAAAGCGCTTCGCGGCGGCGTATGCAAAGACATTGC
Source organism: uncultured Clostridia bacterium (assembly GCA_944363395.1). GTDB lineage: Bacteria > Bacillota > Clostridia > Christensenellales > Borkfalkiaceae > Gallimonas. The sequence goes on along the minus strand of CALVUC010000012.1, from coordinate 33,644 downwards.
GCCCGGGCGACGTCGTCCTTCTGGAGGGCGAGATGGGCGCGGGCAAGACGGCGTTCGCGCAGGGCGTCGCGGCGGGGCTGGGCGTTCGGGAGGACGTCCTGAGCCCGACGTATGCCTATGTCAACAGCTACGGTCCCATGTTCCACTTTGACTGTTACCGCATCCAAAGCGAGCGGCAGGCGGAGGAACTTGGCTTTTCCGATTACTTCGACGCGGGCAAGATCTGCCTCGTCGAGTGGAGCGAGAACATCGCGGGACTGCTGCCCGAGGGCTGCAAGACGGTCACGATCAGAAAGGTGAGCGCGACCGAACGGGAGATCGTTACATGAAATTTCTTGCCATCGATACGAGCGGGAAACAGCTCAACGTCGTCGCCGTCAACGGGGAGAGAGAAGTCGTCCGCGCCCGCACCGACTGTGCGATGCAGCACTCCGTGCTGCTGATGGACGAGATCGACGCGGCGCTCAAAGAGGCGGATCTGACGCCCGACGGGTGCGATTTTTTCGCCTGCGTCACGGGTCCCGGGTCGTTTACGGGCATCCGCATTGGCATCGCGACGGTCAAGGGGCTGGCGCTCGCCTGCGCAAAGAAGGCGCTGGCGCTCACCTCCTTCGACTGCCTCGCATATACTGAGACGAGCGGGAAAAAGCTCCTTCTGGTGGACGCGGGCCACGGTAATTTTTACGCCTGCCGCTACACGGGTACGCAGGCGGATACGCCCGCCTTTTTGTCCCGCGGGGCGGTGGAAGAGGCGATCGGCGAGGGATTCGCGCCCGTCGCGCATACGGAACTGTTTGCGGGCGTGCGCACGGCGGACGCGGCAAAGGGGCTGCTCGCGGCAGCCAAGGCAAAGGCGGGGGAATGCATCCCCGCGCATTCGCTCGAAGCATTGTATCTGCGCAGATCGTCCGCAGAGGAAAAGTCCTGAAGGGACGGGGGGAAGCAAGTGAACGGCAGACCGTGGCGGTACGCCGACCTCAACGCCATTGCGGCGCTGGAGGCGGACAATTTCAGCGATCCGTGGAATCACAGGATGCTCGCCGATTCCTTTCTTGCGGGCAGCTTTTACGGCTCTCTTCTGGAAGAGGAGGGCGTCATCACGGCATACGGCGCGGTGAGCGTCGCGGCGGACGAGGCGGAGATCCCGCTCATCTGCACGGCGGAGATGTACCGCCGCTGCGGCAGGGGGGCGAAGATCCTCGAGGACCTTCTCTCCATTGCGAGGGAGAAGGGGGCGGAGCGCGTCTTTCTCGAAGTGCGCGTGTCCAATGCGCCCGCAATGTCAATGTATCTGAAATACGGGTTCTGCGGGGCGTATGCGCGCCTCAGGTACTATCCGGACGGCGAGGACGCCCTCGTCATGCGCAAGGAGCTGGATTGAAGCTCTCCTATGTGCGGCGGGGCGAGGGGAAAGATCTCGTGTTCCTGCACGGGTATCTCGCCTCCAAAGAGAGTTTTGCCCCGCAGATCGGGTATTTTTCCCGTTACTACCGTGTCACGGCGCTCGACTTCCCGGGCTTCGGCGGCGCGGAGCCGCTGCCTGCGGCGTGGTCGGTCTCCGATTATGCCGACTGGACGAGGGATGCGCTCGCCGCGCTCGGGATCGCCTTTCCGCACGTCGTGGCGCATTCCTTCGGCGGAAGGGTCGCCGTCAAGTGTCTTTCGCGCGGGGAACTCTTCGACCGCGCCGTGCTCACGGGCTGCGCGGGCATCGTGCCGCGGCGGACGGCGGGCTATCGGGTGCGCGTCGTGTGCTACCGCGCCGTCCGAAGGCTCGCGCCCGGGTTTGCCGAGCGGCACTTCGGGAGCAGGGAGTACCGTACGCTCCCGCCCCTCATGCGGGAGAGTTATAAAAAGATCGTCAACGAAGACCTGCGCGGCGATGCGGCGCGCATCACCCGCCCCGTGCTGTTCGTCTGCGGGAGCGAGGACAAAGAGACGCCGCTTTCGTCGCAGAGGGTGTATGTCCGCGCGGTCAGGGGGAGCAGCCTGTATGTAATGGAGGGCTGCGGGCATTTCGCGCACCTGGAGGACGCGCTCGCGTTCAACGTCAAAACGGAGGAATTTTTACGATGGGAGTCTGGTCGGTCATCGCCAACATCGCGGGCGGCTTGCTTGCGGGATACGTCTTTGTGATGTGTTCCACCCGCCTTCTCGGCATCTTCCAGCAGGAGGGGTATTCCTCCCGCGCCTTTTTCAGGTGGTATTTCCGCAGCCGCAACATCGAGCGCAAGAAGGCGTCGCTGCTCGCCATCGCAATGGCGCTCGCCACGGCGGTCACGGCGGTCTGCTTCTCCTTTCTGGGGAGCGACTATGCCTGTCTCGTCTCCGCGGTGCCGTTTATCGGCATTGCCGTCCTCTACTGCCTTTCGGAGCGCGGCGCGCTCAAGGTGAAGGAGGTCGCCACGCCCCGCCTCATCCGTCTGACGGCGGCGTACACCCTCGTCATGCTCGGCGTATGCGTCGGGCTGGCGTTTGCGATGGACGCCGTCGCGCGTACCGTCAACGCGGAATGGTACGATTTTCTGCGGTACGTTCCCTTTGCCATCGTGCCGCTGCTCTCGCCCGTCGTCCTCGCCGCCGTGTGCTTTGCGATGAAGGCGTACGAGGTCCCGCATACGGCGCGCTTCATCCGCGCCGCCAAGGCGGAGCTCGACAAGAGCGACGCCGTCAAAGTGGGCATCACGGGCAGCTTCGGCAAGACGAGCGTCAAACACTTTGCCGCGACCATCCTCTCCATGCGCTATAAAGTCATCGAGACGCCCTACTCGTACAACACGCCGAGCGGCATCGCGCGCACGGTCAACGAGATCGGGCTGGACTGCAACGTCTTTCTCGCCGAAATGGGCGCGCGCAGGACGGGGGAGATCTCACAGCTCGCCGATATCGTCACGCCCGCCTACGGCGTGCTCACGGGCGTCTGCGCCCAGCATACCCAAACGTTCGGCTCGCTCGAAGCGATCAAAAAGGAGAAGGGCGTGCTGGTACAGCGCACGCAGCGCTGCGTGGTCGGCAGAACTGCCGCCGATCTCGCGCGTGAGGACGATCTGCTCATGGGCAGAGATTTCGACGCCGAGGACGTCCGCCTCTCTCTGGACGGCACCCGCTTCACCCTGCGCCTTCCGTGCGGGACCTTCCCCGTGCAGGTGCCGGTCCTGGGCAGGCACGCGGCGGAGGACGTCGCGCTGGCGGCGGCGCTGTGTTGTCTGCTCGGCATGAGCGCGGAGGAGATCAGGGCGGGCATCGCGGAGATCGTTCCCGTTGCGCACCGTCTGGAGCGGCACAACCACGGCGGCGTCATCATTCTGGACGACGCCTACAACGCCAACCCCGCGGGCGCGCAGAACGCCGTCGAGGTCTTGAAACTCGCGGGCGGCAAAAAGGTCGTCGTCACGCCGGGCATCGTCGAACTCGGTCAGCTCGAAGAGGCGATCAACATGGAACTGGGCGCGTCTCTCGTCGGGCTGGACGTCATCCTGCTCGTCGGCGAAACGCTCGTGCACGACGTGCGCGAGGGGTATCTCGCGGCGGGCGGCGACGCGGCAAGGGTGCGCATCGTTCCCAAACTCAAGGATGCGGAAAATATCCTCGCCAAGGAGCTGTCCACGGGCGACTGCGTATTGTTCCTCAACGATCTGCCCGACATCTACTGACATCGTTCCGCAAAAGAAACACCTTCGGAAGAAAAATAACTTCGGAGGTGTTTTTTCATGCCCACAGTCGGGGTGTTTTTCGGCGGGAGATCGTCCGAGAGCGAGGTCTCCGTCATCACGGGGCTGCTCGCCTGCAACCTGCTGCGCAGCGGCAGGGACCGCGTCGTGCCCGTCTATCTTCCGCCCGAGGGCGGCATGGTCACGGGCAGGCTGCGCGCCGTGGAGGACGTCCTCGCCCGCAAAAAACTCGTCAGGGTGCGCCTTGCGGGAAAGACGCTCGTACGGGAGGGGAGCGGGCGCGCCGCCGCGCGGCTGGACGCCGCGCTCAACTGCTGTCACGGCGGCATGGGGGAGGACGGCACGCTCGCGGCGCTCTTTGCCTGGAACGGGCTGCCGTCCGCCTCGCCCGCCCTTGCGGAGAGCGCCGTGTTCATGGACAAATGGCTGACGAAGATCGCGGCGCTGGGGCTTTCCCTGCCCGTCGCGCCCGCCGCGCTCGTCAGGGAGGGCGGGGACGGCGGGGCGGCGGCGGAGGAAGTCGGCTATCCGCTCGTCGTCAAGCCCGTGCGGCTTGGCTCGAGCATCGGCGTCTCCGTCGTGCGCGCAAAGGAGGAACTCTCCGCGGCGCTCGCGCTCGCGTTCTCGCTCGATCGGGCGGCGTTGCTCGAACGGTATTTCCCGCAAAAGCGGGACGTCAACTGCGCCGCGGCATATCTGGACGGCGAAGTGCGGCTCTCCCCGCCCGAGGAAGTATTTTCGGCGGGGGACGTCCTTTCCTACCGCGAAAAATATGAGGAGGGGAGGGGCGGCAAGTGTCCCGCCGACCTGCCCGCGGAGATTGCGGAGCGCATCCGCGCAATGACGCGCACGCTGTACACGGCGTTCGGGATGCGCGGCGTCGTGCGGGCGGACTTCCTCGTCGTCGGGGATGAGGTGTACTTCAACGAGCTCAACATGGTTCCCGGCTCGCTCGCGGGGTACCTGTTCGGCGGCTCCCTGATTGAGGTGCGCGGCTTTTTGGAAGCGCTCGTCGCGGAGGCGCTCCGTCCCGTCCGCGAGAAGCGGATCGTCACGACGGGAATTTTGACGCGCGGCGTTTTTTCGGGCGGAAAAAGTTGCAAACGTCGGTGAAAATCCGTATAATAGAAGAAAAAATTTCGAGGTACCTATGGCGAAGATCCAAATGACGACGCCCATCGTCGAGATGGACGGCGACGAAATGACCCGTATCCTCTGGAAGAAGATCAAGGAGATCCTCATTCTTCCCTATGTCGACTTAAAGACGGAATATTACGATCTGGGACTTGTCCACCGCGACGAGACGGCAGACACGGTCACGGTCGAAAGCGCCCTCGCGACCAAGAAGTACGGCGTTGCCGTCAAGTGCGCGACCATCACGCCCAACGTGCAGCGCATGAGCGAGTACAACCTGCACGAGATGTGGAAGAGCCCCAACGGCACCATCCGCCGCATCTTGGACGGCACGGTGTTCCGCGCGCCCATCGTCTGCAAGGGCATCCGTTCCTATGTCCCCACCTGGACCAAGCCCATCGTGCTCGCCCGTCACGCCTACGGCGACGTGTACGCGGCGGTCGATCATGCCGCCGGGGAGGGGGAGAAGGTGTTCCTCGTCACCGAGGACAAGGAGGGGCGTGAGATCTCCCGTCAGCTCGTCCATGACTTCAACGGGACGAGCGGCGTCGTGCAGGGGATGCACAACTGCGACGGATCTGTCCGCTCCTTTGCGCACTCCTGTTTCCGCTACGCTTTGGAACAGGGGCTTCCCGTGATGTTCGCGACCAAGGACACCATCTCCAAGGTGTACGACGGCAGGTTCAAGGCGATCTTCAACGAGGTGTACGAGGAATACCGCGCGCGGTTTGAGGAGAAGGGGCTGTGGTATCTCTATACCCTGATCGACGACGCCGTCGCGCGCATCGTGCGCTCGGAGGGCGGCATTCTGTGGGCGTGCAAGAACTATGACGGCGACGTCATGAGCGACATGGTCGCGACCGCCTACGGCTCTCTCGGGATGATGACCTCCGTGCTCGTCTCGCCCGACGGCAAGTATGAATACGAGGCGGCGCACGGCACCGTCACGCGCCATTACTACAAGTATTTGAAGGGCGAGGAGACGTCCACCAACTCGGTGGCGACCATCTTCGCGTGGACGGGCGCGCTGCGCAAGCGCGGCGAGCTGGACGGCAACGAGGCGCTCGCGGCGTTTGCCGGAAAGCTGGAGGCGGCGACCGTCGCGACCATCGAGGAGGGCGAAATGACGGGCGATCTCATCCCGCTCTTCTGCCGCGAGGGCATCGTCCCCAAAAAACTCAATTCCGAGGAATTTTTGTACGCCATTGCCAAGAGACTGTGATTTGTGCGCGCGCCGCCTGCATCCGCAGGCGGCGCGCGTTCGGAGGCCTGTACCTTTTTTACAGGATAAGGGGAGCGCCCGTGCCGTGCGGCACGGGCGCTCCCCTTATTGGGAATTTGAAAGACGAGACGATTTATCTTCTGCGCAGCATGGAGAGGAATACGACGGCAAAGCGCAGGAAGTAGAGCAGGGAGACGAGCAGCGACGCAACGTACGTCAGCGCCGCAGCCGAGAGCACCTTGCTCGCCGCCGGGACTTCCTCGGGCGTGAGGATGCCGTCCTCCACGAGCATCTTTTTGGCGCGGCGGGAGGCATTGTACTCCACGGGCAGCGTCACCAGCATAAAGAGCGTCGAAAGTCCGTACAGCGCGATCCCGATATAGACGAGCCATTGCCCGACGGGCGCGGACGCGCTCACCAAAAAGAGATCGAGCAGCACGCCCACGATCACGAGGGGCAGCGCCAGCCGCGCGCCGATGTTCGTGACGGGGACGAGAACGGTGCGGATCTGATAGGGGACGTACCCCGATTTCTTCTGCATGACGTGTCCGACTTCGTGCGCCGCCACGGCGACCGCCGCAACGGACGCGCTCCCGTACGAGCTCATGGAAAGATTGACCTGTTTTTTGGTGGGGTGATAGTGGTCGGTGAGTTTTCCCTCCACGCGGTTGACGGCGATATCCGTGACGCCGCGGCGGGACATCAGACGCACGGCGGTGTCATATCCCGTCATGCACGAGCGCGTCTGCACGCGGTCGTACCGCGAGAACGTCTTGTTGACGCGCGCGCTCGCCCACCCCGAAAAGATGAGGCAGGGGATGAGCAGCAGCAAAAATAAAAGATATTCGAACACCGTCGTCCTCTCCTTTTCCTCTTATATTTATAGTATACCGCATAAAACAATGTTTCTAACAAAAAACCGCATTTTTTCACAGAAAAAGTTACAGGCGGCGTATTTTGGGGCGCGAGGGGGCGGGATTCGCGAAAGGGGCGGCAAAGCCTTGCCTTTTTTGGGCAGATTTGTTATACTGAGACCATGGCTACACATGGTTTTACCGATAAAGTCCGCATCACCGTCAAGGCGGGCGACGGCGGCGACGGCATGAATTCCTTCAAGGCGTTCAAGGGCAAGCCCGCCTGCGGCCCGGACGGCGGCGACGGCGGCGACGGCGGCAGCGTCTATCTTCTCGCGGACGAGAACGTCCACGACCTGCTCGCCTACCGTTTTACGGCAAAGTACGAAGCGGGCAACGGCGAGCGCGGCGGCTCCAATCAGTGCTTCGGCAAGCGCGGCGCGGACGTCGTCCTGAAAGTGCCGTGCGGCACGCTCGTGCGCGACGCCGAGAGCGGAAAGATCATCTGCGACGTCTATGAAAACGGCGAAAAGATCTTGCTGTTGCAGGGCGGAAAGGGCGGCAAGGGCAACGTGCGCTTCACGACCGCCCGCCGTCACGCGCCCAACTTTGCGCAGAAGGGGGTGCGCGTCAAGCCCCATGCCGTCATCCTGGAGATGAAAGTCATCGCCGACGTCGGGCTCGTGGGCTTTCCTAACGTGGGGAAGAGCACGCTGCTCTCCAAGATCTCGGCGGCGCGTCCCAAGATCGCCGACTATCACTTCACGACGCTCTCGCCCAATCTGGGCGTGGTGCAGTACTACGAACACTCCTTCGTCGTCGCCGATATCCCCGGGCTCATCGAGGGCGCGGCGCAGGGCGCGGGGCTGGGGCACGGATTTTTGCGCCACATCGAGCGCACCCGCATGATCTGCCACGTTCTGGACATCGCAGGCGTCGAAGGGCGCGATCCCCTCGACGACTACGACAAGATCAACGCGGAACTTGCGGCGTATTCCCAAAAGCTCGCCGCCCTTCCCCAGATCGTCGTGCTCAATAAGTGCGACTGCGCGGGCGCGGAGGAGAACATCGCCCGCTTTACGGCGGCGCATCCCGACGTCCCCGTCTGCAAAGCCGCGGCGCTCACGGGAGAGGGGACGAAGGCGCTGTTGGACGCCGTCTGGGCGCTGCTCGTCACGCTGCCGCCCGCGGAAAAGATCGCCTCGGACGAGTTCGCGTTCGAGGAGGAGGACACATGGCAGTTCGAGATCTTCCGCGACGAGGAGGGCGCGTTTGTTGTCGTCGGCGGGCTGGTCGACCTGCTTTGCCGCAACGTCGTGCTCAACAATCCCGACTCCATGCAGTACTTCCAGAGGATGCTCAAGACGCGCGGCGTCTTTCAGTCGCTCGCTAAGATGGGCGCCAAGGAAGGGGATACGGTCGTCGTCGGCGACGTCGAGTTTGAATTTATCCCGTGAACGTTTGCGGAGGAGAGGACGATGGAACAGGGGATCCGCGCATTTTTTTATCGGTTTCAATACTATCTTTTTCCCGAGGGGATGGAGCTTTCCGACCTCGCCGCTGCGGGAAGGGTGGAGGTCAAACGCCTGAAAGAGGAGCGCTGCATGGCGCCCGACTTCATCTACGAGAGCATGGAGGACGCCGTCGTCACCATCGAGGACCCCGCCCTTCTCTTTGAAGTGCGCGTCAATCTCTACACGGGCGCCGAGTACGACGCCATTCTCGGAAAGCACGTCGACCGCATCTGCCCCGGCTGCGTCCGCTATACCGATGACGACGGCTTCGAGGGCTTTCATTCGGAAATGTCGCTGGACGGCGTCTGCTTTTTGCGCGAAGACAAGGACGAGCCGTGGAGCTTCGGCTTCTGCGTATGGTTCTTCTGGCACCGCATGGCGGAGCGCCTCAACGAACTCGCCGCCTGCATCGACGGGGGCGATATGCAGCGGCTCAACGCCATCCTCAACGAAGATCTGGAGCGGTTCTATGTGCCGCTCAACTTCTTCGGCACGGTGCGGGACGGCAGGTACTGCCTGTATGTGCACGGCGACTGGCGCACCTCTCCCGTCTCCTATGCGGCGGAGCGCTATCTTGCAGAGTGCGCCATGGTCTCCTCGCCCCTGCCGGCGGCGGGCTGGACGGTGCGCTATCAGCTCCCCGCGGGGCTGCTCCCGCACAAGAGCGCGTTCTTCGATGAAAAGAAGATGGGCTATGTCGAGGAAGCGGAGGCGGGGCGCGTCGTCGTCCATCTTCCCCCCTGCAAAGAGGAGGAGAACGAGGCGCGTCTGGACGACTTCTATGCCTGCATGGCGGAGGATATCGGCGAATACGAGGCACTGTGCGCCATCGGGAGCGTGGAGTTCGATGCGCAGGCGGGGCTCATGCCGCGCAAGGCGATCGCAAAAAAACTCGCCGCGTCGGCGCAGGCGTTTATCGAGAATTTCGGCGGCGACGGGACGGAGGCGTCTCCCTACGCCGTTGCCTACGGCTACAACGGCGAGGACGCCGCGCAGCAGCTTCCCTACCGCGAAAGGCTGCAGGAGGGCTTCACGCAGTCGCCCGACGTCTCGCTCATCGACCGTACGGCGCTCGAAGGCGAGGTGCCGTGGTGGACGGCGTTCGGGGCGTTTGCCTATCTCTATGTCCCGCGCGAGGCGCAGGGGGATGAGGAGGCGCTGCGCGTGCTCATGTGGCATCTGCAGAACAGCAAGGACGCCCCTGTCCGCAGAGAGGGCGAGGACGTCGCTTCGGCGATCAATCTGGGTTTTGCCTTCGGGGAGGGGTGCTTCTTTCTCGATATGCTGCTCGCGGACGAGAAGGCGTTCCACCGCACGCTGCGCATCCTTGCGCCCGTGCTGCGTGCCTATGACGCCAAAGTAGTCTTTGTGAGCGCGCAGGGCGTGATGGTGTATCAATGCGGGTACGATCTTCTTCCCGCACAGGATAATACATAAGGAGCGGGCATTGCCCGGAAAGGATATGACAAGCAAACAGAGAAGCAAGTTAAAGTCGATCGCAGCCAACCTCGATCCCGTCACGCAGATCGGAAAGGGCGGCATTACGGACAACCTCTTAAAGACGCTCTCCGAGGCACTGGAGGCGCGCGAGATCATCAAGGTGAACGTGCTCCCGAACGCCGAGGCGGACGCCGACACGATGGCGCAGAACGCCGCAGACCTGCTGGGGGCGGAAGTCGTCGCGGTCATCGGCAGGAAGGCGATCTTCTATCGCCGTTCCTCGCGCGAAAATTTCGAACACATCCAACTGTAAAGGATGGGGCGCAGCGGCGGCGGGCATATGCCCGCCGCCGCTGCGCCCTTATGAAGGAATTGCGTCCCGCCTGCGCACTACATGGGCGACGGGAGGAAGCCGTTATCCGTGAAGAAGGGATATTCTTCCTCGTCGGAGAGTTCGTCCGGGAGCCTGACTGCGGCATTCCCGGTACGGAGGATAAATTCGCCTTTGGCACGCATTTCGAGCGATTGTCCCTCATACGACGCCTCGTATGCGAGGTCGATGCGCGCGGAGAGCTGTTCAAATCTCCCGTCGCCGTCGATGGAGAGATACAGTTCCAGGATCTTGCTGCGGAAGGAGAATTCGATCGCGTCCGATCCACCCGTGACGCTCTCCTCGATCGTGGTAAAAAAGCTGTCGTTTGCGGCAAGTTTGAGTTTGATGCCGTCGCCGTCGTCCAGCCCGACGGAGAACATCGTCTGCAGGTCGGGGGAGATTTCGGAGCCGCCATGACCGGAGCCCGCGATGAGGGGAACGGCGGTCCCCGTCTGCAGATACTCTAAATATTCTTCCAGCAGCGCGGACAGTTCGGTAAGGGGGATCTTTCCCCGATAGGACTCGTTTCCGTCCAGGACGTCCATATACAAACAGTCCCCGTCGTGATAGAAGTCCCCCGTGAGCGCCCCCACCGCGATCTCTTCGCCCGTGCTCGAGGCGCGCAGTTCGAGATCTCCCGCGCCGATGCTCGTTTCGCCCTGCATCTGAATGTCGTATGTTCCCTTGCTCTCAAAAAAGAAGGTGCCGTCCGGAGCGCTCATATCGACGGAAAACTCCTGCCGCAGCGAGAGGGTGGGATCCTCCGCAAACAGTTGTTCCGGGTCGACGGCGTTCAGCGCCGCGGTAAGTTCCTCCTCGGTGGGCGTGCGGTAATTTCCCTTGATGACGGCGGACGGCGCGCAGCCCGTCAGCGTGACGCCGAGCGCCAGAGCGGCGCAGAGCGCAAGGCATTTCTTTGCCGAATATTTTTTCATAAATCCTCTCCTTTCAAGTTTATTTTATTATAGATCGAAACAAATGTATTGTCAATACTTTGATAAAAATTGCTCGGCGGGCGGCAAAAAAAGCGTTCCCGCGGCGGGAAATTTGCAGACAACCTCTTGTATTTTCGCTGAAAATATGGTAGAATATTGCAGAAAGGTTCCCGTTACAGGGCAAAAGTATTTTATGGAGGATACAAGATGCAATATTCACGCGAAGTGGAAGAGATGATCTGCGTCGCAAAGGGACCGAAACACGATCCCGCGCCCATTCCCGAAGAGGGAAAATGGGTTTGCGCCAAGCAGATCACGGACATCAGCGGCTTTACGCACGGCATTGGCTGGTGCGCGCCTCAGCAGGGCGCCTGCAAGCTCAGCCTCAACGTCAAGGAAGGCGTCATTCAGGAAGCGCTCGTCGAGACGATCGGCTGCTCCGGCATGACGCACTCGGCGGCAATGGCGGCGGAGATCCTGCCCCACAAGACCATTCTCGAAGCGCTCAATACCGACCTCGTTTGCGACGCGATCAACACCGCGATGCGCGAGCTGTTCCTGCAGATCGTCTACGGCAGAACGCAGTCGGCGTTCTCGGACGACGGGCTTACCATTGGCGCGGGACTTGAGGACCTCGGCAAGGGGCTCCGTTCGCAGGTCGGCACGATGTACGGCACGGCGCTCAAGGGCGTGAGATACCTCGAGATGGCGGAAGGCTATGTCACCCGCCTCGCGCTGGATAAGGACAACCAGGTCATCGGCTATGAGTTCGTCTCCCTCGGCAAGATGACCGACTTCATCAAGAAGGGTCTGGAGCCCAACGAGGCATGGACCAAGGCGATGGGTCACTACGGCAGATTTTCGGAAGAGCAGGGTGCGGTGAAGTACATCGACCCTCGCAAAGAGTAAGGAGGGAAAGGGTATGGCTTTGTTTGAAGGATATGAGAGGAGGATCGATAAGATCAACGGCGTCCTCAAAGAGTACGGCATTTCCTCCGTCGAAGAGTGCAAAGAGATCTGCCTTTCCAAGGGCGTCGATTGCGACAAGATCGTGCGCGGCACGCAGCCCATCTGCTTTGAAAACGCGGTCTGGGCGTACACCGTAGGCGCGGCGATCGCCATCAAGTCGGGCTGCACCAAGGCTGCCGATGCGGCGGCTGCGATCGGCATCGGTCTGCAGGCGTTCTGCATCCCCGGTTCGGTCGCCGAGAACAGAAAGGTCGGTCTCGGACACGGCAACCTCGGCAAGATGCTCCTTTCCGAGGAGACGGACTGCTTCTGTTTCCTCGCGGGACATGAGTCCTTTGCGGCTGCGGAAGGTGCGATCTCCATCGCCATGAACGCGAATAAAGTCCGTAAAAATCCCCTGCGCGTCATCCTGAACGGGCTCGGCAAGGACGCGGCGTTCATCATCTCGCGTATCAACGGATTCACCTATGTCGAAACGGTGTTCGATCCCTATACCGAGACGGTCACCGTCACCAAGGAAGTGCCTTATTCGGACGGCCCCCGCTCCAAGGTCAAGTGCTACGGCGTGGACAACGTTCCCGAAGGCGTTGCCGTCATGAAGCTCGAGAAGGTCGGTGTCTCCATTACGGGCAACTCCACCAACCCCACGCGCTTCCAGCATCCCGTTGCGGGTACCTATAAGAAGTGGTGCGTCGAGAACGGCTTCAAGTACTTCTCGGTCGCGTCCGGCGGCGGTACGGGCAGAACGCTGCACCCCGACAATATGGCGGCAGGTCCTTCGTCCTACGGCATGACGGATACGATGGGCAGAATGCACTCGGACGCGCAGTTCGCGGGTTCCTCCTCCGTCCCTGCGCACGTCGAGATGATGGGACTCATCGGCATGGGCAACAACCCGATGGTCGGCGCTACGGTCGCCGTTGCGGTCGCAGTGCAGGAAGGCATGAACAAGTAAATATCGGCTAAAGAACAAAAAGCGCCGCTTCTCCCTGTGGAGAGGCGGCGCTTTTGCATTTGACATATCGTGCGATCGATGGCGTGCGGCTGCGGCGCGGCGCCGCGATTGCGCGCGTGCCATATGGCAGGACGCCTTTTTATTCGGGCGCCGATGCGGTGCGCGCCGACCATCGGGCGGGAGCGCCGGAACAATTGGGAATACAGGGCATGGGCGGGCGCCTTCGGGCGGTCGCTTTTTTTCTCGCCGCAGGGAAGAGGTTCTTTTCCGTGTGCCGAAACACCGATGCGCGAAGGAGCGTATCATTTCCGAAAAGAAAAGAGGGCGCAATGCTGCGGGCAGCCGGAAGAGCGGCTTTCGGATGAGAGGGGGCGCATAAGAGGGGCCTGCGGCGGGGAGCGCGTGCGAGGGGCGATCCGCTCCGAGACGACCGAAATACATAATAATATATTACAAAAAACAGGCTGCAAAAAAAGAACGTCCTACGCGATCTGAGAGCGAAAACCGTTTTGCAAAAGATCGGAAAATGCGGGGTGTTTTTCTTAGAAATCGCGTAGAAAAATGCCATGATATCAATAGAAAATATTGAAAAAGAAGCCTGAAAGAAGGAGGGATGCCCGTATGTGTGGGAGGGGAGGGGAAAATAGCGCGAAACGGCGCGATATGAGGGGTTTTATGCCGTTTTCAGGACAAAAACGGGCGCTTTTACCGCATAGACCGCCGAAAAGACTATCCTGTTGAAAGGATCGGGCGTAGCTGCGGCAAAAAGCGGGCTTTCTTGTAAAAATGGGTCAAATATCGGCATTTTCATAGTATTATGTCTCACATAGTACTATGTTAATGATATAATATGTCTGACATAGTACTATGTTCTCATCCATTTTTTGCGCAATATTGTCCCCTTTCTCATGACCGAGGCGACGTTGTGTGCGTACATCTTGCCGATTTCATTTTTCTGAGCGACGAACACTCTTTTATGCCTGCATCCGATTCTCTTATGAAAATGGAGAAAGATGCTTGCATCCGTCGCGGAAATAGGCTATAATCGTAGCAATCTGCGCCCTTCCCGCGCGGCACATTTCCGGAGGAAAATATGATCTCATTTGACAGCGATTCCCGCCTCTTTGTACTCGACAACGGCAGCATCGGCTATGCCGTCTATGTGAACGATGCCGGTTATCTGGAGACCTTGTATTTCGGCAAGCGGATGGAGCGGTACGACGACTTTACCTGTATGCGTGATACGGGCGTATTCGCGTCGCGGCGCTATCTCGTCCCGAGCGGAGAGGACGTCGCGTACGGCGACGGGTTCAAGGCGGAGTGCGCGCCGCTTGAACTTTCGCCGCACGGGCTCTCCGACAAACGCGGCGCGCCGCTCGTCGTGCGCGACGGCACGGGTTCGTATGTGACCGATTTCCGCTATCACAGTTATACCGTCGAGGAGGGCGCGCCTGCGCTCGAAGGGCTTCCGCACGCGCACGGCGACAACGCGGAGACGCTTGATATTTTGTTAAAGGACAGGACGCGCGAGATCTGGGCGCATCTCGTGCTTACCATCTTTTCGGACAAGGACGCGATCGTCAAAAGTTTCTCCGTGGAGAACGGGACGGACGGCACGCTGCGCCTTACGCGGGCGATGTCCCTGCAGCTCGATCTGCCGCGCGCCGACTACGATCTTGTCCACTTCAAGGGCAGGTGGGCGAAGGAGCGTGACTACTGCGAGAACGCCGTCTTGGACGGCGTGCAGGAAGTCTCCTCCAACCTCGGGCGTTCATCTGCGGAGGAAAATCCCTTCGTCTTTTTGAAGGAGCATACGGCGACGGCGGCGAGCGGCGAAGTCATCGGCTTCAACCTCATCTACAGCGGAAACTTCAAGTTCCGCACCTTTGTCGGACCCTTCCGCGGGCTGCACGTCACCTACGGCATCAACGACGAGGACTTTGAATGGACGCTGGAGCCGGGGGACGATTTCCAGACGCCACAGGCGGTCGTCGTCTACTCGGCGGAGGGCGTCGACGGGATGTCGCAGACCTTCCACCGCTTTGTGCGCGAGAACGTCATGACCTATCGCGCGAACGACGTCTACAAGCCCGTGCTGTTCAATTCGTGGGAGGGGTGCACTTTCCACTTCGATACCGACCTCATCCTCTCCTATCTCGACGCCGCCTGCAAGATCGGCGCGGAGCTCTTTGTGCTGGACGACGGCTGGTTCGGCGCGCGCGACTCCGACCTCGCGGGGCTGGGCGACTGGAAGGTCAACGCGAAGAAGATCGATCTAAGGCGCGTCATCGACGCCTGCCACGAGCGCGGCGTCAAGTTCGGCATCTGGTTCGAGCCCGAAATGATCAACCCCGACAGCGACCTCTTCCGCGCGCATCCCGAGTATGTCCTCGGCTGGGGCGAGGACGAGCTCTCGCTCATGCGCCATCAGTGCCATCTCGATTTTGCAAATCCCGCCGTTCCCGCCTGCATCTATGCGCAGATGAACGAGTTCTTGGAGGAGTATCCCGTCGACTACATCAAGTGGGACTATAACCGCACGGTCTCCGAGCACGTCTCCCGCGCGCTGCCCGACAGGCAGGGGGAGGTGTATCACCGCCTCGTGCTCGGTTATTATTCGCTGATCGGAAGGATCGCCCGCGAACATCCTGAGATCATGATCGAGGGCTGCGCTTCGGGCGGGGGACGCTTCGATCTCGGCACGCTCTTCTACTGCCCGCAGATCTGGTGCTCGGACGAGTCTGATCCCGCGCAGCGCATCGATATCCAGTTCAATACTTCGCTCGGCTATCCGCTCTCCTGCATCGGCTCGCACGTCAACGACAGCCGCGTCGCCCCTTACGATACCAAGGCGGCGCTCGCGCTGTTCGGTACCTACGGCTATGAGATGGATCCCGGCACGCTCACCGAGGAGGAGGTCTCCATGCTCGTGCGCCACGCGGAGATCTACAAAAAATATCACGGCGACGTCATCGAGCGCGGGACGCTCTACCATCTTCTCGCGCCGCACGCGGGGAACGAGATGTGTATGCAGTGCGTTTCGCAGGACATGTCCGCTTCCCTCGTGCTCTTCATGAACAAGTTGAAGGAGCAGGACGAGTTCCGCTTTGTCAGGCTGCGCGGGCTGCGGGAGGACGCGTCCTACTTCAACACGCTGGACGGCTGCGTCCATACGGGCGAATATTATATGCGCGTGGGGCTCAACCTTTCGCGCGAGTGCTTCCCCGAGTTTTCGCACAGGCTCATCCTTCTGACGGAGGAAAAGCCGCAGGCATAACGCAGACAGGCTATGGCATCTCTTCTTCTTGCAGTCATCTATCTTGCCTTCGTCAGCCTCGGGCTGCCCGACTCCCTTCTGGGTTCGGCGTGGCCCGTCATGCGCGTGGAGCTCGGCGCTCCCGTCTCGGCGATGGGGCTCGTCACTATGATCATTTCGGCGGGGACCATCGTCTCCAGCCTCGCGTCCGACTTTCTCACCCGCAAATTGGGGACGGGGCTCGTGACGGCGGTCAGCGTCCTCATGACGGCGGGCGCGATGCTCGGCTTTTCCTTTGCCCGCGCCTTCTGGGTGCTCTGTCTCATCGCCGTTCCCTACGGATTGGGAGCGGGCGCCGTGGACGCGGCGCTCAATAACTATGTCGCCCTTCACTACAAGGCGCGGCACATGAGTTGGCTGCACTGTTTCTGGGGCGTGGGCGCGCTCGTCAGCCCCTTTATCATGGGCGCCTGCCTTGCGGGGCCTGCCGGCTGGGAAGGGGGCTACCGCGTCACTTCCTATATCCAGTTCGGGCTGACGGCGCTCATCGTCTTAAGCCTTCCCCTTTGGGTCAGACCTGCCGCGCAGGACGCGCAGCGCACGCCGCTCACCGTTCCGCAGACCATGCGCCTGAAGGGCGTTCCCTTCCTGCTCGTCGCGTTCTTCGCGTACAGTACGGTGGAGGCGACGAGTATGTATTGGGCGAGCAGCTATTTCGCGGAATACCGCGGCGCGGGCGCGGAGATCGCCGCCATGCTCGGCTCGCTCTTTTATATCGGGATCACCGTCGGTCGGTTTGTCAGCGGCTTTGTCTCGGAGCGGCTGGGGGACAGGCGGCTCATCCGCATCGGCTGCGCGGTCATTGCGGCGGGACTCGTCCTGCTCGCGCTGCCGCTGAAGACATACGCCGTGTCCATCGCGGGGTTTGTCGTCGTCGGCATCGGGTGCGCGCCCGTCTATCCCGCGATCATCCATTCCACGCCCTTTAATTTCGGGACGAAAAATTCCCAGTCCGTCATCGGGGTGGAGATGGCGGCGGCGTACGTCGGGACGACCTTCATGCCGCCCCTGTTCGGCATATTCGCGCAGTACGTTTCCATTGCGTGGCTGCCCCTGTGGGTGGGCGTATTCCTTGTCCTGCTCGCCGTGATGGCGGAGGGATGCAACCGCGCCGTCGATCGGTTCCATGCGGGAAAAGTGCATCTCCCGCCCGCGGCGTGACGCGGGGACGGGCGTCCTGCAATGCGCAAATAAGGCATAAAAGAGCGCGCCTGCCGCAGAATTGCGGCAGGCGCGCTGCTTTTTGATCGTTCTGTTCGTTTGCTTCATTCGATCTCGTAGACGGCTGTGACCTCGTCGGAGAGCGTCACGTCGTCGGGCGTGAGGTCTGCGCCGAAGTCGCCGTGGGATGCCATCCGCAGCGTGCGGAAGGGGACGGCGGAGGGCTGGGCGTAGGTCACGCCGACCAGCGCGCCGAGCGTGACGCCCGCCGCTTCCGCAATGGCGCGCGCCTTTTTGCGGGCGTCGCGCACCGCCTCTTTGAGCAGCGCCTCGCGCTTTTTTGCAGGGTCGCGCAGGACATAGGAGAGGGAGAGCAGGGGCTCCGCGCCGCTTTGGAGCGCCGCGTCGATGAGGGAAGCGACCGTCCCGGCGTCGGCGCGGCATTCGGCGAGCAGCCGCCGCGAGGCGATATACGCCGTCACGCGCCCGTGTTCGTCGCGGCGCACGTCGGTGCGCAGGGAGACCGTCTTTACGGCGCCCTGCGGAAGAAGGGGGCGGAGCGCGGCAAGCAGCGATTCCGTGCGGGCGCCGCACGCATCGGCTGCCTCGCGGCTCAGGGCGCGCTCCTCGCGCACTTCCAGCGTGAGGCGGGCAAGGTCGGGGCAGACGCTCTGTTCACTCCGTCCCGTTACGGTGATCGTTCGTGTCATGGGGTACCTCCTGTCGGTTTGTGTTCGGTGCGCGGCGAAGGGTCGCGGCGCATCGGAAGATAGGTCATGCCGTCCGCGTGGCAGATGCCGCCCTCGGGGACGAAACCCAATTTTTTGTAAGCGTTCACGGCGGCGGGCGCGGCGTTCACGGTCACGCTTTTTTGGGGAACGTACTCCAAAAAGCGGTGCATGAGTTTGCTGCCGTAGCCCTGGCGGAGCTCGCCGTTCTTGACAAAAAAGGCGCAGATGTGCGAGCCGTCCTGTTCGGCGATGAGCACGCCTTTGAGCATCCCGCCCGCGAATACGCCGTAGAGATCCTTCTCCGCGGGGAGGGCGGGGTCGTCCAGGAAGTAGCGGAAGTGTTCCGCGCCCTCGGGCGTATAGGAGGGCGCGACGTAGCGCTCGAAACTCTCCCATACGAGGGCGCGCGCTTGGGCGAGTTCTCCCGCCGCGATCCTGCGCACGCGGACGCGGCGTTTGCGGAAGAACGCGCCGCAGGCGACGCCCGCCGCGGCAAGGGCGAGCATGCCCGCGTCGAGGAAGGCGGCGCTGCCGCCGAGCGCGCGGGAGGCGAAGTACCCCGCGACGACGCCCGCAAGAAAGGCGAGGATGCAGGCAAAGTATTTGCCCGAGACCTTGAGCGCCGCGCGGCTCTTTTCGGCGGCGGCGTGAAAGAGGTGCTCGGTCGCCGAACGCAGGTTGCCCGTGCAGAACGCCGTGGCGAAGGGGTTTCCCTCCAACCTGCGGAAGTTGTCGAATTGCAGCGCTGCGGCAAAGGAGGCGAGGGCGTTGACGAGGGTGTCGTCCGCCGCCGCGGGGAGCGCGCCGATCAGGACGAGCACCGCCGCTTCTCCCGCGAGGACGGGCGCATGGGCGCGGAAATCGCTGCGCCGCTTTTTTCCCGCGTGGAGGGCGAGTTCGCTCAGCGTCACGCCGCAGAAAAAGAAGAGGATGGGGACGAGGTATTTGAGCGCCTGCGCGCCCTTGCCCGTCGCAAGCCCCAAAGTCATCAGGATGAGGTTTGCCGTCTGCGCGTTGGCGAACACGCCGCCCCGCGTCACATAGGTATAGGCGTCCAGAAACCCGCCCGCAAGGCACAAGAGGATGCCCGTTTCCAGCCACTCGTAGACGGGATACGCCGCATATTTTCTGCGGTAATACTTCATGTCTTCTATTGTACCCCGTGCGAAAGCGGTTGTCAAACGTTTTTTCGCCGCGCAAAGGGGCTCTATATATATGGTAAGGCGAGGGCGCCGCGCGCGGGAGGGGGTATATTTTGTGTGCGGCGGGGAAAAATATCCCATATCTCGCGGCGGAAGGAAAATGCTTCCGAAAAACCCCGAAAAAATGCAAAAAACAGGCAAAAAAGACCGTTCAAATCGTTGACTTCCCGTAAAAAAGATGGTATAGTATACAGGCTGTGTCAAAGCGGCAGTCTTTTGCCGCGCCGACGCGTATAGGGTTGAAGCGGGAAGTTACTGAAAAATCGAGGCAGGAAAGCCCCTCGGCAGATAATTTCCGCGGACAAATGTGGAAGCGAGACTTCTGCGACTAACCGAAGGCTTTTGCGAGGAAAACACCGCAAAACGACGCGTGTTTTTTTCATGGGAGTCCTCGATACGCACGGAGGCGTTGACAAGCAAATCACAGTTAGTATAAAAGGAAGGAGTAAAACATGGCAAGTCAGAAGATCAGGATCAAACTTTCGGCGTACGATCACGAACTCGTGGACCAGGCTGCAAGCCGCATCGTCGAGACGATGCAAAAGGGCGGCGCAAAGATCTCCGGTCCCATCCCGCTTCCCACGGAGCGCGAGATCGTCACCATCTTGAGGAGCCCTCACAAAGACAAGGACTCCCGCGAGCAGTTCGAGCTGCGCACCTACAAGCGCATCATCGACATCTACTCGCCCAACGCCAAGCTCTTGGATTCCATCCATCTGCCCGCAGGCGTCGATATCAAGGTCAAGCTGTAATACCGGATACTTTCCAAAAGGTATCGGAAAATAAAGAAAAAAGGAGTGAACTTTACAATGGGTAAAGCAATCATCGGCCGCAAGGTGGGTATGACCCAGATCTTTGCGGAGGACGGGAAGGTCATTCCCGTCACGGTCATCGAGGCAGGTCCCTGCCCCGTCGTGCAGGTCAAGACGGTCGAGACGGACGGCTACACGGCTTTGAAGCTCGGCTTCCTTCCCGCCAAGGAGAAGGCGCTCAACAAGCCCGACCTCGGCCAGTTCAAGAAGGCGGGCGTCGCGCCCTGCAAGGTCCTCAAGGAAGTCCGTGTGGACAGCGTGGAGGGCTATAACGTGGGCGACGAGGTCAAGGCGGACGTCTTTGCCGCAGGCGACAAGGTGGACGCTTCGGGCGTCACCAAAGGTCACGGCTACACGGGCGTCATCAAGCGCTGGAACCAGCACCGCCTGAAAGAGACGCACGGCGTCGGCCCTGTGCACAGGGAGCCCGGTTCCATGGGCGCGAACAGCACGCCTTCCCGCGTGTTCAAGCAGAAGCACCTCGCAGGTCAGTACGGTGTCGAGAACGTCACCATCCAGAATCTCGAAGTCGTCCGCGTGGATGTCGCAAGAAACGCCATCCTCGTCAAGGGCGCCATCCCCGGGGTCAAGGGCAGCGTCGTCACGTTGAAGACGAGCGTCAAGGCATAAGGAGAACGGTCATGGCAAACGTGAAAGTATACAACATGAAGGGAGAGGAAGTCGAAACGCTCGAGCTCAACGACAACGTGTTCGGCGCCGACTACAACGAGCCCCTCATCCACCAGGCGGTCGTCACCTATCTTTGCAATCAGAGACAGGGCACGAAGTCCACGCTCACCCGCACCGAAGTGCGCGGCGGCGGCGCGAAGCCCTGGAGACAGAAGGGGACGGGCCGTGCGCGTCAGGGTTCCATCCGCGCGCCTCAGTGGACGAAGGGCGGCGTCGTGTTCGCACCCAAGAGCCGCGACTTCTCCAAGAAGATGAACGTCTCCGCGAAGCGCGGCGCGCTTGTCTCGGCGCTCTCCAAGAAGGTCGCGGACGGCGAACTGCTCGTCGTGGACGAGATCAAGGTCAGCGCGCCCAAGACCAAGGAGATGGAAGCGTTCCGCAAGGCGCTCGGGCTTGACAAGCGCACCGTCGTCGTCATGGACGTCAACGATGAGAACGTCATCCTCGCGGCGCGCAACCTGCCCACACTCACGACCATCCCGGTCGGCGAGATCAACACCTACGAAGTCGTGGCGAACGCGGTCGTCGTGCTCACCAAGGGCTCGGTGAAGAAACTCGAGGAGGTGTACGCATAATGTTACCCGAAGACATCATCTTAAAGCCCGTCCTGACCGAGAAGGGTTACGACGGCATCCAGGAAACGGCGGATGCAAAGACGGACAGAAGGCATTACGGCAGAAAGTACACCTTCATCGTTGCAAAGAACGCCAACAAGACGCAGATCAAGATCGCCGTCGAGCAGATGTTCGGCGTGAAGGTGGACTTCGTGAACACCGTCACCCGCCGCGGCAAGCTCAAGAGGATGGGGCGCAACAGCGGTTATACCCCTACCGAGAAGAAGGCGATCGTCCAGCTTGCCGAGGACAGCAAGCCCATCGAGTTCTTCAACTCGTTATCGTAAGCGGAGGATAGCAACATGGCAGTCAAGAGATATAAACCCACCTCTCCCGCGCGCCGTCAGATGACGGTCGCCGTGTACGGCGATATCTCCAAGCAGAAGCCCGAAAGGGGACTGCTCGAAGATCAGCGCAAGTCGGGCGGCAGGAACAATGCGGGCAAGATCACCGTCCGTCACATCGGCGGCGGCAACAAGAGAAAGTACCGCATCATCGATTTCAAGCGCAACAAGGACGGCGTCCCCGCAACGGTCAAGAGCATCCAGTACGATCCCAACCGCAGCGCATACATCGCGCTCCTTGCCTATGCAGACGGCGAAAAGCGTTACATCCTCGCTCCCGTCGGTCTGAACGTCGGCGATAAGGTCATGAGCGGCACGGGCGCGGACATCAAGGTCGGCAACGCCCTGCCCCTTTCCGACATCCCCGTCGGTACCATCGTCCACAACATCGAGATGAAGCCCGGCCGCGGCGGTCAGATCGCGAGAAGCGCGGGCATCTCCGCCCAGATCATGGCGCGCGAGGGCGCATATGCCACCATCAAGATGCCTTCGGGCGAGATGCGTCTCATCCCCGTCGGCTGCCGCGCGACCATCGGTCAGGTCGGCAACCTCGAGCACGAGATCGTCAGCCTCGGCAAGGCGGGCAAGACCCGTCACCTCGGCACCCGTCCCACCGTCCGCGGTTCGGTCATGAACCCCAACGATCACCCTCACGGCGGCGGTGAAGGCAAGTCGCCCGTCGGTCACGCAGGTCCCCAGACGCCTTGGGGCAAGCCCGCGCTCGGCTACAAGACGAGAAAGAAGAAGAACCCGACGAGCAAGTTCATCCTCAAGAGGATCAATTAAGGGAGGAAGCAATCATGTCGAGAAGCGTTAAGAAAGGGCCTTACGTCGAAGCGAAGCTGCTTGCGCGCATCGAGGCGATGAACGAGGCAAACGAGAAGAAGGTGTTAAAGACCTGGTCGAGAGCGTCGACGATCTTCCCCCAGATGGTCGGTCACACGATCGCCGTCTACGACGGGCGCAAGCACGTTCCCGTCTATGTGACGGAGGACATGGTGGGCTGCAAGCTCGGTGAGTTCGCTCCCACGAGAACATTCAAGGGGCACGCGGCAAAGACGAGCGCGCCCGGCAAGAAGTAAGGAGATAGGATATGGCGACGAATATGAAGAAGAAGACGGCGCGCGTCGAAGAAAA
Source organism: uncultured Clostridia bacterium (assembly GCA_944363395.1). Lineage (GTDB taxonomy): Bacteria > Bacillota > Clostridia > Christensenellales > Borkfalkiaceae > Gallimonas. Next base: position 10,570 of record CALVUC010000012.1, on the reverse strand, counting down.
GAGAGAAAAGCGTCCTTACGCCGTCGCGAAGTACGTCCGTGTCTCTCCCTACAAGGTACGCACGGTGCTCGACCTCATCCGCGGCAAGAGCGTGAGAGAGGCGCAGGCAATCCTCGAGAACAGCGTCAACGGCGGCGCGGCGCCCACCAAGAAGGTGCTCATGAGCGCGGTCGCGAACGCAGAGCACAACCAGGGCATGGACAGGGGAGACCTGTATGTCGCGGAGTGCTATGCAAACGGCGGCATGATGCTCAAGAGAATGCAGCCCGTCTCCAAGGGCAGGGGCCACGCCATCCTCAAGAGAACGAGCCACATCACGGTCATTCTGGACGTCAAGAAAGCGGAGGGAGAAATCTAACATGGGTCAGAAAGTCAATCCTCACGGTCTGAGGGTAGGAGTCATCAAGAACTGGGATACGCAGTGGTACGCCGATAAAAAGGAGTTCTCCGCCTATCTCAAAGAGGACCACACCATCCGCACCTTCCTGAAGAAGAAGTACTACGCGGCTGCGATCTCCCGCATCCTCATCGAGCGTGCGGCAGGCAGGATCTCCGTCACCGTCTACACGGGCCGCCCCGGCGTGCTCATCGGCAAGGCGGGTTCCGAGATCGAAGTCATCAAGAAGGATCTTGCAAAGCTCACCAAGGGCAAGCAGATCGGTATCAACATCACCGAAGTCCGTAAGCCCGACGCGGACGCACAGCTCGTAGCGGAAGGCGTCGCGGCACAGCTCGAAAAGCGTATGGCGTTCCGCCGCGCGCTCAAGCAGGCGATCGGCAGGACGATGCGCGCAGGCGTCAAGGGCGTCAAGATGCAGGTCAGCGGCCGTCTCGACGGGCGTGAGATCGCGGGCTGCGAGCACTATCACGAGGGCAGCATCCCCCTTCAGACGCTCCGCGCGGACATCGACTACGGCTTTGCGGAAGCGCACACGACGTTCGGCATGATCGGCGTCAAGTGCTGGATCTACAAGGGTGAAGTCCTGAAAGCCGCGAAGAAGGCGGAAGGAGGCAGATAATGTTAATCCCCAAGAGAGTCAAGAGAAGAAAGCAGCACCGCCCCAACATGAAGGGCAGCGCGCAGAAGGGCAATTTCATCGCCTACGGCGAGTACGGCCTCGTGGCGGAAGAGCAGGGCTGGATCAAGTCCAACCAGATCGAGGCGGCGCGTATCGCGATGACCCGTTTCATCAAGCGCGGCGGTCAGGTCTGGATCGATATCTTCCCCCACAAGCCCATCACCCGTCACCCTGCGGAAGCCCGTATGGGTTCCGGTAAGGGCGGCGTCGAATACTGGATCGCTCCCGTCAAGCCCGGGAGGGTGATGTTCGAGATGGCGGGCGTGCCGGAAGAGACGGCGCGCGAGGCGATGCGTCTTGCGGCGCACAAGCTGCCCGTCAAGTGCAAGTTTATCAAGAAGGCGGACGAGACCGCCGAGAATAACGCGGAAGGCGGTGAAGTGTGATGAAAGGGAACGAATTTCACAATATGACCGACGCTGAACTCACGCAGAAGCTGCAGGATCTGAAGAGCGAGCTCTTCAACCTCCGCTTCCGCCATGTATCGGGACAGCTGGAAAACCCCGTCTCGATCAGGACGTGCAAGCGCGACATCGCGCGCGTCAACACGGAACTCCGTGCGCGCAAGGCGAAGTGAGGAGGACAGTTATGGAAAGAAACCTTAGAAAGGAAAGAGTGGGCGTCGTCGTTTCCGACAAGATGGACAAGACGGTCGTCGTCGCGATCTCCGAGAAGAGAAAGCATCCCGTCTATAAGAAGACGATCACCTATACCCGCCGCTTCAAGGCGCACGACGAGGCGAACGAGTGCGGCGTCGGCGATACCGTTCGCATCGTGGAGACGCGCAAGCTCAGCAAGGATAAGAACTGGCGCGTTGCCGAGATCGTCGAAAGGGCGAAGTAAGGACGGAGGAGAGAAGATATGATCCAACCTCAAACGAGACTTAAAGCAGCGGACAACTCGGGCGCAAAAGAGCTCATGTGCATCCGCGTGCTCGGCGGCTCCTTCAGAAGGAGCGGCAACATCGGCGACGTCATCGTCGCATCCGTCAAGACCGCGACTCCCGGCGGCGCCGTCAAGAAGGGCGACGTCGTCAAGGCAGTCATCGTGAGAAGCGCCAAGGGCATCCGCCGTGCGGACGGCACCTACATCCGCTTCGACGACAACGCCGCGGTCATCATCGACAGCCAGAAGCAGCCCAAGGGCACCCGTATCTTCGGGCCCATCGCGAGAGAGCTGAGAGAGAAAGATTACATGAGGATCATCTCCCTTGCTCCCGAGGTACTGTAAGGAGGAGCCGACATGAACGTAAAAGTCAACGATACCGTGCTCGTTCTTACGGGCAAATACAAGGGCAAGCAGGGCAAGGTCTTAAAGACCTATCCCGACGACAACAGGGTCATCGTCGAGGGCGTCAACATCGTCAGCAAGCACGAGAAGGCGCGCAAGGCGACCGAGACCAGCCGCATCGTCACCGAGGAGGCGCCCATCGACGTCTCCAACGTCGAAGTCGTCTGCGACAAGTGCGGCAAGGCGACCCGCGTCGCGCACGCCGTAATCGACGGCAAGAAGGTCCGCGTCTGCAAGAAGTGCGGCGCCGTCCTCGACAAGGCGTATGTGAAGAAGGCGAAGGCACAGGCTGCCGCGGAAGAGGAAGCGCCCAAGAAGCGCACCAGAAAGCGCAGCAAGAAGGCAGAAGAGACCGCACCCGCGGGTGAAGAGAACTGAGGCGGAGGAAATAAGTCATGGCAGATAAGAAAAAGGCGGCGGCAGCCGCACCCAAGGCCGAGACGAACAGGTCCGTAAGCCGCGTCAAGGTCTACTACGATACCGAAGTCGTTCCCGCACTCGTCAAGAAGTTCGGTTACAAGTCGGTCATGCAGGTCCCCAAGATCGATAAGATCGTCATCAACACCGGTCTGGGCGACATCAAGGACAATCAGAAGTCCATGCAGATCACCGAGAACGAATTAAAGCTCATCACCGGTCAGAAGCCCATCTACCGCAAGGCGACCAAGTCCGTCGCGAACTTCAAGGTGAGAGAGGGCATGAACATCGGTCTCAAGGTCACGCTGCGCGGCAACAGGATGTACGACTTCTTCGACAAGCTCGTCTCCATCGCGCTTCCCCGCGTCCGCGACTTCCGCGGCGTGCCGGATAAGGCGTTCGACGGCAGGGGCAACTATTCGCTCGGGCTCAAGGAGCAGCTCATCTTCCCCGAGATCACCTACGATCAGGTCGAAAAGATCAGGGGCATGGATGTGTGCATCGTCACGACGGCGCAGACCGATGAAGAGGCAAGAGAGCTTTTGAAGCTCCTCGGGATGCCCTTCAAGAAGTAAGGAGTACGGATATGGCAAAGAAGTCAATGATCAATAAACAGCAAAAGACGCCCAAGTTCTCCACGAGAGCGTACACCCGCTGCTCGATTTGCGGCAGACCGCACGCGGTGCTGCGCAAGTACGGGATCTGCCGTATCTGCTTCAGAGAACTCGCGTACAAGGGTCAGATCCCCGGCGTGAAGAAGTCGAGCTGGTAAGGAGGCTGAGAAAATGACAGATCCCATTGCAGATATGCTCACCAGAATCAGAAACGCTCTCACCGTTCGCAAGGAGACCGTCGAGATCCCCGCTTCCAACATGAAGCGCGAGATCGCGCGCATCCTGCTCGAAGAGGGCTATGTCAAGGACGTCAAGGAGACGGGCGAGGGCTACAAGGCGAACATCGTCATCACCCTCAAATACACCGCGGACGGCAAGTCGGTCATCAGCGGTCTCACCCGCGTTTCCAAGCCCGGTCTGCGCACCTATTCGGGCGCGCAGGATATGCCCAAGGTGCTGGGCGGCTATGGCATCGCCATCGTCTCCACCAACAAGGGCATCATGACGGATAAGCAGGCAAAAGCCGCAAACGTCGGCGGCGAAGTGCTCTGCTCCGTCTATTAAGGAGGGAATTATGTCGAGGATCGGTAAACTGAGTATCGCAATTCCCGCGGGCGTGAGCGTCGAGTACAAGGACTCCGTCGTCACCGTCAAGGGTGCGAAGGGGACGCTCACCCAGAAGATCACCGGCGCGATCGACGTCAAGAGCGAGGCGGGTCAGGTACACGTCGTCGCCAAGGACGAATTGCAGCAGACCAACGCGCTCCACGGGCTCTACCGCGCGCTCATCGCCAACATGGTGAAGGGCGTGTCCGAGGGCTATTCCAAGGGGCTGGAAGTCAAGGGCGTCGGCTGGAAGGCGGCGGTGCAGGGCAACAAGCTCGTCCTGAACGTCGGTTTCTCCCACCCCGTCGAGTTCGTCGCGCCCGAGGGCATCAAGATCGAGTGCCCCTCGCAGACGGAAGTGACCGTCTCCGGCATCGACAAGGTGCTCGTGGGTCAGGTCGCGGCAGACCTTCGCGCCATCCGCGTTCCCGAACCCTATCACGGATACGGCATCCGCTACAAGGGCGAGCACGTCGAGCACAAGGAAGGCAAGACTTCCGGTAAGGGCAAGAAGTAAAGGAGCGTGAACCATGATTACGAAAATCGATAAGAACGCGGTCCGTCAGCGCCGTCACGCCCGTGTCCGCAAGCAGATCTCGGGTACGGCGGAGACGCCCCGCCTCAACGTCTACAGGAGCCTCAACCACATCTATGTGCAGGTCATCGACGACGTGAAGGGCGTGACGATCGCTTCCGCTTCCACGATGGAAAAGGCGATCCGCGAGCAGATCGCGGGCAAGACCAAGACGGAGGCAGCCAAGCTCGTCGGTCTTACCGCGGGCGAGCGCGCCAAGGAAAAGGGCATCGAAACGGTCGTGTTCGATCGCGGCGGCTACCTGTACACGGGCCGCGTGAAGGCAGTTGCAGACGGCGCGCGTGAAGCCGGACTCAACTTCTGAGGAGGAAGAGGAAAATGGCAAGAGAAAACAGACCGCAGAGGAGACAGGAAGAGAACGACGGCCTCATCAAAAAGACCATCGAGATCAACCGCGTCAGCAAGACCGTCAAGGGCGGCAAGAATATGCGTTTCGCGGCGCTCGTCGTCGTCGGCGATGGCAACGGCAAGGTCGGCTACGGCCAGGGCAAGTCCAAGGAAGTGCCCGAGGCGATCGAGAAGGCGACCCAGGCTGCAAAGAAGAACATGATCAACGTTCCCATCGTGGACACGACCATCCCTCACGAGGTACTCGGCAAGTTCGGCAAGGGCGCGGTGCTCATGCTCCCCGCTGAAGCAGGTACCGGCGTGATCGCGGGCGGTCCCGTCCGCGCGGTCATGGAAGCAGCCGGCATCAAGAACATCCGCACGAAATCTCACGGCAGCCAGAATGCGGGCAACTGCATCAAGGCGACGATCGCGGGTCTCTCCGCTCTCAAGACGGCGGAAGAGATCGCATCGCTGCGCGGCAAGGCAGTCGAAGAGATCGTGGGCTGAAGGAGGCAGGGAAATGATCAAAGTTACGCTTGTCAAGAGCCCGATCGGCGAAGTCAAGTCCGTCAAGGCGACCGTTGCGGCGCTCGGTCTCAAAAAGATCCGCTCGTCCAACACGTTTGAGGACAGCGCAGCCCTGCAGGGTCAGCTCAAGAAGGTCGCACACCTCGTCAAGGTGGAGACCGTTTAAGGAGTCAAAGCAATGAGAATCGATACGATCGCTCCCGCAGAGGGAGCAAGAACGTCGGAAAAGCGCCTCGGCCGCGGTATCGGCTCCGGGCTCGGCAAGACGTCGGGCAAGGGCCACAAGGGTCAGTGGGCGCGTTCGGGCGGCGGTGTCCGCCCCGGGTTTGAGGGCGGTCAGATGCCCCTTGCCCGCCGCATCCCCAAGCGCGGGTTCAACAACCGCTTCCGCAAGGAATACGTCATCGTCAATCTCTCCGCGCTCGCGGAGCTTCCCGCAGGCACCGTCGTCGATTACGGTTTCGTGATGGAGAACGGGCTTGCCAAGGACGTCAAGAACAACGCGGGGCTCAAGGTCCTCGGCGAGGGCGAACTCAAGAACGCCATCACCGTGCGCGCGGCGAAGTTCTCCGCATCCGCAAAAGAGGGCATCGAGAAGGCGGGCGGCACCGCCGAGACCGTTTGACCGCCCGTATCGCCCTTTTAGGGTCGTTTGGAAAGGAGCGGAAACATGATTGAAACTTTGAAAAACGCCTTCCGGAACAAGGACATCAGAAAGAAGATCATCATGACCCTTCTTCTGCTGCTCCTGTTCCGCATCGGCTGTTATATCCCCATCCCCGGTCTGGAGCGCGCGACGTTCGAGACGGCGATCACGGGCAACGATTTCCTTGCCCTGATGAGCGGTATCACGGGTAACGCGCTTGCCAACGGCACGCTGTTCGCCCTCGGTATCGGGCCGTACATCAACGCCTCCATCATCATGCAGCTTCTCACGGTCGGCATCCCCGCCCTCGAGCGGCTGTCCAAGCAGGGGGAAGAGGGCAGGAAGAAGATCTCCAACATCACGAGGATCGTCACCATCGTCCTTGCAGTCATCCAGTCCGTCGGCATCATCGTGCTGTTCGGGCAGACGGCGGGACAGGACGGCGAGAGCGCCATCCAGACGGTATACTTCGGCAACCAGATGTGGGCGACGGGCATCTTCATGGCTGTCGTCTATACGGCGGGCGCCTGCATCGTCATGTGGATCGGCGAGCGTATCACGGAATACGGCGTCGGCAACGGGATCTCGATGATCATCTTCGTCGGCATCCTCTCCACGGCAGGCACGACGCTGGTCGGCAAGTTCGGCGAAGCCTTCTCGGGCGACGTCGGCGCGATCTGGAGCATCGTCGTATTCGTCGTCATCGCGGTCGTCATCTTCTTTGCCATCGTGTACGTCGATCTTGCCGAGCGCAGGATCCCCGTGCAGTACGCAAAGCAGGTGCGCGGCACCAAGATGTACGGCGGTCAGTCCTCCGTCATTCCCATGAAGATCACGGGGAGCGGCGTCATGCCTCTCATCTTCGCGTATGCGATCATCTCGCTTCCCTCCATGATCATGAGCCTCATCCCCTCGTGTGCAGGCGCGCTCGACTGGTGGACGCAGGAGTTCCAGAACGGACCCGCAGGCACGGGCATCTACTATATCCTCGTCCTGTGTGTGCTCATCTTCGTGTTCGCATTCTTCTATGCGCAGATCCAGTTCAATCCCGAGGACGTCTCGCGCAATATCCAGCAGAACGGCGGCTTCATCCAGGGCATCCGCCCCGGCAAGCCCACGGCGGAATATCTCTCGCGCATCAACAAGCGCATCACGCTGTTCGGCGCCATCTTCCTGACGCTGGTCGCGTTCATTCCGTCCATCGCGTTCAGCTGGGCGGGGCAAGATCTCGTGAGCGTGTTCTCCACCACGGGTATCCTCATCGTCGTCTCGGTCGCCCTGGAGTTCGATAAACAGCTCCAGTCGCAGATCCTGATGAAGAACTACAAGGGTTTCCTGAAGTAATCAAAAAAGAGGAGCAAGGGTATGAATCTCATTTTACTCGGCGCCCCCGGCGCAGGAAAGGGTACGCAGGCGACCAAGATCGCGGAACGCTACGGGCTCGTGCATATCTCCACGGGCGACATCTTCCGCGCGAACATCAAGAACGGCACCGAGATCGGGCTGCTCGCCAAGTCGTATATCGACAAGGGCGAACTCGTCCCCGACGAGGTGACCTGCGCGATCGTCAAGGACCGTCTCACCTGGGACGACGTCAAGAACGCGAACGGCTACCTGCTCGACGGGTTCCCCCGCAACACCTTCCAGGCGGAAGAGCTGGATAAGTTCGCCGCGATCGACGGCGTCGTCAACATCAACATCGACTTCAACCTTCTCATGGACCGTCTGTGCGGCAGACGCGTCTGCAAGGAGTGCGGCGAGAGCTATCACGTCTCCACGCTCAACGGGGCGACGACGTGCGCGCGCTGCGGCGGCGAGCTCTACCAGAGGAAGGACGATAACCCCGAGACGGTGGGAAGCCGCCTCAAGGTCTACGAGGAACAGACCGCTCCTCTCATCGATTACTATACGAAGAAGGGCATCATCCTCAACGTGACCGGCACCGAGGCTCCCGCGGAAGTTCTGTTCGAGCAGGTCAAGGCTTTGCTCGACGACCTCGCGAAAAGGGCATGATCGGCGTCAAGACGGAGGAAGAGATCGCGCTCCTGCGCGAATCTTGCCGCATCGTCAAGGAGTGCCTCGAATTTGTCGGCAGCCGCATCGCGGCGGGCATGACGACCAAGGAAGTGGACGACCTCGTCTATCAGTTCATCACCGCGAGCGGCGCGGAGCCCAGCTGCCTCGGCTACTGCGGCTATCCCGCGTCCGCCTGCGTCTCGGTGAACGAGACGGTCGTGCACGGCATCCCCGACGGCAGAGTGCTGCAAAACGGGGACATCGTCAGCGTCGATCTGTGCGCCTATAAGAACGGCTTTCACGGCGACGGCGCGCGCACCTTCTGCATCGGCGAAGTATCGCCCGAAAAGAAGAAGCTCGTCAAGGTCACCGAGGCGTGTTTCTTCAAGGCGATCGAGGGGCTGAAGGCGGGAACGCCGCTCTACGACATCGGATACAACGTCCAGAAGTATGCCGAGAGCAACGGGTTCTCCGTCATCCGTTCCTATACGGGACACGCCATCGGGCGGGAGATGCACGAAGACCCCGCCGTCCCCAACTACGGCAGGAGGGGAACGGGACCCCGTCTCCCCGCAGGATGCGTCCTGTGTATCGAACCGATGATCGCCGCGGGAGGCTGGCGCGTCAAGGTGCTGGACGACGGCTGGACCGCCGTCACGCTCGACGCAAGGCCCGCGGCACATTACGAAAACACCGTTGTCGTCCGGGAGGACGGCGTCGAGATCCTGACCCTGTAAAAATTCGGAGGAGAGAATGTCCAAAGACGACGTCATCGAGACGGAGGGAAAAGTCGTAGAAGCCCTCCCCAATGCAACGTTCAAGGTGCGCCTTTCCAACGGCCACGTCATCACGGCATATATCGCGGGAAAGCTGCGGATGAACTACATCCGCATCATCGAAGGCGATACCGTCAAGCTGGAGATGAGCCCGTACGACCTGACGAAGGGCAGGATCACCTGGCGCAGCAAATCGTAAAAACTACTTGTAAGGAGTGTAGATCAAATGAAAGTGCGTCCTTCCGTCAAGCCCATGTGCGACAAGTGCAAGGTCATCAAGAGAAACGGAAAAGTTATGGTCATCTGCTCGAAGGATAAGAGCCACAAGCAGAGACAGGGCTAAATCGCCTGTAAAAAACAGTTGACAAACCGCGGAAGATATGCTATTATATTTTTCGCGGTTTATGGTAAAAATCGTTACAACGCAGCATGATAAGCGGATTTTGGCGCGGCAACGCGCGAAAATCTGCTTGTTTGCGCGTTAAAAAAGAAAACACACGGCGTCCGTATGGCAATATTTTCCACTGTTGCCCGCGTCCGCCGTTCCGGATAGAGAAAAAATACCGAAAAATTTACGGAGGAATTTCAATGGCACGTATTGCCGGTGTGGATTTACCCAGAGAAAAACGGGTAGAGATCGGGCTGACGTATATCTACGGCATCGGTCTCGCCACTTCCAAGAAGATCCTTGCGGCGACGGGCATCGATCCCGACACGCGCGTGAGAGATCTCGACGAAAACGACGTTTCCAAACTGAGAGAATACATCGACCACAACCTGAGCGTGGAAGGTGAACTTCGCGGGGCGGTGAGCCTCAACATCAAGCGCCTGATGGAGATCGGGTGCTATCGCGGCGTGCGCCACAGAAAGGGTCTGCCCGTCCGCGGACAGAGCACCAAGCGCAACGCGAGAACGAGAAAGGGTCCGCGCCGCACGGTCGCGAACAAGAAGAAGTAAGGAGAGTGCGATATGGCAGCAGATAAGAGAAAGGTCGTTTCGCGCAAGCGCAGAGAACTCAAAAAGATCGACAAGGGACAGGTCCATATCCAGTCCACGTTCAATAACACCCTCGTCACCATCACCGATACGAACGGCAACGCGATCTCCTGGTCGAGCGCAGGCTCGCTCGGGTTCCGCGGTTCGAGAAAGGGTACGCCCTTTGCGGCGCAGATGGCGGCGGAGACCGCCGCAAAGGCTGCAAAGGAACACGGGCTCCGTTCCGTCGAAGTGTACGTCAAGGGTCCCGGCGCGGGCAGAGAGTCCGCGATCCGCGCGCTGGCGAACTGCGAGCTTGAGGTCACCCTCATCTCCGACGTTTCGCCCATCCCTCACAACGGGTGCCGCCCTCCCAAGCGCAGAAGGGTGTAAGGTAAGGAGAAAGCAATGGCAATCAATAAGTATCATAAAATGAAGAGATGCAGGTTCCTTGAACTCGATCCCGCCGCCGTCGGATGCTACAAGAAGTCCATCCGCACCTCGGGCAGAAAGACGAGAAAGGTCTCCGAGTACGGCATTCAGCTCCGCGAGAAGCAGAGAGCGAAGTTCATCTACTGCGTCAGCGAAAAGCAGTTCAGAAGATACTACGACATGGCAGACCGCATGAAGGGCATCACGGGTGAAAATATGCTCTCCCTTCTCGAGCGCCGTCTCGACAACGTCGTGTACCGCCTCGG
>CALVUC010000011.1 GCA_944363395.1 uncultured Clostridia bacterium | reverse complement strand
AGCACTCCCGATTGGCAGACCTCGGAGGTTCTCAAAAAGATGGCAGAAAACAACGCGGAAGTACAGGTGGAGACGCAGGTCTCCGAAGAGACGGTCGAAACGCCCGTGGCAGAAGTGGCAGCCGAGCCTGCTGCACAGCCCGCAGAGCCTGCGGCAGAAGCAGCACAGCCCGCCGCCGCACCCGCAGCGGAAGCCCCCGCGCAGGAAAAGTCCGCTATGGACGAGATCATTGCGGAAATGGACAAGGGCTCTCACTACAAGAGAGGCCAACTCCTCACCGTAAAGATCGTTTCGGCGACGGACGAGGGCGTCTATGTCTCCGGCTCGGGCAAGGCAGATATCCTGATCGACAAGTCCGAGCTCGATTGCAACGAGTACAGCCGCGAACTCTATGCGGACAAGATCGGCGAGAATATCGAAGTCATGGTCGTTGAGACCAAGTCTCCCGTCAAGCTGTCCGAAAAGCAGGTCAGAAAGGTCAAGGAAGAGGAAGAGATGCTCAAGGGCATCGAAGAGGGCAACGAGTTCTCCGTCGTCTGCACCGGCTTCAACAAGGGCGGGCTCACCGCAGAGCTCGGCACCTACGCCGTGTTCATTCCCGCAAGGGAGATCCGTTCCGGCTATGTGAAGGAACTGGATAAGATGGTCGGCAAGAAGCTCCGCCTCAAGATGCTCGAGATCCGCCGCGAGCGCAGAAAGGAGATCATCGCTTCCCAGCGCGTCATCCTCGAAGCCGAGAAGGCAGCGAGAGAGGCTGCGAAGGCAGAGAAGGAAGCCGCTTTCTTCGATTCCATCCAGGTCGGCGACATTGTCGAAGGCAAAGTTGAAAGAGTCACCTCCTTCGGTGCGTTCGTCTCCGTCAACGGGTTCGACTGCCTTGCGCACATCTCCGATCTTTCGTGGACGGGCGTGAAGGAAGTCACCGACGTGCTCGAGATCGGCAAGCGTTACGAGTTCAAGGTCCTCAAGATCGACCGCGAGAATAAGAAGGTCTCCATCGGCTACAAGCAGCTCCAGCCCCGTCCCTGGGACACCGCGGCAGAGCGCTATGCCGAGGGCGACATCGTCCACGGCAAGGTCGTGCGCATCGTTCCCTTCGGCGCGTTCGTTGAACTTGAGAAGGGGATCGACGGGCTCGTCCACGTCTCCCAGATCTCGCACGAGTGGCTGGAAAATCCCACTTCCGTCCTGACGATCGGCGAGGAGATCGACGCAAAAGTCCTTGCATTCGATCCCGAAGCGCACAAGATCACACTTTCCATCAAGGCGCTCCAGCCCCGTCCTTGGCAGGAGCCCCGCGAGAGGGACGAAGAGGGCTCTCAGCAGAGAAAGCCGAGAAACCGCAAGGGCGGCCGCCGCAACACGGCAAGCGACTATGCGGACGAAGAGGAGTATAAGGAATGGAGCGACGGCGCATTCAGCGGCGCTTCCATCGCCGATCTCCTCGGCAACGACGACAAGTAAATCATTGTTCCGACATACAGAAAGGTTCGCCCGAAAGGCGGACTTTTTTGTTTATCGCAGAGCATTTACGGGTATATATCTATCGAATAACAACGCGAAGGAGCATTCACATGGAAAAACAGGGCAACATCCGCATCGCAAGCGAAAACATGATGCCGATCATCAAAAAGTGGCTTTATTCGGAAAAGGATATCTTCGTAAGGGAGATCGTCGCAAACGCGCAGGACGCGATCACCAAACATAAAAAGCTCGCCGACCTCGGCGAAGCGACGCCCGAAGAACACTACAAAGTGACCGTCACGGTCGATGAAAAGGCGGGCACGCTGACCGTCGAGGACAACGGCATCGGCATGACGGAAGAGGAAGTGGAAAAGTACATCACGCAGATCGCCTTCTCCGGCGCCGCCGATTTCGTGGATAAGTACGAAAAAGCAGGCGGAGACGGCATCATCGGGCATTTCGGGCTCGGCTTCTATTCCGCCTACATGGTCTCCTCCGAGATCGAGATCTTCACAAAGTCCTACCGGGAGGACGCCCCCGCGGTACATTGGGAATCGGACGGCAATTCGACGTATACCATCGGCGAATGCGACAGGGCGCAGCGCGGAACCAGGATCGTCATGCACATCGCGGAAGAGGAAAAGGAGTTCCTCAAAGAGGGGACGATCCGTCAGCTGCTGCATAAATACTGTTCCTTCATGCCCTATGAGATCTACCTCGATCCCAAGGGAACGGAGGAGGATAAGCCCGTCAACACGACGCAGCCGCTCTATCTGAAGCAGCCCAAGGACTGCACCGAACAGGAGTACAAGGACTTCTACCGCGACACCTTCGCAGACTTCAACGAGCCGCTCTTCTGGATCCATCTCAATATGGAATATCCCTTCCGCCTGAAGGGCATCCTGTATTTCCCTAAGGTGAGAAAACAGGTCGAACTCGAGCGCGGCAAGGTCAAACTGTACTGCAATCAGGTCTTTATCGCAGACAACATCAAGGAAGTCATCCCCGAGTTCCTGATGCTTCTAAACGGCGTCATCGACTGCCCCGATATCCCGCTCAACGTCTCGCGTTCCTTCCTGCAAAATGACAGACAGGTGCAGAAGATCGCCAAACATATCACGAAAAAGGTCGCCGACAAACTCATCGAGCTCTATAAGAACGACAAGGCGAAGTATGAGACGTGCTGGCAGGACATCGCGACCTTTGTCAAATTCGGCTGCATCAAGGATGAGGACTTCTTCAAGAAAGTGGAGGACATCGTCATCTACAAAGATCTTGCGGGCGAATTTGTCCCCGTGACGTCGCTGTACGGCGAGGAGATCTCGGACGAGGACGAAAAGAGCGGAAGGGAACCGCAGCCCGTCTACTATGTCTCCGACGCCGACAAGCAGGCGCAGTATATCAAGATGTTCCGCGACGCGGGGCTGAACGCGGTGTATTGCGATACCTATATCGATCCGCACTTCCTGAGCTATCTCGAATACAAGAATCCGAGAAAGGTGCGCTTCCTGCGCATCGACGCAGACGTTGCGGGCGCGCTCAAAGAGGAGGGCGCCGAGGACGCCGAACTCAAAAAGATCTTTGAAACGGCGCTCGAAGGGCAGCACGTCACCGTCAAAACGGAAAAGCTGAAGGACATCAACGTCCCCGCCGTCATCAACGTCTCCGAATTCGCGCGCAGGATGAGCGAGATGCACTCCTTCTACGGCATGGGCGAATCCCCCGCCGATCTCACGCTCGTCGTCAACACGGCAAACGGCGCGGTGGAGGCGCTGAAAGAGGCGCAGGAGGAGGACAGGACGCAGGCGGCGCAGTACCTTTACTATCTCGCGCTGATGAACTATCGCCCTCTGAAACCCGAAGAATTGGAGAAATTCGTCTCGGCGAGTGCGATGTTCGTACAAAATTTTTTGAAAAGATGAAACATTTTTTCACATACAGGTCTTGACAATGCCGCGCGGCGGGAGTATAATAGAAAAGGCGTGAAAAGCATGACTCGTGACGCATCGGTGCGGTAAGTGCGTACGTTTACTGCGCGCCGATAGGAGGTAACTATATGAACGGAACCGTCAGGTGGTTCAATGATGGGAAGGGCTACGGCTTTATCGCGAACGACGAGGGGGGAGACGACGTGTTCGTCCACTTCTCCGCGATCCAGACGGAAGGCTTCCGGACGCTCAAGGAAGGGCAGAAGGTCAGCTTTGAGACCGAGCCCGACCCCAAGGACAGCGGCAAGCTGCGCGCAAAGAACGTGGTCCCCGTATCCTGACAAACAAAAAAAAGCACGCTTTCAGGGCGTGCTTTTTTCATGCTCCGTATTCCTGCGTTCAGGCGTTCTCCTCCTGAAATTTGTAAAATGCCGTCAGGATCGCAGACTGCAGCAATTCGCGCGTCTCGGAATTGAGCGGATGCGCGATATCCTTATATTTTCCATCCGAAGTCTTGCGGCTGGGCATGGCGATCGAATAGCCGTCCTCGCGTTCAAAGATCTTGATATCGTGAACGACAAAACAATCGTCAATGGTAATGGACGCCACCGCTTTGAGTTTCCCGTCCTGATTGCGGACTTCGCGGATGCGGATGTCGTTGATTTTCATGCGTTTATCCCCCTGTACCCTTCTTTGCTCACTATGTTAGCACACTTTGCAAAAGTATGCAAGCGGTTTTGAAAAATTTGCCAAATTTTTTTGCTAAATTAAAGCAAGTATCAAATTTTTCGGCATTGCCATAGGATGAGATATGGTATCTCTCGGCACATTCGCAAAAAAAGGCGTCTATTTTGTCGGTATCGGGGGCGTGAGCATGAGCGCGCTCGCACAGCTGCTGCACGCGCTGGGGATCCCTGTCCGCGGATGCGACGTGCGCGAAAATCACTTCACGCGCAAACTGCGCGCCCTCGGCATCCCCGTCGTGATCGGAACGGACGCCCCGCGCGAAGTGACTATCGTCTATACGGAAGCCGCCGACGCGCACGCCGCTCTCCTGCGGCGCGCGGAAGAGGAGGGCAAGACCGTCCTTTCCCGCGCCGCCTTTCTCGGACTGATCGCCCGCACGTTCCCGCACGTTCTTTCCGTTGCGGGATGTCACGGCAAGACCTCTTCCACGGCGATGCTCGCGCATATCTTCTTGCAGGCAGGGCTCCCGTTTACCTGTCACCTCGGCGGAGAGGACGTCTGCTTCGGCAACGTGTGCCGTACGGGCGGGGAGTATCTGATCACCGAAGCGTGCGAATTCCGCCGCAGCTTTCTTTCCCTCGAGAGCGATACCGCCGTCATACTCAATACCGACCTTGACCATACGGACTGCTACCGGGGCAGGGCGGAACTGCTCGAAGCCTACCGCGCATTCGCCGCAAAAGCGCGCCGCGTCGTCGTCAATGCGGACGACGCGGAGGCGCAAAAAATCCCGCATACGCTCTCGTTCGGGCTGTATGCGGGGGATGTCCGTGCGGAAAAACTCTGCGCGGAGGAAGAACGCTATACCTTTACGGTGACGGAACACGGCGTTCCCGTCGTGCGCATCAGCCTTGGCGTCACGGGAAAGATGCAGGTCTCCAATGCGCTGGCGGCATACTGCGCCGCGCGGCTCGCGGGTCTGACGCCCGCGGCGATCCGGACGGGTCTGGAGAGCGCAAAAGGGGTCAGGCGCCGCTTTGAACGGGCGGGAACGATGGGGGGCATCCCCGTCGTGCTCGACTACGCCCATCACCCCGCAGAACTGGCGGCTACGCTCTCCGCAGCGCAAAAAATATGCCGCGGGACGGTGCGCGTCGTCTTTCAGCCGCACACCTACACGCGGACGCGCGATCTGATGGAGGACTTTGTCCGCGTCCTGAAACGCGCGGAAGATCCCGTCATCTACCGCACCTATGCGGCGCGGGAGCCGTTTTGCTTTGAAGGGAGCGCGCCCGCGCTCGTCAGCCGCATCCCGGAGGCGATCTACTGCCAGACGCCCGCCGATCTCAAGCGCCGCGTCATGCAGCTTAGCAGGAAGGACGATCTCATCCTTGCGCTCGGCGCGGGCGATATAGACGCGATCGTCAGGGGGCTGCTCGATCAGACCTCCACGGGAACGCCCTTTTGTTCGCAGGCGTAGACATACTCCGCAAACTGCCGCGCACGGCGCGGGGAGCGTCCGCCGCGCAGGATCGCCCAGCGTTCGGCAAGCAGGTCGAGCGTCTCCTGCGGCGTGACGATGTGCATATCCGCGGCGATGGCGTGGACGATGGCAAGATAGCTCTGCTTGTTGACGGAGGCGAACAGCACGGTGATGCCGAAGCGGTCGGAGAGGGAAAGAAGTTCCTCCTCGCTGTCGCCCATGTGGACGCTGTCCATGCGGGTCGCAAAATTTTCCTCGACGATATGGCGGCGGTTGCTCGTCGCCACGATCATGACATTGCCCGCGTGTCCCTCCATCGTACCCTGGAGCGCCGCTTTGAGCGACGAGACACGGTCGTCGTCCTCACGCAGGGAGAAATCGTCGATAAAGACGACGAACTTCATCGGCACCGAAGCAAGGCGGGTCTTGAGTGCGGGAAGGGAGAGGATGTTCTCTTTGTCGATCTCGACGAGGCGGAGCTTTTTCTCCGCGTACAGATTGACCATCGCATGGACGGTGGACGATTTCCCCGTCCCGCGGTCGCCGTACAGCAGCATATCGGCATAGGGAAGTCCCGCGATAAAACTTTCAAAGTTGTCGCGCACTTCCTTTTTCTCGCTCTCATATCCCTTCAGATCGGAAAGCGTAACGTCGGAGAGGGCACGGATGGGGACAAGTTCACCGCCCGTAAAACGGAAGGCGCGGTGCATAAGATATCTGCCGTAGCCATACTTCGCATAGTGCGCGGCAAGGCGGCCGGCAGCCGCTTCGTCCCAGCCCGAAAGGAGCGCGCAGGGCGCTCCCGCCGCATAGGCGTCGTCCTTTTCTTCGAGCGCGCGCCCGATCAGGGCAAGATCGGCGCAGAACGCCTTTTTCAGATAGGAGGAGACCTCCTCACCCGCGGCGCACGCGCGGGAGAAGGCGTTTTCATCGGCAAGGACGGCGTCCGAGACATAGCGCGCAAGACCGCACTCGGCGCGGCGCTCGAACAGGAGACGCAAAAAGTGCGTCCGCTCGCCGCTGCCCGCCGCAAACGCCGCAATGAGAGGATCGGACAAGATGCCCGAAAGCACCGTAAGACCGCTGAGACCGTTCATAATGACTTCCCGCAAAAGATTTGCATTTATCTTACCACATCCGCACAAAAAATGCAACTATCGGAGAAATCGAAAGCGATAATTTGCGATTTCGCATAAAATATTGCACCGCTTTGCTTGACGGGAAAAGGGGCGCGGGGGTATAATGTAAATCAATCAAGCATGAAATACGGAGGACTTGTATCATGGCACATAAGATCTTCGATCCCGCCACGCAGGAAGCGCGCATCTTCCACGAGGCGGACTGCGATCTCAAACGTTTGAAGGGCAAGACGGTCGCCGTCATCGGTTTCGGCAGCCAGGGACACGCGCACGCGCTCAACCTGAAGGACAGCGGCGTCAACGTCATCATCGGTCTCAACAAGGGCGGAAGGACCTGGCCCATCGCCGAGCAGGCAGGCTTCGCGGTCTATACCGTCAGGGAAGCCGCAGAAAAGGCGGACGTCATCATGATGCTCACTCCCGACGAGAAGATGGCGGACATCTATAAAGAGAGCGTTGCGCCCGTCCTTACGGAAGGGAAGTACCTTGCGTTCGCGCACGGCTTCAACATCCATTTCAAGCAGATCGTCCCGCCCGCAGACGTCAACGTGTTCATGATCGCGCCCAAGGGCCCCGGTCACACCGTCCGCAGCGAATATGTCGAAGGACACGGCGTACCCGATCTTGTCGCCGTCTATCAGGATCCTTCGGGAGACACGATGGACATCGCGCTCGCCTATGCGCTCGGGATCGGCGGCGCGCGCGCGGGCGTTCTGGAAACGACCTTCAAGTGCGAAACGGAGACCGACCTCTTTGGCGAACAGGCGGTGCTCTGCGGCGGCGTCACGGCGCTCATGAAAGCGGGCTTTGAAACGCTCGTGGAGGCGGGCTACGATCCCCGCAACGCCTACTTTGAGTGCATCCACGAGATGAAGCTCATCGTCGACCTCATCTACAACGGCGGCTTCAAGAAGATGCGCTACTCCATCTCCGACACGGCGGAATTCGGCGATTACGAGACGGGCAAGCGCCTCATCACCGACGAGACCAAGGCGGAGATGAAGAAGGTCCTGCGCGAGATCCAGGACGGCACGTTCGCTTCCAAGTGGATCTCCGAAAACAAGAGCGGCGGCAGGGCGCACTTCAACGCCTGCCGCGAAATGGAGGCTTCGCACCAACTCGAGAAGGTGGGCGAGGAGCTCCGCGAGCTGTATTCCTGGAACAAGGAAGACAAGTACAGCGAGACGAAATAAGCGAGGTTTTTCCGCGATCGTTAAGGACCTGCCCTTTGCCGCGCCGCAAAGGGCAGGTTTTTGTTATCCCTTTACATAATCGGCAGAAATTTTTTGCAAATTTTAAGAAAAAAATTCGATAGGGGTATTGAAACCCAACGCAAAATATAGTATAATAGAGCCGACGCATGACGGAGATATGTGCCGTATGCAATGAAAAGGGGGAACTTCGGTTCGAAAGG
Source organism: uncultured Clostridia bacterium (assembly GCA_944363395.1). Classification (GTDB taxonomy): domain Bacteria; phylum Bacillota; class Clostridia; order Christensenellales; family Borkfalkiaceae; genus Gallimonas. The sequence continues at coordinate 37,397 of CALVUC010000011.1, read as the reverse complement.
AGTGCAGGATGCAGAAGAAGCCGGACAAGCAAACGACCAACGAGGCAACGGGGAACATGACGGATTTTCCGCTCTATCTCTACCATCACGGCAAGAACGACAGGATCTATGAGCTCTTTGGCGCGCACCGGGAAGTGCGCGACGGGGAAGAGGGCTATATCTTCCGCGTATGGGCGCCGCACGCGCGCAGCGTGTCCGTCGTCGGCGATTTCAACGGCTGGAACGTCAACGAAAACGTTATGTACCGCATGGTGGACGGCGAGAGCTTTGAACTGTTCATCCCGGGCGTCAAGCAGTACGATACTTACAAATACTGCATCACGGCGGCAGACGGCAGGCAGCTCATGAAGGCGGATCCCGTGGGCTTCCACACCGAGACGCCGCCCGCGACCGCGTCCAAACTCTATGAGCTGGACGGTTACGAATGGAAGGACAAGGAATACTTCGAGAAGATCGGAAAGCGCAATATCTTCGCTTCGCCGATGAATATCTACGAAGTCAACCTTCTCTCGTGGCGCCGTCACGACGACGGGAATTACTATTCCTATCAGGATCTCGCGCGCGAACTCGTCCCTTATGTCAAGGGGATGGGCTATACGCACGTTGAATTCATGCCCGTCACGGAATTTCCCTTCGAGGGATCGTGGGGCTATCAGGTGACGGGATACTATGCCGTCACGTCGCGTATGGGCACGCCCAAGGACTTTATGGCGCTCATCGACGCCTTCCACGCGGAGGGCATCGGCGTCATCCTCGACTGGGTCCCCGCGCATTTCCCCAAGGACGCGCAGGGTCTGTATGAATTTGACGGGCAGCCGCTCTATGAGAGCAGCCAGTGGGACAGGATGGAGCACAAGAGCTGGGGGACGCGCCGCTTTGACTACGGCAGGAACGAAGTGCTTTCCTTCCTCATCTCCGACGCCTGTTTCTTCTTCGATAAGTACCACATCGACGGGCTGAGGGTGGACGCGGTCGCATCCATGCTCTACCTCGATTACGACAAGCGCCCCGGCGAATGGGTGCCGAATATCTACGGCGAAAATAAAAATCTCGAAGCGATCGCATTTTTGCGCAAACTCAACGAGGCGGTGTTCCTGCGCTATCCCTATGCGCTGATGATCGCCGAGGAATCGACGGCGTGGGGGCTCGTCACCAAGCCCGGCTCGGTCGGCGGGCTCGGCTTCAACTTCAAGTGGAACATGGGCTGGATGAACGATATGCTCTCCTACCTCTGTCTCAATCCCTATTTCCGCAGCTATAACCACAGCAAACTGACGTTCTCGATGATGTACGCTTTCTCGGAGAACTATGTGCTTCCCATCTCGCACGATGAAGTCGTTCACGGCAAGTGTTCGCTCATCAACAAGATGCCGGGCACTTACGAGGAGAAGTTTGCGGGCGTACGTTCCTTCCTGGGCTACATGATGGCGCATCCCGGCAAGAAGCTCAACTTCATGGGCTATGAGTTCGGGCAGTTCAAGGAGTGGGACTATCACGAGGGGCTGGACTTCTTCCTTCGCGATCAGTACGAGTTGCACGGAAAGCTCTCCGTCTATGTCAGGGAGCTCAACGAATACTATCTCGCAACGCCCGCGCTGTATGAGATCGAAGATTCGTGGGACGGCTTTGAGTGGATCGCGCCCGACGATGCGGACAAGAACATCGTCGCCTTCAAGAGAAGGGACAAGGCGGGCAACGAGGTCATCGTCGCCGTGTGCTTCTCGGGCGTCGATATGCCCGATTACCGCCTCGGCGTCTCCACGCGCAGCAAATACCGTATCGTATTCTGCTCGGACGACAAGAAATACGGCGGCGAAGGACGGGTGACCAAACGTATGCTCACCGCCGCCAAGAAACCCAGCCACGGCAAACCTTACTCCATCGCGCTCTCCATGCCAAAGATGACGTGCGTCTACCTCGTAAAAGAGGCGGACGTCCCGACCGGTCGGGAAAAGGAAGCGGCGGAACAGGTGCCGGCGAAAAAAGCGGTCAAAAAGGCTTCTGCGGCAAAAACGCCGAAGAAATAAATACAAAAATCTGATGACATGATAGGGGGTTCTTTATGCAAAGAAAGAAAGAATGCGTTGCAATGTTGCTCGCAGGCGGACAGGGTAGCCGTTTGTACGCTCTGACGACCAACATTGCAAAGCCTGCAGTCTCGTTTGGCGGCAAGTACAGGATCATCGACTTCCCGCTCTCCAACTGCATCAACTCGGGCATCGATACGGTCGGCGTGCTCACACAGTACGAGCCGCTCGAGCTCAACGAGTACATCGGCAACGGTCAGCCCTGGGATCTCGACCGCGCCTTCGGCGGCGTACATATCCTCTCGCCCTATCAGGCGAAGAAGAAGTCGTCCTGGTTCGAAGGCACTGCAAACGCCATCTATCAGAACATGACGTTCATGCAGAAGTACAATCCCGAATATGTGCTCATCCTTTCGGGCGACCACATCTACAAGATGGACTACGCCGCAATGCTCAAGGCGCACAAGGCAACGGGCGCCGACTGCACGATCGCAGCGATCGAAGTCCCGATGAAGGAGGCTTCCCGTTTCGGCATCCTCAACACCAACGAGGACGGCTCCATCTACCAGTTTGAAGAGAAGCCCAAGCAGCCCAAGAGCAATCTTGCGTCGATGGGCATCTATATCTTCACGGCGAGCAAGCTCTTCAAGTATCTCGAAGAGGACGACGCCAACCCGAATTCGAGCAAGGACTTCGGCAAGGACGTGCTTCCCGCCATGCTCAATGCGGGCGAAAAGATGTATTCCTACCGTTTCAGCGGCTATTGGAAGGACGTCGGCACCATCTCCTCGCTCTGGGAGGCAAATATGGATCTCCTCGGCGACGAGCCCACGTTCGACGTCGGCGATCCCGATTGGAAGATCCATTCCCGCAATCCGCTCGCGCCTCCCGAATATATCGGCGACAAGGCGCACGTCAACAATGCGCTCATTTCCCTCGGCTGCGAAGTGGAAGGGACGGTCGTCAACTCCGTGCTTTCGAGCAACGTCGTCATCGAAGAGGGGGCGGAGGTCGTCGACAGCGTCCTGATGGCGGGCGCCGTTGTCAAGTCGGGCGCCAAGGTCGTCTACTCCATCGTCGATGAGAACACCGTCATCGAGGGCGGCGCCGTCGTCGGCGAGGATAAGGAGGCAGGCAACGGCATTGCCGTGCTCGGCAGGAACATCACGATCGGCAGCGGCGCGAAGGTCGCGGGCGGTCAGATTCTCGATAAGGACTACAAGGGGGAGTAAGAACATGGCAAATTCCGCAGTCGGCGTCATTTTTTCCAATATCCACGATGAGAACATTCCGGAGCTCTCCCGTCACAGAACGATGGCTTCCATCCCTTACGGGGGAAGATACCGCCTCATCGACTTCGCGCTCTCCAACATGGTGAACGCAGGCATCACGACGGTCGGTGTCGTCACGAAGTACAACTACCAGTCCCTGCTCGACCACCTCGGCAGCGGCAAGGACTGGGATCTCGCAAGAAAGGACGGCGGCATCATCCTGCTTCCTCCTTACTCGGATGAGACGGACACGCCTTATTCCAACCGCCTTGAAGCGCTCAAAGGCATCACGGGATTTTTGAACCACCGCAACGAGGAGTACGTCGTCATCTCCGATTGCGACGGGATCGCGCACATCGATATCGCGGACGTCATCGCCTATCACGAAGCGAAGGGCGCGGACATCACGATGGTCTGCCATGAAGAGGCGGGCAAGATCGATCAGAGCTATTTCATGACCTTTGCGACGGACGAGGACGGCAGGATCGGCTCCATCAAGATCAGCCCCAAGACGACGGCAAACAGTAAGAACGACGTCTACATCAACATCATGGTCATCAACCGCGAGTACCTGATCGGCATCATTCAGGACGCGGTGACGAGGGGGCTTTCGAGCTTCGGCAAGGACATCCTCACCAAGCACGTCGACACGATGAAGCTGTATGCCTACAAGTTCGGCGGTTACTATGCGGGCGTCAATTCCATCCAGAAGTATTATCAGCACAGCATGGAACTGCTCGACAAGAACATCCGCGACGAACTGTTCGGCGCGCGCGACATCTATACCAAGGTCCGCGATTCGGCGCCCAGCAAGTATTCGGACAGCGCGGTCGTCAAGAACTCGCTCATTTCCGACGGCTGCGTCATCGAAGGCACGGTGGAAAACTGCATCCTCTTCCGCGGCGTCAAGGTCGGGAAGGGGAGCGTCGTCAAAAATTCCATCGTCATGCAGGACAGCGTCATCGGCTCGGGCGTCGAGCTGGACAGCGTCATCACCGATAAGAACGTCGTCATCCGCGACAGACGCCATCTTGCAGGCTGCGCGGAGCTGCCGTACTTCATCGGCAAAGGCAGAATGATCTGACATACGGCGGTCGTCCCGCGGCACAGTCGTGCCGCGGGATAACATGAGCCGAAAAAGGGAAAGATAAGGAGGACATTATGGCAGCAACCAAAAGCACGGCAAAAAAGAGCACGTCTGCAAAGAAAACGACCGCTCCCAAGGCTGAAAAAGTAAAAGAGGAAGAGAAGATCGTTGCCCCCGAGCAGGAGATCAACGCAGCGCCCGTCGAAGTAGTCGAAGCGCCCGCGCCTGCGCCCGAGGAAGCGCCTCAGCCCGAAGTTTACGTCGAACCCAAAAAGAAGATCATGTTCGTCGCTTCCGAGGCGGCGCCCTTCATCGCGACGGGCGGGCTTGCGGAAGTCATCGGATCGCTGTCCAAAGCGCTTGCAAAGAACGACAAGTATGACGTCCGCGTCATCATCCCGCTCTATCAGGACATCAAGAAGGAGTACCGCAAGGACTTCCGCTTCATCGGCAACATCTTTGTGCCGCTGTCGTGGAGAAATCAATACTGCGGGATCTTTGAATACGAAGCAGACAACGTCAAATATTACTTCGTCGACAACGAATACTACTTCAAGCGTCCCGGCTGTTACGGGTATTACGACGACGGCGAGCGGTTTGCATTCTTCTCGCGCAGCGTCATGGAGATCCTCTCCTTCCTCGGGTTCTATCCCGATATCCTGCACTGCCACGACTGGCAGGCGGCGCTGGCGGCGATCTATCTGAAGACCATCTACTGTTTCCGTCCCGAATATCAGTTCATCCGCGCGGTGTTCACCATCCACAACATCGAATACCAGGGCAAGTACTCTCTTGATATTCTCGAAGATCTGTTCGGCATCTCCAACCGTTTCCGCTACTTGGTGGAGTACGACCGCTGCATCAACCTGATGAAGGGCGCGATCGAATGCTGCGAACGCTTCTCGACGGTCAGTCCGACGTATGCGGGGGAGATCAAGGATCCCTATTATTCGCACGGGCTCGATCCCATCATCCGCCGCAACGAATTCAAACTGTGCGGCATCCTCAACGGGATCGATACCGACTACTACAATCCCAAAACAGATAAGTCGCTGTTTGCCAACTATGACGCGGCGGACGTCTCCAACAAGGCGGTGTGCAAAGAGGAGCTGCAGCGGATGCTCAACCTTCCCGTCAAGCCCGACACGCCCATCATCGCCATGATCTCCCGTCTCGTCTCCCACAAGGGGCTTGACCTCGTCAAGGAAGTCATCGAACAGGTGCTCCGTCAGGACGTTCAGTTCGTCCTTCTCGGAACGGGCGATTCTTCGTACGAAAACTATTTCAGCGATCTTGCACGCAGATATCAGGGCAAGGTGGTGTCCATCATCTCCTTCAATTCCGATCTTTCCCGCAAGATCTATTCGGGCGCCGATCTCTTCCTGATGCCGTCCAAGAGCGAACCTTGCGGGCTCTCGCAGATGATCGCGTCCCGCTACGGTACGGTCGCCATCGTACGCGAAACGGGCGGCCTGCGCGACAGCATCCAGCCGTATGGTGCAGGCGGGAACGGGTTTACCTTCCACGACTATAACGCATACGATATGCTGTACGTCATCAACGAAGCGCTGGGCGTATACCGCGACAAAGAGGCGTGGAAAGCGCTGCAAAAAAAGGCGATGGAGACCGATTTCTCGTGGGCGAAGTCTGCGACCTATTACGAAGGGCTCTATCTCGGTATGCTCAGCTAAGCGACACCGCATCCTTCTGAACATTCAAAAGAGGAGGGGCAGCAGACGTCAGACGTTGCCCCTCATTTCTTTTGACCGACACAATGTTTGAATGCTTAGCAAATCTATCAGGAGAAAATGACTGTAATTCATGAGTAAGTTGACCGAACAGGAGGCACACCGCCTCATTGCAGGGAAATTGTCGCGCTATTTCGGCGTCATCCCTCAGGAAGCATCCCGCGAACAGATCTATAAAGCCGTCGTCATGAGCGTCAGGGACATCATGGCTGAAAAGCATCAGAAGTTCCATCTCAGGACAAAGACTGCGCGTGCAAAGCGCGTCTACTATCTGTGCATGGAGTTTTTGATGGGACGCTCGCTCAAAAACAGCGTCTATAACCTCGGCATCCACGATGCGCTCGCAAGCGCGTTGAAGAGCTTCGGCGTCACCCTCGAAGATCTCTACGAAGAAGAACCCGATGCAGGGCTCGGAAATGGGGGACTCGGCAGGCTTGCCGCCTGCTTCCTCGACGGGCTTGCCACGCAGAACTATCCCGCCATGGGATTCTCCATCTGCTATCAGTACGGGCTCTTCAAGCAGAAGATCGTGGACGGCTGGCAGATCGAAATGCCCGACGTCTGGCTTCCGGGCGGTGAGGCATGGCTCATCCAGCGCAGCGACAAGCGCTTTATCGTCCGCTTTGACGGTACGCTCGAAGAAAAGTGGACAGATCACGGGATGGAGACCATCTACCGCAATGCCCGCGAAGTGGAGGCCGTCGCGTATGATATGATGGTATCCGGGAAAGATTCCGATTCGGTCAGCACGCTCCGTCTGTGGCGCGCCCGCGCGGTACAGAAATTCGATATGCAGCTCTTCTCGCAGGGCAACTATGCGGAGGTCATGCGCGACGACACCGAAGCGCAGCTGCTCACCAAGGTCCTGTATCCCTCCGACAATCACTACGAGGGAAAATCTCTACGTTTGCAGCAGCAGTATTTCCTCGTTTCCGCATCGCTCCAGTGCATCGTCTCCGATCATAAGCGCCGTTACGGCTCTCTCGCGCTGCTTCCCCAGATGGCAGCCATCCATATCAACGATACGCATCCCGCGCTTGCGATCCCCGAACTCATGCGCATCCTGGTCGACGAAAACTATTTCAGCTGGGAAGTTGCATGGAACATCACGACGGCGACCTGCGCCTATACCAACCATACGGTGCTTGCCGAAGCCCTTGAGACATGGGCGGAGGACCTGGTCGCACGCAGGCTGCCCCGCATCCACAACATTTTAAAGGAGATCAACCGCCGCTTCTGCGAGGACCTTTGGGCGCGCTATCCGGGCGACTGGAACAAGATCTCCAGAATGTCTATCCTTGCCAACAATACCGTCCGAATGGCAAATCTCTGCGTCATGGGTTCGCACAGCGTCAACGGCGTTTCGGGTCTGCACAGCGAGATCATCAAGGAGAGCATCTTCCGCGATTACTATGAGTACACGCCGGAGAAGTTCACAAACGTCACCAATGGCATTGCCCACAGACGCTGGCTCAACCAGTCCAATCCCGAACTCTGCGAACTCATCACCGATTGTATCGGAAATGGGTACGACAAGGATGCGGCAAAGCTGGAGGGTCTGAAAAAATTTACCGACGACGAGAGCGTCTTAAAGCGTCTCGGCGAGATCAAGGCGATCAAAAAGCGCCAGTTCGCGCAATTCGCCAAAAAGCAGCAGGGCGTCGTGATCGATCCCGATACGCTCTTCGATGTACAGGCAAAGCGGATGCACGAATACAAGCGCCAGCTTCTCAACGCGCTCCATATCATTGCGGAGTACAACGCCCTCAAGGAAAATCCCGATCTCGACGTCCAGCCAAAGACGTACATCTTCGGCGCAAAGGCTGCGGCGGGCTACGAAATGGCAAAGCAGATCATCAAGCTCATCTGTTTCCTTGCGGAGGATATCAAAAAGAATCCCAAGATCAACGAAAAACTCAACGTCGTGTACATGGAGAACTACAACGTCACGATGTCCGAAGCGCTCATGCCTGCCAGCGAGATCTCCGAACAGATCTCTCTTGCGGGAAAAGAAGCGTCCGGTACGGGCAACATGAAGTTCATGATCAACGGTGCGCTTACGGTCGGTACGCTGGACGGCGCCAATGTTGAAATGGCGCAGCGCGTCGGGGACGACAATATCTTTATCTTTGGTCTTACGGCAGAAGAAGTCAACGAGATCTGGGCGAGCGGTTATAATTCAAGCGTCTATTACAACCGTGATATGCACCTGAGGAAGATCATCGAATCGCTTATCGTCGGCTTCAACGGAACGTCTTTTGCGGAGATCGCGAACTATCTGCTGCGCAACGCGCCCGTCGCCGATCCCTATATGTGTCTTGCCGATTTTGAATCGTACTGCAAGATCCAGGAAAAGGCGACCGACCTGTACCGCAACGACAAGCTCGCATGGAACAGAAAGTCGCTCATGAACATAGCGGCGGCGGGATACTTCTCCGCAGACAGAAGCATCCGCGAATATGCAGGCAACATCTGGAATCTGAAACCACTCAACAAGTAATGCGGCTTCGTTCGCACCGAGAGAACTTATATGCAATTTTACTATGACCCGCTCGATCCGCGCTGCAAGAGCATTACGGGTGCGCTTCCGACTGACGCATCCGTAACGTTCCGCATCTTTTGGAGCGGAAAAGGCGCCATGCCCGACCATATCGACGCAAGATTTGTCCTCAGCCGTGACGGCGAAGACCGTCAGCCCATTTCCATGGACAGGTGTTCCGACGGCTATTCCGTCACACTCTGTTTTCATTCGACGGGGCTTTACTTCTACTATTTCCGTATCGGAGATGAATTCTTCGGATGCGGCGTGATGCGGCACGGCTGCTTTATGCCGCAGGGAAGCCTCGAAAGCTGGCAGATCACCGTCTTCGACCAACGCTATAAGACGCCCGAATGGATGAAGGGCGGCGTTATGTATCAGATCTTCCCCGACAGATTTTACAAATCGGGCGACCTGCCCATCAGCGAAGGAAAGATCTTGCGCAGCGATTGGGGCGGACTGCCTTCTTATCGGCCCAACGAATACGGAAAAGTCCTTAACAACGACTTTTTCGGCGGCAATCTCGCGGGCGTCTCGGAAAAGCTCGACTATCTGCAAAGTCTCGGGGTCACCGTCATCTATTTCAATCCCATTTTCGAGGCGTATTCCAATCACCGCTATGATACGGGCGATTACATGAAGATCGACCCGCTCCTCGGCGACGAGCACGATCTCGACGATCTGATCGAAAAGGCAAAACAACGCGGGATACGCGTCATTCTGGACGGCGTTTTCAACCATACGGGCAGCGACAGCCGCTATTTCAACCGCTACGGGCATTACGACAGTCTCGGCGCCTATCAATCTCCGTTTTCGCCGTACTACGACTGGTATACCTTCCATGACTCTCACGATAACTATGACAGTTGGTGGGGGATCGAGACGCTTCCTGCCGTCAATGAGACATCGCCTACCTATCAGGAGTTTATCTTCGGTCAGGACGGCGTCCTGAAAAAATGGCTCTCGCACGGCATCGGCGGATATCGGCTGGACGTCGCGGACGAACTCCCCGACTTCTTTTTGGAGAAACTGCGTACTGCCGTCAAGGAAGCCGATCCCGACGCCGTCATCATCGGCGAGGTCTGGGAGGATGCATCCAACAAGATCGCTTACAGCGAACGCAGAAAATATCTGCAGGGCCATGAGCTGGACAGCGTCATGAACTATCCGCTCAAGGACGCGATCATCAGCTATGTGACGCTCGGCAATACCACGCAGCTCCGCGAGACCATCGATCAGCTCATCGACAACTACCCGAAGCAGACGCTCGATGTCCTGATGAACATTCTCGGCACCCATGACACGTCGCGCATCCTGACCGTTCTCGGTGGAAAAACGTGCAGCAATAAAGATGAGATGGCTGTGACCTTCCTTTCGGAGCGTGAAAAAGCAGCGGCGAAGCAAAAGCTGATGATGGCTGCCGTGCTGCAATTTACCCTTCCCGGCGTTCCCTGTATTTTTTACGGGGATGAAAATGCAATGGAAGGATACCGCGATCCGTTCTGCAGAAGGTGCTTCGACTGGGACAATACAGATGAAGAACTGCTTGCATTCTATCGGAAACTCGGCGAAATCAGAAAAAAATATCCCGTGTTTGCAGACGGTACTTACCGCGAAGTGTTTGCCGACAGCAACTGTATCGTCTATGAGCGAAGAAATCACAAAGATCAGACTGTCTACATCTATGTGAATAATTCTTTTGGAACCTACAATATGCGATTTGACGGGGAGTTTACCGAACTTCTGACGGATAAAGTTCTCTCCAAAACAATGACGTGCGGCGCCAATTCCTATGGAATTTTGGTCAAAAACAAATAGTATGTCTGACATAGTATTTGCTGTATTGAAAACAATCAAAAACGGCTCCCGTAAACGGAAGCCGTTTTTATCACAAAGAATGCGGACCGCTCAGGCGATCTGAGCGCCGAAAAACTTTTTTTTGTAATCAAAAGCATATCCTCGCCGGTGAGATCGCCTGAGATCGATCGTCACGGATATCTTAATTTGAATGACGAACCAAACACATATGTTTACCTTGTTTTGCAGAAAGCCGCGTACAAGTATCCGAATCAATCCGAATATCGCGTAAACCTACGAAATTTTTTGTATTTTGCCCATATTTATTCGTAAAAGCTGTGTTTTGCGAATAATTATCTCAATTCCCCTCGCATGGGAAGTGGATGGTATTCTCATCGTAATGCTGTTCATGCAGGTTGTCATATTTTTATCGGAAAAAAAACTATTCGTAAAATTGACGTATCTCCCTCTGTTGTGCTATAATAACGTCATGGCAAAAATCAAAAATGACGGCTCTGATTATTACAAGGAACGCAATCTCAAAAACCTGGATAAGATCGATTCGCTGCTTGAGGAACTCCCGCCCTTCTGCGAAGATTTTTTGCGTGGCGTCGAAACGCGCACAAGCACGCTTACGCGGCTCAACTATGTCTACGATCTGCGGATCTTCTTTGATTTCCTCTGTAAAAAGAAATTCCGTCAAAGAGCCGTTGCGGATCTTACCCTTGAGGATCTGGAGGCGGTCACCGATACCGATATCGAGATTTTTTTAAGCTATCTTTCCAACTACCGCTTTCACGAAAAGCGGCTCTCATGCGACGAGCGCGCAAAGGCGCGCAAGCTCTCGACCGTTCGCTCCATGTTCAAATATTTTTTTAACAAGGGGCTTATCGAAGTCAATCAGACCGCGAAGGTCGCCACGCCAAAGCTGCACGAAAAAGAGATCGTCCGTCTGGAGGGCGATGAGATCTCCTCGATCCTCGATACGGCGGAGGACGGCAGCGGGCTTTCCAAGCACGCCGAGGGCTATCATAAAAAGACGCGCATCCGCGACTGCGCCATCCTCACCCTCTTTTTGGGGACGGGGATCCGTATCTCCGAACTTGTCGGACTGAATAATGAGAACATCGATTTTACAAACAATTCCTTTGTCGTGACGCGCAAGGGCGGCAACAAAGCCATCCTCTATTTTTCCGAAGAGGTCGGCGATGCGCTCGGCGCCTATCTTGCGCAAAAGGAGAACGATCCCCGCGTTCCGCCCGAAGAGCACGCCCTCTTCCTCTCTCTGCAATATCGCAGGATCACCGTGCGTGCGGTGGAAAATCTGGTCAAAAAATACGCCAAGATCGTCAGCCCCTTGAAGAAGATCACGCCGCACAAGCTGCGCTCTACCTACGGTACGGCGCTCTACCGCGAGACGGGCGATATCTATATCGTCGCCGATGTTCTTGGTCACCGCGACGTCAACACGACGCGGAAACACTATGCCGCCATCACGGAGGACCGCAGACGCTCCGCAGCGGATGCCGTAAAGCTCCACAAAAAGGAGGACGACTGATGGAAAACGTCTATATCATTCAGCCGATGACGGGGAGCGACAAGGATGAGATCCTCCATGCGGAAGCCGTCGCCCTCATTGAAAGCGCCGGTGCGGAATATGCGGGAACGATGCGTGCAAAGATCCGCGAGATCGATCCTGCGACCTATCTCGGAAAGGGAAAAACGGAGGAACTCCGCGAACGTCTCGCGGGGCTCGAGCTCACCGTCCTCTTTAACGGCGAGCTCTCCCCTTCCCAAACCGTCAATCTCTCCGAGGCCCTCGGCGGAAAAAAAATTATTGACCGCACGACCCTCATCCTCGACATTTTCGCCATGCGCGCGCAGAGCAGCGAGGGAAAATTACAAGTTGAACTCGCTCAGCTCAAATATCTCTATCCCCGTCTCAAGGGAAAGGGCGAAGCGCTCTCCCGTCTCGGCGGCGGGATCGGTACGCGCGGACCGGGCGAGACGCAGCTTGAAACGGACCGCCGTCATATCCGTATGCGCATCCGTTCGTTGGAAGAAAAGCTGCAAAAGACAGAACTCCGCCGCAGCCTTCTCACCAAGCGCCGCCAAAAGGACAGCGTCCGCTCCGTGGCGCTGGTCGGCTATACGAACACGGGAAAATCTACGCTGCTGAATGCGCTGACGGGCGCAAACGTCCTTGTCAAGGACGCCCTCTTTGCAACGCTCGACCCGACGTCGCGCGCCCTGGAGATCGACGATCTCCAGATCCTTCTCACCGATACCGTCGGATTTTTGCAGGACTTGCCCCACCATCTGATCGACGCATTCCGCTCTACGCTGGAGAGCGCGCTCCATTGCGATCTGGCGCTGATCGTCTGCGATGCGGGCGGCGATTTTGAAACGCAGCTCGGCACCACGCTCTCGACGCTCCGTGATATGCAGTTTGCCTCCCCCTATCTCATCGTCATGAATAAATGCGACCTGCTTCCCGCCGGCGCCCGCTTGCCCAAGGACAGCATTGCGATCTCCGCCAAAACGGGAATGGGGCTGGATGGGTTGAAACAGCGCATCGTAGCAGCTCTGGAGGAGCGCTATGTCCGCGCCGAACTCTTTGTCCCCTACCCGCTTGCCGCGGAATATGCCGCGCTGCGTCCCCTCATCTCTGAACGCGCCGTCTCCTACACGGACGAAGGCGCCCTCATCCAAGCCGTCATCCCCTGCGAACATGCCGCAAAATTTCAAAAATTCCACCGAGAAGAGACATCTTCCGTATAGAAAAAGAGAGCAACACGGCGTTGCTCTTTTTTCTGATGCGGGAATGTTCCCTAAAACGGGAGTGACCGAAGCCCGCGGCATGGAAAAAGGACGCAGATGCGTCCTTTTCCTCGGTCTGGTGGACTTTCAGGGACTCGAACCCTGGGCCCATTGATTAAGAGTCAATTGCTCTACCAACTGAGCTAAAAGTCCATATGCAACTCATCCAAAGGATGAGAGGTTTTCGACGGATGAAGTTCCCTTTTCGGGGAACTTCCGTTTGGTGGACTTTCAGGGACTCGAACCCTGGGCCCATTGATTAAGAGTCAATTGCTCTACCAACTGAGCTAAAAGTCCATGTTGCGGGATGACCCGCAAAGACGCCCGACAGAGCGGCTTTTTCGAGGTGGTGGTCCATCCGAGATTCGAACTCGGGACACCTTGATTAAAAGTCAAGTGCTCTGCCAACTGAGCTAATGGGCCGTGTGGCTGGGGTGGCTGGATTTGAACCAACGAATGCCGGAATCAAAATCCGGTGCCTTAACCTCTTGGCGACACCCCATTAAAATAATGTGTGGGGCGGGCGACGAGAATCGAACTCACGACCTCCAGGGCCACAATCTGGCGCTCTAACCAACTGAGCTACACCCGCCATATATATGGTGCGCCTGAAGAGATTCGAACTCCTGACACACGGCTTAGAAGGCCGTTGCTCTATCCTACTGAGCTACAAGCGCATGGAGCTTACGACTTTTCACGCGAAGCAGTATTGCGCTTGCTTGTTGCGAAAATGGAGCGGGTGATGGGAATCGGACCCACGCGACCAGCTTGGAAGGCTGGGATTCTACCATTGAACTACACCCGCATTCGTCAGCGCCTATATATATTAGCAAAGATTCGTGATAATGTCAATTAGTTTTTTCTGCTTTTTCCGATTTTTTTCAAAAAATTTCCGCTCGCCCGCGCGTTCGCAAAACCCTTGCCTCCGTACGTTTTTTCGGGGAACGTATCCCGCTTTTTAGCGGCAAGGGAGACGCCTGTAAAGGCAACGATCATGGGAAAAGCAGCAAAGTTCGTCAGCGGCTTCGCTGCTTTTCCCTGCAGATAATACTTTGCTCGATCCGTCCGAAATATCTTGCGAGGATTTTGCTCTCACAACGGTGACAATCTACTGTCCGACCTCTCATTCCGTCAGCAGGAAGCCTTTGAGATCGATGCTGCCGTCACCCTCATAGCGCAGAAAGAGCGCCGCCCGCTCGCCTGACTGCCGCAAGAGATCTGCGGGGTGTTTTGTCCATTCTTTGCTCTCCTGCAGCCTGATCCGCGCAAGTTCCCCTTCCGTATCGGAAACGACAAGCAAGCCGCCCGCGCCGCGCGCGGTCACGCAGATCGTTTTGGTCTTTGTAAGATCGAAGTACTTGAACCCTGCCCATGCTCCCTTTCTTAGCCCCGCAATGTACTGCGGGTCGCCGCCCTCCCGATCGCCGCCGTCCTGCGTGAAGCAGGGATCATTTTCACCTGCACGATCGGAAAAACAGACGCCGTGCGCGGAGACAAGGTTGCAGGCAATGTAGGCAGGATAATACCCCGCACCCTTGAGCGGCCCGCCGTTCAAGCCGCAGCTCGTGAGTTCCGCCTGAGAAAATGCGCCGTCTCTGAATTTGATCGCCTCGGCGCACGTCTGACGGGAATACACCGAGCGGTTGGTATGGCGATGGTAAAAGGCATACCACTGCCCCTTGACGCAAACAAGCCCGCCGTGATCGTTTCCCATATAGTTGAGCGCATCGCGGTACGCCCTGCCTTCAAAGCCGACGTCGCCGTTGCTCACGAGCACGCCGCGGTAGGAAAACCCGCCCATCGGGCTGTCGCTCACGGCATAGCACAGTTCGTGCATATGGACGGAGGAATAGGAAAAGTAATATTTTCCGCCGATCTTGCGGATAGAACTTGCCTCAAAGAACGGGTGCTCTTCGAAAGAAGTCCCCTGCGCACAGCAAACGCCTTCCGCAATGCGGACAGGTCCCCTGACAACGGTGAGCATATCGTCGGCAAGCTGCATACAGTAGGCGCCGTCCCCCACCTTCCCGCAAAAGATCTCGTCTGCCCACGGCCCGGGTCTCGGCGAGAAGCCCGAGTACAGATAGACGCAGCCGTCGTCATCCATGAGAACGCCCGGGTCAAACTGGAAGAGATCGCCCGCAACGCTGCCGATGATATGCCCGTCCGCCGTCCGCACCGCGCCGAGGTATTCATATGGTCCCGCAGGCGTATCGCAGACGGCGACGGACATGATCCCGTTCGATGCAAGCGTGTAATAGAGATACCACCTGCCGTCCCTGCCCTGCACGACGTCGGGCGCAAACAGGACGCGATCGCGCGGCGTGGCGAGAGGATCCTGTGTTTTTCGATAAATGACGCCCTCATACCGCCAGTCGCCGAGGTCGTCCTCGGGCGCGGACCAACAGACATAATCTCCCGGGCAATACTCCTTCCCGCCGAAATGATCGTGCGAACCAAACACATATACCCTGCCCCCGATGAGATAGGGCTCGCCGTCGGGAACATACTCCCACGAGGGAAGATAGGGATTGAACGCCTGTTTTTTCATGACGAAGCCCCTTGACCCTTCTTCTTCAACTGCATCCCGGAGATACTGCCGCCGTCGCACAGGACGTCCACGCCCGCGAGATAACCGTTTCGTTCATCGGCGACCATGGCGAGCGCAAAGCCGAGTTCCTCGGGCTTGCCCATGCGCTCCTCGCAGGAAAAGCCGATGAGCGAACCGCCCTCCTTTGCTTCCAGCCTGCCCATATCTGTCGCAATGAGCCCGGGGCTCAGCGATACGACGCGGATGCCGCTCTTCCCGTACGCAAAGGCGCATTGCTTGGCATACCATACGACGAAGTTTTTGGAGAGCGCATAGGCAAAGCCCGCTCTTTGATAGTCCCCCTTGGCAAGGCTGCTCTTTTTGAGCATCTTTGCAAGGAATTTCCGTTCATCCTGCATGGCAAGCGCATACAGCTTGGGAGATGTGAGAAATTTCGGAAGGATATAAGCGGAATTGGAAGCGACGTCCACGATGACGCCCCCCTTCTTCATGACCTTGGAAAATTCCTCGTTGACGTAAACCGTGCCGAGCGCGTTGACGCGGACGATGGTCTCCGGGTCAGCCATGGCGGGAGAAAGCCCCGCGCTGTTGATGACCGTTCTGATCTCCCCCAGCGCGAGCGCATAGGAGACGAGCTCCTTCACGCTCTCCCGGTCGGAAGTATCACACGCCTTGGGATATGCCTCAAAGCCGAGAGCGGAGAGCTGTGCGACCGCCTTTATGAGTTTTTCCTCCGTCCTTCCGGAGAGCACGACGATCCTGTCCTTGGGCATGAGTTTTGCCGCTTCCAGACCCATGCCGCTCCCGCCGCCCGTGATCACGACTACCTTTGCCATATCATTCCTCCCCGCGATCAAAGAATGTCGATATATTCGCCGCTCAGCGCCTTGTTCATGCTGCGCACGGCGCAGAATTTGCCGCACATCGAGCAGCTGTCCTCATTTTCAGGCTTTCTGTCGTTACGGATCGCCTTTGCCGTTTCGGGGTCGATGGCGCATTCCCACTGCTTTTCCCAGTCAAAGGTACGCCGCGCATCCGCCATGGCGTCGTCGATATCGCGCGCGTGCGGGATATGCTTGGCAATGTCTGCCGCGTGCGCCGCAATGCGGGAGGCGATGATGCCCTGCTTGACGTCCTCGACATTGGGAAGGGCAAGGTGTTCCGCGGGCGTGACATAGCACAAGAACGCCGCGCCGTTCGCCGCCGCGACTGCGCCGCCGATCGCCGACGTGATATGATCGTATCCGGGCGCGATATCCGTAACGAGCGGACCGAGCACATAGAAGGGCGCCCCCATGCAGAGCGTCTGCTGGATCTTCATGTTTGCGGCGATCTGATCGAGCGGGACGTGTCCCGGTCCTTCGACCATGACCTGCACATCCTTCGCCCATGCGCGCTTGGTGAGCTCGCCGAGGCGGACAAGTTCCTCGATCTGACAGACATCCGAAGCGTCCGCAAGGCACCCGGGGCGGCAGGCGTCGCCGAGGGAGATGGTGACGTCGTACTCGCGGCAGATATCAAGGATCTCGTCAAAATACTCATAGAAGGGATTTTCCTCCCCCGTCATGCTCATCCATGCAAATACGAGAGACCCGCCGCGCGAGACGATATTCATCTTGCGCTTGTGCTTTTTGATCTGCTCGATGGTCTTGCGCGTGATCCCGCAGTGGAGCGTCACGAAATCCACGCCGTCCTCCGCGTGCAGACGGATGACGTCGATAAAGTCCTTTGCGCTCAACGTCGCAAGATCGCGCTGATAGTGGATAACGCTGTCATAGACGGGGACGGTGCCGATCATCGCGGGGCATTCCGCGGTGAGCTTGCGGCGGAAGGGCTGCGTATTGCCGTGCGAAGAGAGATCCATGATCGCCTCCGCACCCATATCGACCGCAGCCATCACCTTCTGCATTTCGACGTCATAATCCTTGCAGTCGCGCGAAACGCCAAGATTGACGTTGATCTTGGTGCGCAGCATGGAGCCGACGCCGTTGGGATCGAGACAGGTATGCAGCTTATTTGCGCAGATCGCGACCTGCCCCTTGGCGACGAGTTCGCGGATCTCCTCTTCGGTGCGGTACTCCTTGGCGGCGACCGCCTTCATTTCAGGCGTAACGATACCGCGCTTGGCGGCGTCCATTTGCGTCGTGTAGTTTCTCATATATCACTCCAATTTTATTTTTTTTCGTCCGTCATTGCGGCGTATCCGCCGCGCAGGCAGAAGGCATGATCCATGGGACCTCTCCCCCGCCCGAGATCGAGCATCGCAGCGAGCGCGCCCGAGATATACTCTTTGGCACGGCGCACGGCGTCCTCCATGGAAGCCCCATTGGCAAGGTTGGAGGCGATCGCCGCGGAAAGCGTACAGCCCGTCCCGTGCGTATTGGGATTGCGGATGCGTTCCCCGCGGAACCAGACCCTCCCCTTATCCGTACACAAGAGATCGTCCGCATCTTTGACCCCGTGTCCGCCCTTGACGAGAACGGCGCAGCCGTATCGGTCAAAGAGCGTCCGCGCCGCGCGTTCCATGTCCTCCCTTCCCGAGATGCAGAGACCGGACAGGATCTCCGCCTCGGGAATGTTGGGCGTGATCAGCGAAGCAAGCGGCAGCAGCGCGTCTTGCAGCGCCGCAACGGCGTCCTCCTGCATGAGCCGCGCTCCGCTCGTCGCGACCATCACGGGATCGACCACGGTGTGCCGCGGTCTGTAAAAGGCAAGCCGCTCTGCGATGACCTCCGTCTGCGCGGCGGAGGAGATCATGCCGAGCTTGACGGCGTCGGGAAAGATATCCTCGAACACCGCGTCCAGCTGAAGCCGTAAAAAATCGGCAGAAACGTCGAAGATCGCGTAAACGCCCGTCGTATTCTGCGCCGTGAGGGAAGTCACGACGCTCATGCCGTAGACGCCGTGGACCGTCATCGTCTTGAGATCCGCCTGAATGCCCGCGCCGCCGCTGCAATCGCTGCCTGCGATGGTCAGGACCGTCGGTTTCGTCATGCGCCCTCCTCCAGAAGATCGTTCACGCGGCGCAGAAGATCGCGGGCGGCGGCCTCCTCGTCCTCCGCGGAAAAGATCGCAGAGACGACGGCGATGCCCGCCATTCCTCCCCCGCGCAGCGCTTCAATGTTGTCCGCCGTGATGCCGCCGATCGCTGCGGCGGGAATGGAGACGGACGCGCAGATATCACAAAGCTGCCGCGCGGTGATGCGCACGGCGTTTTGCTTGGTCGGCGAAGGGAACACCGCACCGACGCCGAGATAGTCCGCCCCCTCGCGCTCGGCGCGCTGCGCCTGCTTTGCGGTCTTTGCCGTCGCGCCGATGATGAATCCCTTCCCCGCGCGCGCACGGATGGCGGCAACGGGCGCATCCTCCGCTCCGACGTGTACGCCGTCCGCACCCGCCTCGAGCGCCGCGTCCGCATCGTCGTTGACGATGAGCGGCACGCCGTACCGATGACAGAGCGCCGCCACGGCTTTGGCTTCGGCGACGAGCTCCTCATGTGAAAGCCGCTTTTCCCTGAGCTGTACCATCGTCACGCCGCCCTTGAGCGCGCGTTCGATCTGCTCGAAGAGCGTCTTTTTGCCCGTCCATGCGCGGTCGGTGACGGCATACAGCCGCAGCATTGTTTTATCGAAGCGCATCGCGCAGTTCCTCCACATAGGCGGCAGGATCGCCGCACGTCATCAGTCCGCTCATGATACAGGCGCCGCTCGCCCCCGCGTCGCGCACGGCGGCGATATTGTTCTTGCCGATGCCGCCGATCGCATAGACGGGGACCTCGGCATGGCGGCAGATCTCCCGCAGAAAGGAAAGCCCGCGTCCCGGGAGCCCCCGCTTGCAGTCGGTCGCAAAGATATGCCCGACCGTCACATAGGAAGCCCCCTTCTGTGCCGCCAATACATCGGAAAGACTGTGACAGGAGACCCCCACGCGCGAGAATGCGGAGAGCGCCTCTCTGCCCAGAGAAAGACGATCGTACAAAGAAAGATGGATCGCCCGCGCGTGCAGCCGTGCGGCAGCGCCCGCAAACGTATGCAGCGCACAGGGCGTTTCATGGCGCGCGCAGACAGAGAGCACATCGGCGGCAAGCCGCTCGTATTCGCTTTCCTGCAGATCTTTTTCGCGCAGGATGACGCCGTCGACGACGTCCGCGATCTTGTCGATGCGCGTCAGAAATGCCTCGCCGCACAGCGCGCGGTGCGTGACGCAGACGATCTCAAACATAGAGATAGTCGTTGAGGACGGGCTGCAGACCCTCGTCCTCGATCTCTTCGTACATCCGTTCGAGACTGCGCGTATCGGCGATCTCGAACTGCTCGTCCCCCTCGGCTTCCGCGGCTTCCTTGCCCGTATACTTGCTCTCATGGTCGCCGATGCCCGTCGAAACGCCCGCGGAGACCTTGGTCGCGCAGATCTTGACGATGCCGTTGCGGAATGCGGCGCTCTCCCGCGAGGAGACGGTGATGCCGACAAAGGGCATAAAGATGCGATAGGCGCACAAGATCTGGCAGAGCTGCTTCTCGTGAACGTCCATGGGATCGATCTTATCGTTGTTGATGATGGGACGCAGGCGCGGACAGGACAGCGACATCTCCGCCTGCGGATACTTGCGCTGCAGATAGTAGGCGTGCAGCGCCGTGGCGAGCGCGTCTTTGCGGAAATCGGACAGCCCCAGCAGCGCGGAAAAGGCGACGCCGCGCATCCCGCCGCGGAGAGCGCGCTCCTGCGCTTCGAACCGATAGGGCCAGACGCGCTTATGTCCCAGAAGATGCAGCTTTTCATACGCCGCAACGTCGTACGTCTCCTGAAAGACGGTCACATAGTCGGCGCCGCACGCATGAAGATAGCGGTACTCGTCGGTGTTGACGGGATAGATCTCCAGCCCGACGAGACGGAAATATTTCCGCGCGAGCTTGCAAGCCTCGCCGATATACTCTACGCTGCTCTGCGAGCGGCTCTCTCCCGTCAGGATGAGGATCTCCTCCATCCCGCTTTGCGCGATGACCTGCATCTCGTGCTCAATGCGTTCGGGCGAGAGTTTCATGCGATGGATATCGTTATAGCAGTTGAACCCGCAGTACACGCAGTAATTTTCACAATAGTTGGCGATATAGAGCGGCGTAAAGAGATAGACGGTGTTGCCGAAATGTTTTCCCGTCTCTGTCCTCGCGCGCTGCGCCATCTGCTCGAGAAAAGGCTCCGCCGCAGGCGACAAAAGCGCCTTCATGTCCTCCACGGAGCACGTCTCATGCTCGAGCGCCGCCCGCACATCCTTCGCCGTATAGCGGGAAGGATCGTATGCGCGCACCTGCGACATGACCTTCTCCATCACGTCCGAAGAGATCTTCTCCATCCCGGGAAGGTATTCCATCGGGTCTTTACGGCAGGACGGGTCTGTCTCCAGGCGGTGTTTTTTCTCCAAAGCCGCCTTTGAAAGGCGGGCGGAATCGACAAAAAACTGATTTTCCATATGCAGCCTCAATCGTGCAGGAAGCCCGTGAGCGGATCGGAAGCCGAAGCGCCGCGCGTCAGGACTCTGCCGATGCCCGCAAGGTACGCCTTTCTGCCCGCCTCGATCGCGAGACGGAATGCAGACGCCATCTTGGGAAGATCGCCCGCCGTAGCGAGCGCCGTGTTCGCCATAATGGCGGCGGCGCCCATCTCCATCGCCTCGCACGCCTGCGAAGGTCTGCCGATGCCCGCGTCCACAATGACGGGAAGATCGATCTCATCGATGAGGATGCGGATAAAATCTCTGGTCGCAAGCCCCTTGTTGGAGCCGATGGGCGCCGCCAGAGGCATGATGCTCGCCGCGCCCGCATTGACGAGATCGCGCGCGACGTTGAGGTCGGGATACATATAGGGCATGACGACAAAACCCTCTTTCGCGAGCGTTTCCGTCGCCTTGATTGTCTCATAGTTGTCGGGCAGGAGATACTTGCTGTCGCGCATGATCTCGATCTTAACGAAATCGCCGCAGCCGAGCTCCCTTGCAAGACGGGCGATGCGCACCGCTTCTTCCGCGTTGCGGGCGCCGCTCGTATTGGGGAGAAGCGTCACTCCCTTCGGAATAAAATCGAGGATGTTCTCCTGTTCCTTGGTGTTGGCGCGGCGGACGGCGAGCGTGATGATCTCCGCACCCGCATCCTTGACCGCCGCTTCGATAAGGCGAAGGGAATATTTGCCCGAGCCCAAAATAAAGCGCGAACCGAATTCCCTTCCGCCGATCACAAGTGCATCTTCCATATCGTAACTCCTTCCAGAGAAAAATTTCAATTATACGTCCGTTTCACCCGCGAGGATGCGCAGAACGGTGAGCGCCTGATGCGCGGCGCAGAGCATGACGCGCGGCGCGGCAAGCCCGATCCCGTCCGCAGCGTCGCTCGTCCCGTCGCCGCAAAGGAACATCCTTTTGGCGAGCTTACGGGTGCAAATGCGGTTGGGGCTCCCGATCCCCGCCATTCCCGAAGCCGCCACGAGCCACTTCCCGGGAAAATACGACGCCGCCGCATCGACAAGCATCGCCTTCGCCTGCGGATCGTCGAACGCCTCGCAGACGACGTCCGCATCTTCCAAAAGTTCTGCGGCGTTTTGCGCCGTCATGCGCAGGCAATGCGTCCGGACGCAGACGTACGGAGCGGCGGCAAGAACATTTTCCCTGAGCGCGTCCGTCTTGTTTTCACCGATCTGTGACGGAAAATATGCCTGACGGTGAAGATTGGAGAGATCGACGCGGTCAAAGTCGATCAAAACGAGCCTGCCCACGCCCGCTCGCGCCAAAGAGAGCGCAATGTGAGAACCGAGCCCGCCCAGACCGCATACGGCGACGGTCGCCTCCGCAAACGTACGGCGAAGCGGCTCTCCGACCCGCTTCGAGAGCGCCTGTTCCCACTCCTCTTTCGTCATCAGCCGCCACCGACAAAACTGACGATCTCCACGACGTCGCCGTCCATGAGCGTCGTCGCATCGTACGCGCATTTCGGCACGATCTCCCCGCCCTTCTCTACGGCGATGCGCCGCACATCGTATGAAGTTCCCGAAAGATACTCGGCAATGGTCTTGCCCGCAGCATCCTCCCATTCTCCGTTGATCTTGACCATACTGTCCTCCAAATAAAAAACGGGCTCTGACCGAAAGCCATGCCCGCATACGAATATCTACTCCCTACGCTGGCATTACCCATATCAGGTCAACGGTCGAAGGTCACACCTTCCTCTCAGCCTGTCTGCAAGCTCCCGATCGTTTTTTCATTGATACTGTATTCTGATTATACTACATCCGGCGCAAAAAAGCAAGTACCTGACGAAAATTCGGTCAAAAAAAGATAATGCCCCCGTCCTGCGGCATAAGAAAAAAGAGAGCCCGCGAAAAATCGCAGACCCTCTTTTTGTTTAGATATAGTGTACTATGCCAGACATAGTACACTATATCTTGTATTACGGAAGCTTGATCTCGTACAACTCTTTTTCGGGAAGTTTTTTGGTGGAACCCGCGACGAATTTTCTGAGTTCCGCTGCCCCCTTCTCGACGGGAGCGTTGACGCCTGCCCCCGCGACGCAGCCGCCGGGACAGCCCATGCCCTCGATCAGGCAACCGTTCTTCTTTCCGAGTTTTGCAAGGAGCAGCACTTTCTTGCACTCCTCCAACCCTTCCGCGTGCTCGATCTTGACTTCGACGTCGGGATAATACTCTTTGACGCACGCCTCGACCGCTGCGGAAACGCCGCCCGCCACACCGTAGCCCCTGCCCGCCGCTGTTGCGTCGTGGATCGGCTCCTCCTTGTCGTACGTCGCCATATCGATACCCTTCGCTTCAAAGATCGCGGCGAGCTCTTCAAACGTGATGACAAAATCGACGTCGCTGCGCACCGTGCGGCGGCGCGCCTCCAGCTTCTTCGCCGCGCAAGGACCGATAAAGACCACGCGCGCGTTGGGACGGTTCTGCTTGATGGTGCGCGACGTCGCGACCATGGGCGTGAGCGCGGACGAGACTTTGTCGATCATGTCGGGAAACTGCGTCTTTGCAAGCATACTCCACGCAGGGCAGCAGGAAGTGAGCAGGAAAGGAAGTTTACCCGTCACGACCTCCGTCGCATAGTGATGTGCCTCGGTGGAAGCACCCACATCCGCGCCGTGCGCGACCTCGTAGACTTCCTTGAAGCCGACTTCTTTGAGCGCCGCCTTGATCTTCCAGAGCGTTACATTGGGTCCGAACTGCCCGACGATCGCGGGGGCAACTTCGGCGACGACCTCATCCCCCTTCGTGATGGCGCGGATGAGCTGGAAGATCTGCGATTTATCGGCGATCGCACCGAACGGACAGGTGACCATGCACTGTCCGCAGCCGACGCACTTCGCGGGATCGATGGACGCCCGCCCGAGCCCGTCGCTCGAGATCGCCTTCACGCCGCACGCCTGCGCGCAGGGACGCGTCCTGTGCGCGATCGCTTCGTACGGGCAGGCGGCTTTGCATTTCCCGCATTTGATACATTTCCCCTGGTCGATGACCGCCTTTCCCGTCTTTTTATCGACGGAGATTGCGCCCTTGGGGCAGACCGTCATGCAATAGCGCGCAACACAGCCGCGGCACTGATCGGAGACGACGTACATATTCTCCTCGCACCTGTCGCAGGCGGAGGGAATGACCTGCATGAGCGGCGGCTCGTAATAGCTATCGGAAATATTGCTCTTCGTGAGCCCGTTGGTGATGTGCGCGGGCCTGTCCTGCGGGTTGAGCGACATACCCATCGCAAGACGGACGCGCTCCGCCGCGATCGCCCTTTCGCGGTAAACGCTCTCGCGGTACTGGGGCGTCTCCGTCGGCGTGATGGTATAGGGGATCTTCTCGATATCGTTCTCGACATCCGTCGAATCAAAGGCGACTTTCGCGACTTCGACGAATACCTGGTGGCGCAGCTTCCTGACCGAAGTTTCAAGTCCTCTCATAATTGTCCTCTCTTTTTCGATAAAATCTGCGTTTTTTATAATTTCAACAACGAGGGCAAGAATTTCTTACCCTCGTTGCATGAAATTTTTGTATGATCACTTCTTCTTGCTGCGGTTCTTGCGGCCGTAGTATGCGTTGAGATACATCTCCTTGATCTCGCACATCAGCGGATAGCGAGGGTTCGCACCCGTGCACTGATCGTCGAACGCGTCCTCCGTCATCTGATCGAGACGGGCAAGGAATTCCTCTTCGGTCACCTTTCCTGCGAGCGCTTCCTGAATGGTCTTGGGCTGACCGATCGATGCCTGCAGGTCATGCAGCTTCGCAATGAGCGCCTCGACGAGTTCGTCGTCGTTCTTGCCCTTGCAGCCGACATAGCGGGCAACGTCCGCATAGCGCGCTTTGCACTGAGGATATGCATACTGAGGGAAGGTCCCCATCTTGGTCGGGCATTCGGAGCTGTTGAAGCGGATGACCTCTTCCAGCATCAGCGAGTTTGCCATACCGTGAGGGATGTG
Organism: uncultured Clostridia bacterium; assembly: GCA_944363395.1. Classification (GTDB taxonomy): domain Bacteria; phylum Bacillota; class Clostridia; order Christensenellales; family Borkfalkiaceae; genus Gallimonas. The sequence continues at coordinate 12,096 of CALVUC010000011.1, read as the reverse complement.
CCAGTAGGAACCGAGCTTGTGCGCCATGGAGTGGCAGACGCCGAGGAAGGCATTCGCGAACGCCATACCTGCCATCGTGGACGCATTCGCCATGCGCTCACGCGCCTCCGCGTCATGCGCTCCCTTCTCGTAAGCGGAAGGCAGGTACTCGAAAATGAGCCTTGCCGCTTCCTTCGCGATACCGTTGGTGAAGTCGGTCGCCATGACGGAGGCGATCGCTTCGAGCGCGTGGCTCATCGCGTCGATACCGGAGCAGGAAGTAAGCCCCTTGGGGATGTTCATCATGAGGTCGGCATCAATGATCGCCATATCGGGCATGAGCTCGTAATCGGCAAGGGGATACTTGGTACCCGTCTTTTCATCGGTGATGACCGCGAAGGGCGTGACTTCGGAACCCGTACCTGCCGTCGTGGGGATGGCGACGAAGAGCGCCTTGTCGCCCATATGAGGGAAGGTATAGACACGCTTGCGGATATCGATGAAGCGCATCGCCATATCCTGGAAGTCCACTTCGGGATGCTCGTACATCACCCACATGATCTTGGCGGCATCCATGGGCGAACCGCCGCCGACCGCGATGATGACGTCGGGCTGGAAGTCGCGCATCTGCTTGACGCCCTCGTTCGCGCAGGCAAGCGTGGGATCGGGCGTGACGTTGAAGAACGTTGCGTGCGTGATCCCCATCTCGTCGAGAACGGACGTGATCTTCTTGGTGAAGTCGCTCTGATACAGGAATCCGTCGGTGACGATGAACGCCTTCTTCTTGTTGTAGACCTGGTGTCCGAGCTCCTTGAGCGCAACACCGAGGCAACCGCGTTTGAAATAGACCTTCTCAGGTGCTCTGAACCACAACATATTCTCCTTCCTTTCCGCAACGGTCTTGATATTGATGAGGTGCTTGACGCCGACGTTCTCGGAGACGGAGTTGCCGCCCCACGAACCGCAGCCGAGCGTGAGAGATGCGGGCATCTTGAAGTTGTACAGATCGCCGATGCCGCCGTGCGAGGAAGGCGTGTTGATGACGATGCGGCAGGTCTTCATGACGGAACGGAAGTATGCGATCTTGTCCGCGCCCGTCTCCACGTTGATGAAGAGCGAGGAGGTATGACCGAGTCCGCCGTCTTTGATGAGCCTGTCCGCCTTGGCGACTGCCTCTTCAAACGTCTCCGCCCTATACATTGCGAGGACGGGAGAGAGCTTTTCGTGCGCGAACTCTTCCGAAAGTTCCACCGATTCCACTTCGCCGACGAGGACCTTCGTCCCGGCAGGCGCCGTGATCCCGGAAAGTTCCGCGATCTTGCAGGCGCTCTGACCGACGATCTTGGCGTTGAGCGCGCCGTTGATGATGATGGTCTTTCTGACCTTGTCCGTCTCTTCGGGCGAAAGGAAGTAAGCGCCGCGCAGCTGCATCTCCGCCTTGAACGCATCGTACACGTCCGCAAGGACGATCGTGGACTGCTCGGAAGCGCAGATCATGCCGTTATCAAACGTCTTGGAGTGAAGGATGGAGGAAGCGGCGAGCTTGATATCCGCCGAAGAATCGACGATCGCGGGCGTATTGCCTGCGCCGACGCCGAGCGCGGGCTTGCCGGAAGAGTAAGCCGCCTTGACCATGCCGGGACCACCCGTTGCAAGGATCATGTCCGCTTCTCTCATGATCATACCGGAGAGCGGGACGGTAGGCTGGTCGATCCAGCCGATGATATCCTCGGGAGCGCCCGCCGCGACAGCCGCGTCAAGCACGACCTTCGCCGCAGCGATGGTGCAGGACTTTGCGCGGGGGTGAGGCGAGATGATGAGACCGTTTCTCGTCTTGAGGCAGATGAGCGACTTGAAGATCGCCGTCGAAGTAGGATTGGTCGTGGGAATGATCGCCGCAAGCACGCCGATGGGCTCTGCGATGCGGGTGATGCCGAAGCCCTCGTCGCGCTCGATGACGCCGCAGGTCTTGGTATCCTTGTACTGATTATAGATATACTCCGCTGCGTAGTGGTTCTTGATGACCTTGTCCTCCACGATGCCCATGCCGGTCTCCTCGACCGCCATCTTGGCAAGGGGGATACGCATCTTGTTCGCAGCAAGCGCCGCAGCAAAGAAGATCTTATCGACCTGCTCCTGCGTGTAGGTAGCGAACTTTTCCTGCGCTGCTCTGACCTTTGCGAGCATCTTCGCAAGCGACTCTTCATCGTTGACGATGAAATCCTTCATAACCGACCTCCATATAATTTTTTCCGTACTTTATTGCCGACCGACGGTCATGCGCCGCAGAGTTCTGCGAGCGAGACCGCAAGATCTTCGTATTTGACCGTGACCCCGTCGGGGACACGCAGATGGACGGGCGCAAAACTGAGGATGGCGGAAATTCCGGTCTCCACCGCCCTGTCGCACGCCTCCTGCGCCGCGCTGCGCGGCACCGTAAGGATGCAGACCTTGACGCCGCTGCGTTTGACGACGTCGCCGAGGCGCTCCATCGGATAGACGGGTTTCCCTCCGACCGCGCCGATCTTTGCAGGCGCATTATCGAACGCCGCGATGACGTGGATGCCGTAATTTTCAAACCCCTCGTAACTGAGGATGGCACGCCCCAGCCCGCCCGCACCGATGATGACGGCGTTCGTCCAGCGGTCGTACCCTAAAAACTTCTCGATATCGGCGATAAGCCTGCGCACTTCGAATCCGAACCGCGGCTTCCCGGGACGGGATGAAATGAGCGCGAGATCCTTTCTGACGCCGACCGCCGAAAGCCCCATGTCCTTGGCGATCGCCGCGGAGGAGACATACTCGACGCCCTTCCCCGCCTCCCCTTTGAGATACCTGAGGTAGGCGGGCACGCGGGAGAACGTCGCTTTGGATACTGCATTTTCCGCTGTCGCCATCGTTCCTCCCGTCGCACATATCGATATTTTTTTATCGATTCTTATTTTATCAAATTTGCAAGAGGATGTCAACTGTTTGGACACAATTTTTTCCCGTGCGCGAAAAAAAACTTTCCCTTGTCGCCTTTCCCCTTTTCCGCTGGAAAAAAAGCCCGCATCCGCGGGCTATTTTCACTCTTCCAGCGCTTTCAGGCTCGCCTCGACCTTATCCTTATCGGTAAGAAGTTTCTCGAGCTTTGCCCGCTCGTCGTCGACGAGTTTTTTAGGCGCTTTGGCTATGAAGTTCTGATTGTTGAGTTTTCCGCTCGCACGCGCGATCTCGGACGTCACGCGGTCCAGTTCCTTTTCAAGGCGCGACTTCTCCTTTTCGAGATCGACGAGATCGCCGAGCGGGATAAAGATCTGCCCGAGTTCGCACACGCGGGAGACCGCCTTCGTCCCCGCTTGGGCGCCGCTCTCGGCGACCGTCACGTCGCTCGCACCCGCAAGGCGCAGGATGGCGCTCTTGTTGACGCTCACCAGCCGCTTTGCGTCCGTCGTCAGGAAGATATGCACCTTGCGCGACGGCGGGCAGTTGACCTCTACCTTCATTGCGCGGACGGTCTTGATGAGATCGATGACCCCTTCAAACGCCTTCGCCTCCTTTTTATAGGCGAGGCGGGAATTGTAGCGGGGATATTCGGCGTTGATGATGTACCCTTCCGTACCGGGCAGATAGGAATAGATCTCCTCCGTAACGAAGGGAATGAAGGGATGCAGGAGCTTCAGGGCGTCTTTGAGCACATACATGAGCACGGCGAGCGCGCCGCTCTTCTTTTCGGGATCGGCGCCGTACAGAGCGGGTTTGGACAGCTCGATGTACCAATCGCAGAAGTCGTTCCACATGAAGTCGGTGAGTTTGTCCGCCGCGATGCCCAGATCGAATTTGCCGAGCGCCACGACGACTTCGCGGATGCACGCCTGCAGCCGAGAGATGATCCAGCGATCGGCAGGCTGCAGCCTGATCTCGCCGATGGAAGGGATGACGGCGTCTTTGGCGTTCATCAAAACGAAACGCGACGCGTTCCAGATCTTGTTGATGAAGTTGCGCGCCGCCTCCACCTTGGCGTCCGTGAAGCGGGTGTCGTTCCCGGGAGCAACGCCCGTCATGAGCGCGAGACGCAGGGAGTCCGCACCGTATTTATCGATGATCTCGAGGGGATCGATGCCGTTCCCGAGCGATTTGGACATCTTTCTGCCCTGTTCGTCGCGCACGAGCCCGTGGATGAGCACGTCGCGGAACGGGACCTTTTCGGTATACTCGATGCCGGAGAACATCATGCGCATGACCCAGAACGGGATGATATCGTACCCCGTGACAAGCACGTCGGTCGGATAGAAGTAATTGAAATCTTCCGTCTCTTCGGGCCATCCCAACGTAGAGAAGGGCCAGAGCGCCGAGGAGAACCAGGTGTCGAGGACGTCCTCGTCCTGCGTAAGATGCGTCCCGCCGCACTTGGGGCAGACGGAAGGCGTCTCCCTCTCGCAGATGGTCTCGCCGCAGTCGTCGCAGTACCAGACGGGGATGCGGTGCCCCCACCAGAGCTGGCGGGAAATGCACCAGTCACGGATATTTTCCAGCCAGTTATAGTAGATCTTGGCAAACCTGTCGGGCGTGAATTTGGTCTTATTGTGCGCAACGGCGTCGATGGCGGGCTTGGCGAGCGGCTTCATCCTGACGAACCACTGTTTGGAAACGATGGGCTCGACGGTGGAATGGCAGCGGTAGCAATGCCCGACGTTGTGCGCGTGCGGCTCGATCCTGACAAGCAGCCCGAGCCCCTCCATCGCGGCGACGATGCGCTTCCTCGCCTCGTACCGGTCCAGTCCCGCATACTCGCCCGCAAGATCGTTCATCGTGCCGTCGTCGTTCATCACGCGGATGACGGGAAGATCGTGGCGCAGCCCCACCTCGAAGTCGTTGGGATCGTGCGCGGGCGTGATCTTCACGGCGCCCGTCCCGAAGGCGGGATCGACATAACTGTCGGCGACGACGGGGATCTTCCTGTCGGTCAGAGGCAGCAGCAGCGTCTTGCCGATGAGAGAGGCGTAGCGCTCGTCGTCGGGGTGGACGGCGACCGCGGTATCGCCGAGCATGGTCTCGGGACGGGTCGTCGCAATGACGATCTTCTCTTCGCTTCCCTCGACGGGATATGCAAAATACCAGAAATGCCCGTTTTCCTCCGCGTACTCCACTTCCGCATCGGAAAGCGCCGTCTTGCAGCTCGGACACCAGTTGATGATGCGGCTGCCGCGGTAGATGAGCCCCTTATGATAGAGACGGAAGAACGCCTCGCGCACGGCGCGCGAACACTTCTCGTCCATCGTGAAGGCGAGGCGCGACCAATCGCAGGAGGAGCCCAATTTTTTGAGCTGTTCGACGATCCTCCCGCCGTATTTCTCCTTCCACGCCCACGCGCGCCGCAAGAACTCCTCGCGTCCGAGTTCCTGTTTGCTCAAGCCCTCCTTCTTCATCTGCTCGACGATCTTGACCTCCGTTGCAATGGAGGCATGATCGGTCCCGGGGAGCCAGAGCGCGCAGTACCCCTGCATCCGCTTGAAACGGGTGAGGATGTCCTGCATCGTCTCGTCCATCGCGTGACCCATGTGGAGCTGCCCCGTGATGTTGGGAGGCGGCATCATGACGGTGAACGGGACCTTGGAAGGGTCGATCTCGGCACGGAAACATCCGTGTTCCGTCCACTCGCGGTAGATCCGCTCTTCAAACTCTTTGGGGTTGTACGTCGTTTGCATCTCTTCCATGTCTGTCTTTGTCCTGCAATACATATATTTCGCACTTTTCTTCACGGAAAAGCGCGCTTTATGGCATTTTATACAGTTTCTCATTATAGAACATTTTGCAGCCGTTGTCAATTATTCCGCCTTGCTCATAGGATATATTATTCCTTAAAATTTACGGAGCAGATCATGAAAAAACTCTTGGCAACTCTCGGAGCGGCGCTCTTCGCCCTCCTCCCCCTTTCCGCCTGCGGCGGCAACGAACAGGAGGGCGTCACGACCCTGAAGATCAACGAAGTGACGCACTCCGTCTTCTATGCACCCATGTACCTCGCCGACGCCCTCGGCTACTTCGCAGAAGAGGGCATCGAGATCGAACTCACCAACGGCGGCGGCGCAGACGCCGTGATGGCTGCGGTACTCTCAGGCGACGCGGATATCGGCTTCTGCGGCCCCGAAGCGGCGATCTATGTGCTGCTCGGCGGGTCCAACGACGTCCCCACCGTGTTCGGACAGCTCACGAAGCGCGACGGCTCCTTTCTTGTCTCGCGCACCGACGAGCCGGACTTCACCTGGGAGAGCCTCAAAGGCAAAGAGATCCTGGCAGGCAGGAAGGGCGGCGTCCCCGCCATGACCTTTGAATACATCCTGCGCGAACACGGCTTCACCGACGCGGACATTCATCTCAACTTCGACGTCGCGTTCAACCTGATGACGGGCGCCTTCGAAGCGGGCACCGCCGATTACTGCACGATGTTCGAACCGACCGCATCCGAATATGAGGCGGCGGGAAAGGGCTATATCGTCGCGGCGGTCGGGGAAGCGGGCGGCGAAGTCCCCTACACGAGTTATATCGCAAAGCGCTCGTGGCTGGACGAGAACGAAGAGACCGCCAAAGCATTCCTGCGCGCCCTGCTGCGCGGCGTACGATATGCGCAGACGGAGGACGCGTCCGTCGTCGCGGAACATCTCGTCGACTACTTCCCCTCCACGTCCGCCGCTTCGCTCGCCGTCAGCGTCACGAGTTACCGCTCCATCGACGCCTGGGTGAGCGATATGGCAATGACCGAAGAGAGTTTTGAACGCCTGCAGGACATCATCGAAAGCGCGGGCGAACTCGAGCGCCGCGCCGACTTTGCCGCGCTCGTCGACAATTCCTATGTCAGGGAAGTGTACGCGGCGCTGCAATGACCTTCCGTTTACAAAAGGAGCACCATGGAGATCCTCACCTTCCGAAACGTCGGATATACCTATCATACCGTACGCGGCGAACTCACCGCGGCGCAGGGACTGTCTTTTTCGGTGGAGCGCGGAGATTTCGTCGCCATCATCGGTCCGTCCGGCTGCGGCAAGACCACCCTCTTGTCGCTCGCGGCGGGACTGCTCGTCCCATCCGAAGGAGAAGTCCTGTGCGGCGGGACCTGCGGCTATATGCTGCAGCGGGATGAGCTGTTCCCCTGGCGTACGATCGAAAAAAATCTCTTCCTCCCGCTGGAGGTAGGGCATAAGAAGCCCGAAGCGAGGGCGCGCGTCTGCGCCCTCGCCGAAAAATACGGGCTCAAAGACTTTTTGAAAAGCTATCCCGCGCAGCTTTCGGGAGGGATGCGGCAGCGCGCGGCGCTCATCCGCACGCTCGCGACCGATCCCGACATCCTGCTGCTCGACGAACCCTTCTCCGCGCTCGACTATCAGACCCGCCTCACCGTCTGCAACGACGTCGCCGCCATCATCCGCAGCGAGCAAAAGACGGCGCTCCTCATCACGCACGACATCTCCGAGGCGATCTCCGTCGCCGACCGGGTGCTCGTCCTCTCCGCCCGTCCCGCCCGCGTCCTGCACACGCATACGCTCGATTTCGACGGCGTTCCTCCGCTCAAACGGCGGGAACTGCCCGCCTTCTCCAAATGGTTTGAACTGCTTTGGAGGGAACTCAACGCATGAAACACACGCTTTATTCCAAGGAACACGCATCCTTCCTGCGGCGCAGAAAACAGCGTCTCATCCTCGTTCAGGTCCTGCGGCTGGGCGTTCTCGCCCTTCTTTTGGGACTGTGGGAACTCGTCACCGCCTGCGGCTGGGTCGACCCGTTCATCATGAGCTCCCCTTCCCGCATCGCGGCGACGATCGCCTCTCTCGCCGCGGACGGAAGCCTCTTCTATCACATCGGCGTCACGCTGTGGGAGACGCTCGCGGGCTTTGCGGCTGCCGTCGTGCTCGGCTTTGCGGTGGCGCTCGTCCTCTGGTGGAGCGAGACGCTGCGACGCGTACTCGAGCCGTACATCGTCGTGCTCAACGCCCTTCCGAAGATCGCATTGGGACCGCTCATCATCATATGGTTCGGCACAGGAAGCGAGGCGATCGTCTTTATGACCATCCTCGTGGGACTCATCGTGGCGATCATGCACGTCCTCTCCGCCTTTATCGCGACCGACCCCGGGAAGCTGCTCCTGATGCGCTCGATGGGCGCAAGCAAGGCGCAGATCTTACAAAAACTCGTCCTTCCTTCCGCCTATCCCGCCGTCATCTCCATGCTCAAGATCAACGTCGGCATGGCGTGGATCGGCTCCATCATGGGCGAATACATCGTCTCGCGCGCGGGGCTCGGATATCTCATCGTCTACGGCGGGCAGGTCTTCAAACTCGACCTCGTGATGAGCGCGACCTTTCTTCTCTGTCTGCTTGCGGCGGGGATGTACGCCCTTGTGGTACTGCTGGAAAAGATACTCGTCAAGAACACAGACGCATAAAAAGAGCATCCCCGCAATGCCCGCGGCGGGATAAAAGACGCCGACAACGTTTTCCATGCCGACGCGCGAGAGCACGAATACCGCAAGGAGCACGAATGCCCTTGCGGTATGTCTCTTGTTCCCGAGCCGCCTGCACGCCGAAAACAGCGGAAAGAGCGCCGAAGAGAGCGACGTCAGGACGGAGCAGGCAACGCCGACGGTATACACCCGCCTCGCCCCGACGACGGAAAGATAGGGCATGACGGGATCGGACGCCGCCCCGATGCCGCCGAGAATGCAAGTCCCGCAGACAAACAGGACGGCGGCGGCGCAAAGCGACGCCGTCAGCGGACGGCGCACCGACCCGCCCGCATCCATGAGAGCGGGCGCCGAAAACGCCGCGTTCATCCCCGCATAGACGAGCGCGCTCCCCGCGCCCCCTCCCGCGGCAAAGGGTACGCCGAGCTTTCCCGTCCCGACGACGAGCATGAGCAAAAAAGGAACGACTGCCGCGCTGAACGTTCCCACGCCCCTCAGCCCGCGCGCAAGGACGAGGGTCACCGCGGCGAGCCCCGCAAGAGAAGGGAGTGGCGCATAGGTCGGAAGCAGCGCGTCGAGCACGGCGAGCATCCCCGCGCACGGAACAAAGGAGACGGCAAAGAGCGCGCAGGAGACGGCGTCCCCGCCGCGCGGAAACAGAGCGCGGACAGCCCTCTTGCAGCCGCCGTATTTTCTGCCCAGACAGAGAAAAAAGGCGTTCCCCGCCGCCGTCAGGAGACAGGCGAACAAAAACGCCGTCCCCGGATTTCCGAAAAAACGGACAAGCTCCGCGCCCGTCAAAAACCCTGCGCCCGCCGTCATGCCGACGAGAAAGAACACCGCCCGAACCGTCCCCATCCGTTTACCATACGGAAATATGGTCAAAAATATGACGAATGTACAAAATTTTATAAAATTATGTCTGACATAGTACTTTGGATATTGACAAAATCTGTCGGATATTGTATAATAGTGAAAAAACAAGGAGCAGGATATGGACGACGCTGTACAGACAGACCATAGCGAAAAGACGGTCAGTTCCGACCTCATCCGCGGTCACATCAACACCATCATCCTACGCGCCCTCTACGACGGCGACAAGTACGGCTATGAGATCATCGCCGAGATCGAACGCAAGAGCCACGGACAGTATTCCTTGAAACAGCCCTCCCTCTACAGCGCACTGAAGCGTCTTGAAAAGGACGGCTACGTCACCTCCTACTGGGGCGGCTCCGTCGGCGGCGGCAGGAGAAAGTATTTCAGCCTGACCGAAGCGGGAAAAGCCATTTCCGAACAGAACCAGTCGGAATGGGAATATTCGCGCACCGTCATCGACAGTCTCATCTCGGACAAGGACTTTGACTTCTCCAACCCCGCTCCCTCTCTCGTCAATATGCGCGTCCTCAAAAACTCCACTTCCCGTGTGCCGCGCGGCGAAGGCGGAGAGGAGGAAGTCGACTATCTCCCCTCTTTCGACGACGATGAATTCGATCAGATCGAAGAGAGTTATCAGGAGAAACTCAACGAACAGCGCGCCGCCTTCGACGAAGAGATGCGCTCCCGTTCCGAGGAGCTGGCAAAAGAATATGACTGGCGCGAACAGGAGCTTGCCGCACGCGAACAGGCGCTCGGCGAACAGCGTCAGGCATTTGAGAGCCGCTCGGAGAGCATGACGCGCGCGCAGGACGAGCGCGAACAGGCGCTCGCCGCACGCGAAAAGGCAGTCGAACGGCAGCGCCTCACCAACGAGGATGCCGAGCGCAGCTTTGCCGCGCGGGAGGAAGCGCTTACCGCACGCGAAAAGGAGATCGGCGAGGCGGCGGCACGCAGCGAAGCGCTGCAAAAGGAATACGGCTGGCGCGAGCAGGAACTTTCCGCACGCGAACAGGCGCTCGGCGAACAGCGCCGCGCCTTTGAGAGCCGCTCGGAGAGCGTGACGCGCGCGCAGGACGAGCGCGAACAGGCGCTCGCCGCACGCGAAGAGGAACTCGGACAAAGACAGGCGGAGCTGGAAGAGCGGAGCGCTGAAGCGCTCAGCGAGCAGCGCACCGCTCTCGAGACGCAGACGCTGCAGGCGTTCGCCGACCAGCGCGCCGCCCTCGACGAGGAGATGCGCACCCGTACGGAGCAATATCTGCGCGAACGCGACTGGAGAGAACAGGAGCTCGCCGCGCGCGAACAGGCGCTCGTCCGCAAACGCAGCGAACTGGATGAACGGAACGCACTCCTTTTGAAGGAATACGATTGGCGCGAACGGGAGATCGGCGCACGCGAACAGGCGCTCGCCCAGCGCCGCAGCGAACTGGATGCCCGCAGCGAAACGCTCTCGCAGGAAAATGCCCGCCGCGAACAGGAACTTGACGCGCGCGCGCAGGAAGTGGAGGAACAGCGTCTCGCCCTCGAGCAACAGACCGAGCGCGAGGCGACCGAACAGGAAGAAGCGCTCCGCGCGCAGATCGCCTCTCTCGAATACCGGCTGCAGGAAAACGAAGCGGCGCTGGAAGAAGCGCAGCGCCTTGCCGACGAACGGCTCATCAACCCGGAAGCGGAGGAACAGCGCGAAAAGATCGCGCAGCTCGAGCAGGAAAAGGACGAACTTTCGCAACAGCTCGAAGAACAGAAGAAGTCGTCCGAAGCGCAGCTCGAAGAGGAGCGCAAGCGCGCCGAAGCTCTTTTGGAAGATGAAAAGAAGCGGTCGGAGGCGGCGCTCGAGGACGAGCGTCAGCGCAACGAATTTTTGCTCGAGACCGAACGCCACCGCTCCGAATCGGCGATCGCGGCAGAACGCAACAACTACAACAATCATCTCGAAAACGTGCTCGCGCAGGAACGCGCCAGACACGAGGCAGAGCTCAAAGCGCAGGAAGAGCGCATCATCGCCGAGCAGGAAGAGATCTACCGCAGACAGGAGCACGCGCTCCTGCAGCGCAATTACCTCGATCTGCTCAACACCCCCTCTTCCCGTGCCGCTGCGCGCGGAGACTATTCTCATTACAACAAGCCCGCTCCGCCGCAGGGAAGCAATGCGGACGAGCCGCCGCAGGATTACAGGAGCATCGTCTACAAGATGTACTCCAACGCCGTCGGTCCCGAGAACGCCGTTCCCGCGCAATCCAATGCGCGTTCGCTCGACGGCATCGATTTTACCGACCTGCAGACGCGCGCCGAAAAAGACGGCATCCGCATCCAGACGTCGGGCGGCAAACCCGGGCGGTTTGAACAGGAGACCGAAAGCCTCGTCAACAAGGGAAAAGCGCTCTTTCTGAGCGGGATCGCATTCTGCGCCTTCCTCGTGGCGATGGGCGCCGTTCTCCTCGGACTTTCGGCAAGCGTTGCGCTCCCCGCCTTCTACCCCTATCTTCTTTGGGGCGTCGGGTTTGCGGTGCTGCTCGTGACGGGGCTCGCCTACGCCAACCGTTACGGCGCAAGATCGCTGCGTAAGACGGGACCGATCGTTCTGAACGTCTGTATCGCCTATATCCTGTTGGTGATCGTGACGCTCATCATCGCCCTCGCGGCGCGCGTTGACTTCAACGCGCCGATCGCATTGGCGTCGTGGGTCATCATTCCCGTCATCGCCTATCTCGGCATCATCATTTTCGGCGTCGCCTATTATCTTCAGATGCGCCCGAAGAGAAAGTAAGACATGATCTCATACAACAGCGGGAGCCGACGGC
>CALVUC010000010.1 GCA_944363395.1 uncultured Clostridia bacterium | reverse complement strand
ACTCGACCTCTTATGTCCTTCTATTCGTTTTTCTTAGTAAAATAAAAAACTTTATATCGTAAAATTCCATTTTCCATCTGTGTAAAAAATGAAGATCCTGGAGCACCAATCATTTCACGATAACTTTTTCCTAGAACCTCTATCCTATTTTTACTAATCGCTTTACAAGATTGTAAAACATTTTTTGTGATATCACATATACGCAAAAGAGTGAATCCAACTTTTTTCGCATATTCAAGTATACTTTGGCATTTATTCGATGTAAAAGCATCCGCAATAATAAATTCCCCTCCACGTTTAAGAACACGATAAATATTTTGAAGCGCTTTATCCATATAAGTTATTACATGGAAAACCTCAATAGAATAGACTAAATTAAAACTATCCGACTCGAATGGTATATCATTTTGAAAATCACAAATAATTAATTCATTATTTGTGATTTTGCCAAGCAGTCCATTTTTACAAATATCTATTCCATACAATCTACAGCTTTTATACATTCTTTGTATAGTATATATCGCGCCACATCTTCCACATCCTAAATCTAATACATCCAGATTTTCCAAATTCATCTGATAGAAAATCTTTAAGATTAATGATATCGAATTTCTATTTATAATACTATTTTGAAAAGCTGATTTTCCTATCAAATTTTCATTTGAATTCTCACAATACCCAAGATTCATGAAATTAACATATTTTCCAATCGATGTTTCATTATATTTATCATTTATATTCTCATATACATCGATAATACCGTTATCTATATATTCGTCCACAAAGTTTATAGCATTACCATAAGTCGAATAGACTTTCCCGCAACATGAACAAGTATAATCTTGTCCAGTTTTCTTTAAAGGACCTCTACAATTTAAACATATAATTTGCATGATTGATTATTCCTGAAAAAAATTTTCGATTGTCTCAATCAATTCAGAATATTGGTTATCGAAAAATACGGGAATGCCAAATTTTTCCGCGAGGCTTCTTGCTTTCGCTGATAACAAATCCTTTTCAATATTGACAGGTTCCTTATGCTGAATAAAAGATAGTCGATCTATTTTGTATCCAAACAGGTATATTGCTATTACTTCTCCATAGACTATTGAATTTAAATAATTAATTGCCCTTTCGATATAATCTTCCGCATCGTCATAATTTACTGTTAAAATAAAACCATCAGGACAAGTAGCTAGTATTTGATCATGTTGCGCCAAAGGATAAAATCCTATGTTCCCTAAGCTATAGGGGATTATTTGAGATTGAAATCCCACTAAGATAATATCATAACCTTTTATATCTATGCTATGCATCATTTTATTTATTAATATGATTGTATTAATACTTTCATTGGAATTTCCAGATCCATAACCATTCGGGAAAATACAGTCTGCACCGTATAAAAACCCTGATTGCTCCGTACTAAAAAAACCACATTTATATCCTACGTTTTCTAATGATGATTTTAAATTAACCTGTAATGTTAATTTACCTTGCCGAGGACTAGTACCAACGACACCCAGTACTGGAGTACTAAAGTTATATAACCGTCTAACTGTAGAAGTTTTATTAATCTTTTGCTTTACCGGATAATAATAATATGATATCCCGTTTTTCTTAAACTCATTTAATATATCCTTATACGAGGATATATCGTCGAATGCATATAAATTTTTACGATACATCAAGCAATTTTTAATAACATTTTCAGTTATTTTCAAATTAGTCGCTTTCTCTAGAACTTCAAGATGCCCCAAGATGACTGTATCAAAATGTTTATCTGCCCAATTAATATTCTTATATGCAATGGAAGTATACTTATCTTGCTTTTGCGATATTCCTATCTCGACAATTTCTTTAATTTCAAATTTTAATTTATTTTGATTTAAAACTAAAGTTTGAATTTCTTTATTATAGGGCAATACAATCGCCTCATTAATATGAAAATCTGGTCCGTTATTTACATATAACTTTGGATTTTCTTCAATACGATTTGCTCCCTCTATCAATTTTTTTAATATTACGTTATAATCTCTGTATCTATAATACAAATCGATTATCTTATTAGATATCACTGGAGCTGCAAAGCTTGATCCTGATACAGTGCAGAAATGCCCTTTTTCATTTGGGAGACGCCAATCAATACCTTTGGCTTTAAAATTAACAGGTGAATTTTTTATATGAATATAAGTGCTTGCATCAACACAGGTTACATCATAATCCACCCCTATAACATTTTCAAATGCAGCCGGGAAAGACATGCACCCCGCATTATCGAAAGCACTTACAATAAATATATTCTTCTTAAAAAACTTTTTACAAATCTTTTCTAATTGATAATAATTATCACAAGTCTTAATTCCAGCACTTATATGAATTAAGATGTAATCATCTAATTGATTATAAATCCAATCTAACGCCTCAATTAATTTCTCTTCACTAATTTCTCGATGCTCTTTATCAAACAGTTTTATAATAAAAATAGATAAATATGGATGTTGTTTTGAAATTTGATACGCAACAGCGGTTCCATGTCCAAGATCATCTTCAATATTCAAAGAATAATCTATTAAATTATATCCACTGCAATTGCCTATAACATCTTTTGCAACACCACTATCAATTATAACTATTTTGCTCATTTTTTCTCCCCAGGCGCGGAAACGCACTACGGCACAAAATGCCGTAGTGGTTCCACTTAGTTTTTAGCAGCTGCAACCAAGCCAGCCGTTCTCAATGAAAAGACAAACCATTGTCTTCTTCGAGCGCGGCTTTTGAAGCTTTTTCATGACTAATTACCTCCCCATATGTATTTTAAAAACGCTACATAGCGTTCTTAATCTAAATTTTCCACTCCTACGCTCTTCAATAAAGAAACAAAATCATTAATTGATTGTAATTTCGTGTCTAAGATAACCATTTCGTCAATGCTGACATTAAATTCTTCCTCTAAGGACACTAAAATCGAAATTAGCTGCAGTGAATCTATTTCCAAATTTTCAGATTCAAAATCGTAAATCCCGACACTCTCAAGAATTGCTTTTATCTTTTCGTACATTATATTTCTCCTATACGACTAAATTGTATCATACAAATACTATTAAGATCTTCTTTTCTGCAATCCTCTGCAATACCTTTAACTCTTCTGTAAGAACAGCCCACTGCATAACATTGCGGTAAAAACTTACATGATTGACATTTTGATAAGTCTTTTTTTATCCCAACCCAAGTTTTTTGTTTTCCCCTATCAATAAAAGCTACTCCGTCCGATTTAATTTTCCCTATACAATTTAACAAGCGTATATCCGTGTCTAAATCATACATGGCTAAGGTGCATTTATGCAATGTCAAATCCCAATTGACTATAAAACCATTTTCTCGACTCGCCGCACATACATTAATTTCATGACTATATTTAAAAAATTCTGGAACATTAATCTCTTTTTCAGCAGCCATTTCCCAAGCCATAATATAGTTTTTATCAGTCGGCATATTGCATTTAAATGATTTTATGTCCTCCCCGCCCCAATCTTGTACTTTTTCAATATAGAGAATAAATCGCTTATCTTCCCCAAAATTTTTTTCGAAAAAATTCAGAAAAGATTCAAAATCTCTTATTATGTTTTTACTTATATTCACTCGTATAACAATTTGAATAAATGGAAATTTACAACTTTTCTTTATATTCCTTAAGTTTGAAATAATCTTTTCAAAACTTCCTGCGCCTGATTTTAATGGTCTTTGCCTATTATGCGTGTGCTCCAACCCATCAACTGTAATTTGAAAAAAATAAACTCCACTTCTAACTAACCCGTTAAACACATCTGTAGATAAAAGATATGCATTTGTTGTCATTGTAGAAAATAATAATACTCGAAACTCTTTACAAGCCGCTTTGCAAGAATTCATGAATTTAATTACTTCATTTGAACATAATAATGGCTCTCCCCCAAACCAATTAATAATTAGCATACTTAGTTTAGGAAGTTGTTTATAAACATATTGAAACAAGATATCCCAACTTTCTTCACTCATACGATGCGATTCTTTTGTTTCATAACAATAAACACATCTAAAATTACATGCATCTGTCGGAATAATCGTTAGCTCTAACTTATGCTTTGTTAAAACTTCATTTTCCGCATTCGCAATGTATTCAGAAAGCTCATCAACATTAGAATCTACCAAAAACTCATTTGAAACTAAAAAGTGAAATTCATTATCGTCTTTAAATTTTTTCGTTTCAAATTCTTCTTTTGATAGAAAAAAATCTTTACCATTCCTAAAATTGTATAAATAAATCTTTTCGTCGTCAATAAATTTATAAAATAAATATTTTGTCCATAGATAATTCATATTATTTCCTTTTGGTAATTTACACAATTGGGAAGTCCTATGTCAAAATTTCTATAAGATTGTTCCGACATAGCTTTGCAAAAATTGCAATATGGCGAATTTATACATGTTGAGCAACGACCCGTTGTTTTTCTATGGCGCAACATATATAGAACTTTAGATTTTTCCCAATATTGATTTAAATCACTATATTTTTCCGGATAGTATAAATGCGTACAAGGCATAAATGAACCATCAACATTTATACAGCAGAATGTTATCCCAGCTGCGCATCCGATAATATGGCTTTTATTTGCTCCATAACAAAATACCTGTAGAGTATTGTAGCAGTTTTGGATACTACATATACTTCTATTGTTTATAATTACCTTTTTAAGGTACTCATAGTCAGCACGTGTCAGGGATTGGAATATTTTTCCTGTTCCATCCAATTTATTGCCTACGATATTAATAAAATCCGCTTTGTTTTTTTGAGCGAATAGTATTAGATCTTCAAAATCCATGACATTATCGTGTCTAGCCACCCAATTTATGAAATAATGTAAATTTTGCTCTGCAAATAATTTTGCTGCACTATAAGATATGTCAAATCCATCTCTTGATAAGCTATGAATCGCCTCACATGATCCATTAAAGGAAACACCTATATGCAAGTTCTGATACACTTTCAACGCTTGTACTTCTTCAAGATGAATTCCATAGCCGCTTGTAAATAGTGTCACTTGCACATCAAGCCTGTCTACAATTTCTAAAACATCAAAAATTTTACTATATACAAACGGCTCTCCTCCATTTAATACAATGTGTTTAGTTCCATTCCTGCTTGCATTTATTATAGAATCCTTTAAAAAATCAAACGGCATCTCCTTCTCATCTAAGTTTTTATAACATTGCGGACAACTTAATGGACACTTCTGTGTGATTTCAATTTGTAAAATTGGTGGGAATTTAAAGTATCCCTTCTCCCTAAAAAATTGGTAATCCATATAACATCCATACCTCTAAATGTATATTATATCACAAATTTTTTCTAAAACTGAAGTCCGTAAAACAGCTTCTCAATACATGCCCAATAACCTGTCGCAGCACACTATCAGCAAAATGTTCGATCCTGTAGTTCTCTTTACTTTTTTGATAGTACTATTATACCAATTTTATCAATAGTTGTCAATACTTACCAAAAAAATAGCATCCAAATTTTGGACTATAAATCAAGTGTTCAACTTAATATGGAAAAATACTTTCTTTAAGCCTTTTTTAGGCTGTTTTAGGGCACGAAAAAAAAGGCTTATCCCTCATCGGGATAAGCGGTTTACTCCTCAAAGTCCTTAAAGAAATCAAGCTGCTCGGCTCCGCTCTGCGGGGCGTTTTCCCTATCCACCACCTTTGTCGCCGCTATATACAGACGGCGAATAAAGAGTTTTTTATCGACTATTCTGTCAAAAAATTCGGTGGTAGCATAGCGCAGATATTTACCCGAAGATGAATACCCGTCAAGATTATATGTGCCGTGGGCGTGCTTGGGTATTTTTCTGCCATAACGGTCAACGGAATATTCGCCGTCATAATTTTCGTTGTCGCAGTCGTAGCCTACTGTTATTACTATCTGATTGGTAACAAGCCCCTTTACCACAAGGTCGAGCGCGAGTGCGTCTGCCATTTCCGTCACTACCAGCTTTGCCTTTTCGTAGGGATACGGCTCCTGCAATACCTGCCCCGAACCTATGCTGCTTGACTGCGGCTTGTAGCTCTTTATGTCTGCAATAGTTGTCGGCCCCCCATGCGTGGTCGATGAGCAACTCTGCATTTATTCCGAACATACGATATAATAAATCTTCGTTATACAGCTTATCCTTCTCCACCGAACAGCGGGCGATGTCGCCCATTGTATATAACCCGTATTTTTGCAGCTTATCTGCATACCCCCTGCCCACGCGCCAGAAATCGGTAAGCGGGCAGTGACTCCATAATGTTCTGCGATAGGTCATTTCGTCAAGCTCTGCGATGCGGACGCCGTCTTTATCGGCGGGGACGCCCCCCTAACAAACATTTGTTTATAGTATTCTAATACTTAAAATTAGATTTGTCAAGAAAATTCAATCAGTCCGCAGTCCTTTCCAGACGGGCTGGCGCATTCCGCCGCTCTGCGTTTCGTGCATAAAGTGCGCCGTGCCAACAAGCTGCGGTTTAAGCCAAACCGCATTTTTATATTTGCCGAACCACGGCTTTTGAATGCGGTTTTGCATGGCAAAATTCTCGATTATTCTTCTCTCTTCCTCCGATATGCCGAGGTAGACTTTGCCGCGGCATTGCAGTTTGCCTTCTTCGTCGTAGTAGCCCAATATAAGGTCTTTCACCTTGCCGTCCTCATCCGGTTGGTAACCCAAAACAAGCAAATCTTCGTCCTGCATGACTTTGATTTTGAGCCAGTCGCGCGTGCGCTTGCCTATGTGGTACAGACCACCTTTACGCTTTGCCACAATTCCTTCCAACTCCTGCGCCTTGGCAATCTCAAAGAAAGCTGTACCCATCTCCTCTATATATCTCGATACGGAAAGATTGTATCCTTCTTTTACCGCTTTGGAAAGTATAGCTTTGCGCTCGGTAAGCGGTTTATCCGTTAAATCTTGCCCATCAAAATATATAATGTCGTAAGCCACGAACTGCACGGGAGCGTTCCTTGCGGAGAGACCTATTTTAAAGCTATCCGCCATTAAACTGCGCCTTTGCAGGGCATAAAAATCGGGCTTGCCGTCTTTATCGAGTACGACAAGCTCACCGTCAAGTATTACGCGCTTTTTTACGCACTTATTCATTTCTGCAAGTTCGGGATAAATTGCTGTAACGTCCTTATTGCGTTTGTTGCGCAAGTTTACGGACTTTGCGTCAATATAAGCCAGACAGCGGATGCCATCCAACTTTAATTCATAAATGTAATCTTTATCGTCGAACGGCTGCGTTTCATAGAGCAGCATGGGTGAAATATTCTTCTCATCAAACAAATCGCTCATGCCTTTTTACGCTCCGCCGCTTTCTTTGACGCAACGCGTTTAGCAGGCTTTGGCTTTTGTGTAAGTTCGAGGCTCTTTGTCAAGGCTTCCATTAAATCTATCATCTTACCGCTGCCGTTGTCCTTGGGAGCAACTATTTCCTTACCCGCTATCTTGCATTCGATTGCTGCCTGTATTCTTTGGCGGTATTCGTCTTTGTAATCTTCGGGAACAAACTTACCGCTCATACCCTCAATCAATGCCTTTGCCATTTTGAGTTCGGCCTCGCTGCCCTGCTCCTTTACCTCTTTTGCGGGATTGGCAGTAATTTCCTCCTCGAAAAACAGCGTGTTCAAAAGCATCTGTCCGTTTCTTGCCCTGATTAGTATAAGCGTTTCGTTTGTTCCAAGCACCGTCTTTGCGACAGCTGCTTTACCCTCCTGCTCCATAGCGGCAAGCAGCACGGCAAACGCCTTTTCCGCGCCTGTGGGGATGACATAGTAAGGCTTATCGAAATATAACGGATCCACATCGGAGAGTTTGACGAATTTTTCTATCGTGATATTCTTGTCTTTCTTTGATTTTAACTTCTCAAAGTCTTTATCTTCAAAAATAACGTACTTACCGTCCTCGTATTCAAAGCCCTTGACGATATCCTCCCGCTTTACCTCCCCGCCATCGCAATCGGCGCTGGTCTTTTTATACTTCACCCGGCTCATAGTCTTTTTATCTATCATATTGAACCCGATTGAATTGTCCCTTACCGCGCTGTGCAGCGTAACGGGGATATATACCAGCCCGAAACTGATACTGCCTTTATAACTGTATGCCATAGTATCAGTATGGTTAGAACAACAATAAAATATGAATTTCTGCCGCAATAACCCTCCGAAAACCGCGCCGATAGTTTTTATAAGGAAAAGGAACGCCCGCAAAGCGTTCCTTTTGAATTTATTCAGCAGAGGGCGGAATCGGAAAGCGCCCAACCTTCTACCACGCGCACGCCGCGTTCGTCGCCGTTGTCTTTAAATTCGACAAACTCCATCGTGTGCTGCAAAATCTCCTTACCCGTATGCAGGTTTTTGACCTTTACGGTATAGCGGATCGCGCACCAGTTGTCCTTGATGATCATATTGTCGTATTCGCCGAGCTCCATTGTGAAATGCTGAAAGAGCTGCCCCATCATGGCTTTATACTCTTCCAACGTGCAGCGTTTCTGCGAACCCTCGAACGGGATATTGTAGTGCGCGTCAGGCTCGTAGAGCGTGTTACATCACTCGAGCCAGCCGTCGTAACCGCCGTTCCAATTTTTGAAACCCGTTTCGATCCTGTCGCGGATCGCCTTTTCGAGTTCCGAGTTCGCCTGCATTGTGTTCTTGATCATTGTTTTTCTCCTCTTTTTTGATTTGACAGCACTTTGAACTGTCTTGCACATAGAATACACCGCATTTGTAAGTCCGATATTTGATTTTTTTAAGCATTTCGTTAATCTTTGTAAGGATATTGTAAAACTAAGGAAAAAGAACGCCTATACGACGTTCTTTTTCCTTTTATTTCTGCAAGTTTTCAAATCAAAATTATATACACTGCTGTTGCGGCATCGGGCACATACCTTTTCGTTCTGTTTACAGGGTGCTATGCTTTTCGATTTCTTTTAACGATCTTCTCCCTTTATAGCATCTGTTTCCCAACCCTATTCGACAGTTCAAAACCTGTTTTTTCTATAAAACATAAAATTGCAGCCGTAAAATTCTATCGTTTATCCACTTCCAAAAATCCCCTATTTTTGCCTCTTAAACAGCAAAAAACCATGAAAAACGCATTGTTTTTCATGGTTTTTTTATTTTGCAGCCTTTTCGTCTGCAATCATGGTCTATGTGACGGGACTTGAACTAACAATTTTGACGAATCTACTATTTATTATGATTCCCCAAGGATATTTACCTTGTGATAAAATCTTATTGTCATTGTGATTCATTTCTCAATGTCCTCCATTCGTTTTGTGTGCAACTGGCAGGTCGCACCTCCTTTATATACGAATGGAGCCATTTTTTCAATACCACATCGGCACTAGCCTATTCCTGAACCCCCAGACTATCTGGGGGTTTTCCTATACAAAAAACCGTCCCCGCGGGACGGCTTTCGCCTGACTATGCCTGTAATTTTGCTTTGGCGCGGGCTTTTGCGCGCAGCTCGGAATCGAGGATGCGCTTGCGGATGCGCACATTGAGCGGAGTGACTTCCAGCAGTTCGTCGTCGCCGAGAAACTCCAGCGCCTCCTCGAGGCTGAGTTTCTTGGGCGGGATGAGGCGCAGCGCGTCGTCCGAGGAAGAGGAGCGCGTATTGGTCAGATGCTTGGTCTTGCAGACGTTGACGTTGATGTCCTCGTCCTTGGGCGAAAAACCGACGACCATCCCTTCGTACACGGGCGTGCCGGGCGTGATGAAGAGCGTCCCTCTGCCCTGTGCGTTGAAAAGCCCGTAAGTGACCGCCTCGCCCGTTTCAAAGGCGACGAGCGAGCCCGTGTCGCGGCGGTCGATCTCGCCCTTATAGGGCTGATACTCGAAGAACACGGCGTTCATGACGCCCTCGCCCTTGGTATCCGTCAGAAATTCGCTCTTATAGCCGAACAGCCCGCGCGAAGGAACGAGGAACTCCAGGCGCATCCTGGAACCCATCGCGTGCATATGCAGAAGTTCCCCCTTGCGCGTTCCCATGCTCTGGAACACGGGTCCCGTCATATCCTCCGGCACGTCGACGATGAGACGCTCGATGGGCTCATAGCGCACGCCGTCCATCTCCTTGTAGAGCACCTTGGGGGAGCTGACCTGAAATTCGTACCCCTCGCGGCGCATCGTCTCGATGAGGATGGAGAGGTGCATCTCTCCCCTGCCGCTCACACGGAAGGCGTCCGTCGAATCGGTGTCCTCGACGCGCAGCGAGACGTCGCGCAAAAGCTCACGGTACAGCCTATCGCGCAAGTGGCGGGTCGTGACGAATTTCCCCTCTTTGCCCGCAAAAGGAGAATCGTTGACGGAGAAGATCATTTCGACCGTGGGATCGGAGATCTTGACAAAGGCGACGGGATCGACGCAGTCGGCGGCGCAGACGGTATCGCCGATGTTGATCTTTTCCAGCCCCGAGAAACAGACGATGTCTCCCGCGGAGGCACTTTCGCAGGGGACGCGGTTGAGCCCTTCGATCTCATAGAGATTGACGAGCTTCCCGCGCAGATTGACCTCCGGATGATTGTAATTGCAGGCGACGACGTCCGCATTGACCTTGGCGACGCCGCGCTCCACCCGTCCGATGCCGATCCTGCCGACATATTCGTTATAGTCGATGGAGGAAACGAGGATCTGCAGAGGACCCGTCTCGTCCATTTCCAAGGGCGGGAACTGCGAAAGGATGGTATCAAAGAGCGGCGTAAGGTCGGAGCCCGCGCTGTTTTCGTCCAGCGAAGCGGTGCCGTCCCTGCCCGAGCAGAACACGAAGGGGCTCTCGAGCTGGGCGTCCGAAGCATCCAGATCCATCAGGAGTTCGAGCACCTCGTCGATGACCTCCTTGATGCGCGCATCGGGGCGGTCGATCTTATTGATGACGATGATGAGCTTCAGCCCCATCTCCAGCGCCTTCTGCGTGACAAAGCGCGTCTGCGGCATGGGTCCCTCCGCCGCATCCACGAGGATGAGGACGCCCGAGACCATTTTGAGCACGCGCTCGACTTCGCCCGAGAAATCGGCGTGACCGGGCGTATCGATGATGTTGATCTTGACGCCCTTGTAGTGGATGGAAGTGTTCTTGGCAAGGATGGTGATGCCGCGCTCCCGTTCGAGCGCGCCAGAGTCCATGACGCGGTCCTCCACGACCTGATTCTCGCGGAAGGTACCCGCCTGTTTGAGCATCTGGTCGACCAGCGTCGTCTTGCCGTGGTCGACGTGTGCGATGATCGCAATATTCCGTAAATCTTCTCTCAGCATAGTGACCTCTTATTCCGAAGTGGTATTGTAATACTTTTTGAGCGATTGTGCAAGAAAAAAATATGGCGGAGCACAAAAAAATTTGCCTTGTGCGGGCAAATTTTTTCTTTTACGCGCCGATCGGCGCCAAATTTCTGTATGTGCAGAAACGGATGGTATAGCCGTTGTCCTCAACGGGTGCGCTCTCTGCGGCAAGCACATACCTCCCGTCGGCATCGAGATCGGGGACGAAAGCATCCGCGCCGCCCTCCGCGTCCACCTTGGTGACGAGGATCTCCGTGCAATAGGGAAAGAGCAGTTTATAAACGCTCGCCCCGCCGATGACGAACACGTCGTCCGCAGGATATTTTTTGACTTCTTCGAGCAGTTCCTCCAAATCGTGAACGGTAACGACGTCCTCTTCGATATCTTCGGGGCAGAGGACGATGTTCGTCCTGTTTTTGAGGGGTTTGCCGCCCGGGAAGGAAAGGAGGGTGTTCTGCCCCATCACGACCGTCTTGCCCTTGGTCGTCTCGCGGAAAAACTTCATGTCGGCGGGAAGGGAAAACATCAGACCGTTCGCCCTTCCGATGCCCCATTTTTTGTCTGCGTGAAGGATCGCTCTCATATTGCCACCGGGATCTTCGCCGCAAGCGGCGTATATTCGTAATTTTCCAGACGGAAACTGTCCACCGTGAATTGATAAAAGTCCTTGACGTCGGGATCGACAATGAGCCTCGGCGCGGGCTTGGGCGGATTTTTGACGATCTCGCGGACGATGGGAAGATGCCTGTCGTAAAGATGCGCGTCGGCGATGACGTGCACGAGCTCGCCCGCCTTGAAGCCGCTCACCTGCGCGATCATGATGAGCAGGACGGCATACTGCACGACGTTCCAGTTGTTTGCCGTGAGCATATCGTTGGACCGCTGATTGAGGATGGCGTTGAGCGTATCGCCAGAAACGTTGAAGGTCATCGAATAAGCGCAGGGGTAGAGGTGCATCTCGTGCAGATCTTCAAAGTTATAGAGGTTGGTCATGATGCGGCGGGACGCGGGGTTGTGTTTCAGGTCGTAGAGCACCCTGTCCACCTGATCGAACTCCCCTTCCTTGTAAATTGCCTTTTTGGCGAGCTGATAGCCGTACGCCTTGCCGATGGAGCCGCTCTCGTCCGCCCAGCTGTCCCAGATGTGCGAATTGAGATCGCGGACGTTGTTGCTCTTCTTCTGCCAGATCCACAAGATCTCATCCACGCATGACTTGAAAGCGCAGCGGCGGATGGTCTGGATGGGGAACTCCTTTTGCAGATCGTAGCGATTGACGATGCCGAACTTTTTCACGGTATGCGCGGGCGTGCCGTCCTCCCAACGCGGGCGGACTTCGGCGTCCGTATCCCAGACGCCCTGTTCCATGATCTCTTTGCAGTTTGCAATAAAAATTTCGTCCGCTCTGCTCATATATTCTCCCTATGCTTTCGCCGCAGCCAGACGGGCGCGCGAACGCTCTCCGCCCAGGATGCGCATGATCGTCCAAAGGTCGGGCGAATTTGCCCTGCCCGTCACGGCGATCCGGAGCACTTCGGCAACGTCGGAGACGCTGCCCTTGTACGCCGAAGGATCTGCCTTATAATCCCGCATCTCGGCGGCAAAGCCGAGGGAAGCGGCAACGCTCTTGACCTTTGCAAACCACGCCTGTGCGTCGTCCGCCTCGTCATAGACGTCCAGAAATCCCGCAAGGACGGCGTTCTTCGTCTCGTTATCCACGCGGTATTCGTCCTTTTGCTGCGGTTCGCCGAAGAAATAGCCGATCTCCCCCATCGCCTGTCCGGCGGTGACGAAGTCCTTCCTGCGCTTTTTGCCCGCCGTACCCATGCAAAGATTGAGCACTTTGAGAAGATATGCCTCGTCGGAAAAATAAGCCTTCTCCTTGTCCGAACCGAACGTCTCCGCCCATTCCTTCAAGAAGGCGAGCATCTCCTCCGCCGAAAGGCGCGAGAGCTCCGTACGGGAGATATCGTTGAGTTTATCGAGGTCAAAGAGCGCCCCGCTGCGGCTCATTTTTTCGATGCGGAACTTGAATTCCTCCAACGGCTTGTCGGGGAACTTCATGTGCCATTCCTCGAAATCGGAATTGAGCAGCGTGAGCATATACACTTTGACCGCGAAGGGATGGTAGCCCTCCTGCCGATAGAAAGAGAGCGAGAGCTCGGGATCCTTGCGCTTGGAGAGTTTGCGCTTGGACCCGCCTTCCATCTTCATGAGCGAGCAATTGTGTCCGTACTTGGGGCGGGGGAAGCCGAGGACGTCAAAAAGTTCCAGATGGATGGGAAGAGACGCGAGCCACTCCTCGCCGCGGATGACGAGCGTCGTACGCATGAGATGATCGTCCACCGCGTGCGCGAAATGATAGGTCGGGATGCCGTCCGACTTCAGAATGACGACGTCCTGATCGTTTTCGGTGACGGTGACCTCCCCCTTGATCTCATCGCGGAAGATAAATTTGTGCGAAGGATCGCCCATCGATCGCAGACGGATGACGAAGGGTTTCCCCGCATCCAGGTTTTGCAAGATCTCCGCCTCGGTAAGATTGCGGCAGCGGGCGTATTTTCCGTAGTAACCCGTGATCTCCTTGTTCGCCGTCTGCACTTCGCGCAGGGCGGAAAGCTCCTCTTCCGTACAAAAACAGGGGTAGGCGCGTCCGCGGCGGATGAGGTCCTTTGCATATGCGCGGTAGATCTCGGCGCGCTGCCGCTGATACCACGGCGCATAGGTGTCGTCCCCGCCGATCTGCGCCCCTTCGTCAAAGCGGATGTCAAAATAGTCGAGCGCGGCGATGACCGCCTCCACGGCGCCGTCCACCTTGCGTTTCAGGTCGGTATCCTCGATGCGCAGATAGAGTTTTCCGCCGCTCTGATGGGCGATGCGCTCGTTGGCGATCGCGACAAACAGGTTTCCAAGGTGGATAAAGCCCGTCGGCGAGGGCGCAAGGCGGGTGACCTGCGCGCCCTTGGGGAGCGCGCGCGGCGGATAGAGTTCTTCATAGGAGGCAAGGTCGGGATAATCCCCGGGGAGCAGCCGCTCCGCAAGTGCTTCGTAGTCCATATTAACCTCTCGATCTTTGGGTATCTCTCACAATAAGAGCAGTTCCAGCGTATCGGGCGCGATCTCCGCAAGCCCGTTTTCCACATCGTGCAAAAGGGAGACGGCGGCTTCCGTGACGGGCAGCGCGACGCCCCTGTCCTTTCCTGCGCGCACCGCGGCGCCCGCGACATAGTCGACGTCGCACCGCCTGCCCGCTTCGATATCGCGCAGCATCCCCGAGCGCGTCTCGCGGTAAGCCCTCATCGCAACGGGGAGCAGCATCCCCGCAAAGGGACCCGAGAACACTTTGAACAGGTCGTATCCGTTCTGCGGGAGCGCCTCGCAGCCGTATGCCCGCGCCACGGCGAACACTTCGCCCATGATGGCGAGGATGCGTTTTTTCTGCTTTTTGGCGAGTTCGTAAAAGGTCATCCCCGACAGCGCGGACAGCGTTGAGAACGCGGCGTTGACGGCGAGTTTTGCAAAGCGGAGTTCTTTCAGCGACCCCACCGTCAGCGTGCCCGCGTGCGCGAAGATGGGCGCGATCTCTGAAAGCCGCCCGCCGTCCCCGTAAGCGCCCAGCCCGAGATGGAAGCCCGTCTCGCTCGTCACGCGCACGATGCCGGGACAGACCTGCTCCGCGCTCCACGAGAGCGTACAGCCATAGATCGCATCGCGGGGAAAATATTTTTCAAGCGCAGGCTCGGGAAGCCCGTTCTGCACGGTGACGACGCAGCCGTCCTCCTTCAAAAAAGGCTGCAAAAACTGCGCCGCGGCGTGCGTCTCGCGCTGCTTGACGGCAAGGATGACCATGTCGTACTTCCCTTCCATCTGCGAAGGCAGCAGCGCGCGCACTCTCGTGCTGCGCGTGAGAGCCCCCTCGACGATCGCGCCGCCGCGGTTCATCGCCTCGACGTGGGAGGCGTTGTGCGTGACGAGATCGAGGGACATTTCATCCAGCAAGACGCCGAGCGACGTCCCCATCGCGCCCGCGCCGTAAATACATATCCTCATGCTTCAATCAATGGAAAAGCCCGTCGCGGCGGCGATCGCCGCGACCGTTTCGTCGATCGTCTGCCCGTCGCAGCGGACGGTGACGTCGGCATACCGCTCATAGAGAGGGATGCGCTCCGCATAGAGCTCGTGAAGCCCCGCCGCATTGCCGCGCATCACGACGCCGCGGCGCACAAGATCGGGGATCCTGCGCGCGACTTCCCCCTCGCTCAACTCAAGATAGACGACCGTCCCCATCGACTTCAGATGGCGCATCGCGCGATCGGAATAACAGACGCTTCCGCCCGTCGCGATGACGCAGCGCATTGCCGCAAGCCCTGCGTTGACGCGCTCTTCGATGGCGATGAACCCTTCGGCACCCTCGCGGGAGATGATCTCCGAGAGAAGCGCGCCCTGCTCGCCCTGGATGATGAGATCGCAGTCGATGAACCCATAGCCGATCTTTTTTGCGAGCAAAACGCCCGCCGTGCTCTTGCCCGAGGACGGCATACCGATGAGTACGAGATTGTCCATGAAAATATTATAACGCAGGCGTGATAAAATGTCAAACGCGGACAAAGGCGTGCGGGCGCTTTCGGGAAATTTTTTCGCCGCCGCGCAAGATTTTCCGAACAATTTTCAAATGGGACGCAAAAAAAGTTGTCTTTTCGGCGGGAATATGCTATACTCAACATCGTTTGAAAATACTTTTTATCAAAGGAAACGAACAGGTAGCGTATGTTACAGCAGCTTTTGGAAGTCACGATCTTCGGCGAAGGCTTAGAGACCGTATATTATGTCGTCAACGGCATCCTCATCGCCCTCATGGCGCTCGTCGCCGTTGCAGCCATCATCCTCGTTCTCCTGCAGCCCGCCAACTCGCAGGGCATCGACGCGCTCGGCGGCTCGAGCGAGACGTTCTACGGGAAGAACAAGGGCAGATCCATCGAATCCAAACTCAAACTCTGGACGATCATCTGCGTCGCGGTCCTTGCCGTGCTTTCCGTCATCTTCTTCATTCTGCAGATCCCCGGGATCTGGGCGTAAACGGCACATCGGAACACAACATAAAAACGGGCGGCTTCGTGCGGTCCGTTTTTTTACACGAAACAACAGGCATCGGTTTAGCTCTATGGACGTAAAAACGACACTTTTCAAAAAGATCCTCGACGGCTCCTTTTCCCTTCTCACCGACGAGGAGATCGCAAAAAAATTAAAACTAAGGGGCAAGGCGGCAAGCGCCGTCGGAGGGTACCTGCGCGAACTCGTGCGGGAGGGAGAACTCTACTGCGACCTTGCGGGCAGGTACGGCACCGCCGCCCAGTTCGGCGCGGTCCGCGGCACCATCAGCGGCAACGAACGCGGCTTCGGCTTCTTTATGCCGGAGGATAAGGAGAGAGGCGATCTCTTCATCCCCCACCGCGCCCTGCGCGGCGCCTACAACAAGGATACCGTCCTCGCCTTTCGCAAGGGCGGCAGGATGGGCGACGAAGGCGAGGTGCTCGCCGTCCTGGAACGCGGCTACAAGGAGATCGTCGGCACCTTCCGCAGCGAACGCTCGGGCGGGATGCTGCATCCCGACGACAGGAAATTTTCCGACGATATTTTTATCCCCTCCGACCGCACCAAGGGCGCTTCGGACGGCGTGAAGGCGGTCGCGCGCATCCTCTCCTTCGACGGGCGTTCCCCCAAGGGCGAGATCGTCGAGATCCTGGGCGAGAGCGGTGAATTTTTCGTGGAAGAAGCCGCGATCATCCGCGCGCATTCCCTCAAGGAGACCTTTCCCGACGAAGTGCTCGCCTCCGCCGAGCGGCAGGCGCTCCGCGATCCGATGGAACAGGCGGAAGGAAGGCTCGACCTTCGGGACGAGCCCATCATCACGGTGGACGGCGAGGACACGCGCGACATCGACGACGCGATCTCCATCCGAAAAGAGGACGGGAAGTTCTATCTCGGCGTACACATCGCCGACGTCACCAACTATGTAACATGGCACTCTCCGCTCGACAACGAGGCGCTTTCCCGCGGCACGAGCGTATACTTCCCCGACCGCGTCATCCCCATGCTGCCGACGGCGCTCTCCAACAACATCTGCTCTCTCAACGAGGGCGTACCGCGCCTCACCCTCTCCTGTCTCATGACGGTAGACGCCCGCGGCAGGGTCATCGAGCGCAGCGTGCGCCCCTCCGTCATCTGCTCCCGGCACCGCATGACATACAAAGCGGTCACGGCGATCGCCAACGGGGACGAGAGCGCGTGCGCGCAATACCCCGATCTCATCGGCTTCGTGCATACGGCAGTCGAGCTGACCGGTATCCTCAAAAACGCGCGCGAAGCAAAGGGCGGCGTCGCGCTCGACGTGAAGGAGGCAAAGATCCTCTTTGAGGACGGCGTCATTTCCATCCCCGACTACGAGCGCACCGTCTCGCACGAGATGATCGAGCAGTTCATGGTGCTCGCCAACGAGAGCGTGGCTGCCATCATGACCGAGGCAAAGATGCCCTTTGTCTACCGCATCCACGAACGTCCCGACCCCGAAAAGGCGCGCGACTTCCTCACCTTCCTGCGCGAAGCGGGCGTTCACGCCAAATTCGATCCGTCGCGCGTGAGCCCCGCGGACTACCGCGACCTTCTGCACACGCTGGAAGGCGACCCGATCTATTCGCTCGTCAACCGCGTCATGCTGCGCTCCATGATGAAGGCGCAGTACTCTCCCGAAAACGTGGGACACTTCGGTCTCGCGTCCGACTGTTACTGCCACTTCACCTCCCCCATCCGTCGTTACCCCGATCTTTGCATCCACCGCATCATCAAGGAGAGCCTCACTTCTCCCGAGAAGGCGCGTACAAAGTATAAAAAATTTGTTACGGAGGCGTCCGCCAAATCCTCCGCCGCGGAAAAGAACGCCGCCGAGGCGGAGCGGGACGTCGACGCGCTCTATATCGTCGCCTATATGCAGGACAAGATCGGCGAAGAATACGACGCCACGGTCTCGGGCGTCACTTCCTTCGGCGTCTTTGCGGAACTTGCAAACACCGTCGAAGGGCTCATCCCCCTTGAAACGCTGCCCGACGACAGCTACGAGTATGTCGAAGAGCGCTTCCTGCTGCGCGGGACAAAGAATTCCTTCCATCTCGGCGAAGGGCTCCGCGTCCGCGTCGCGGGCGTGGACTGGGGCAGCCGCCGCGTCCTCTTCCAATTTCTCGGAAAACAGGGCGAAATCCTTTGATTTTTGCCGCGGAAGTGCTATACTTATAGTATCTTATGTCTGACAAAGTTATCGCCTACAACCGATCCGCCTCCTTTGAATACTTCATCGAAGAGCGCTATGAAGCGGGTATCGTCCTCGAAGGGAACGAAGTAAAATCCCTGCGGGCGGGGAGAGCCTCGCTCGGCGAGAGCTTCTGCGAGATCCGCGGGGGCGAGGTCTTTCTCAAAAATATGCACATTGCCGTCTATGACAAGAGCGGCGCCTTTTCCACGCGCGACGCGCGCAGGGACAGAAAACTCCTCTTGACGCGCGCGGAGATCCACAAGATCGTGGGCAAGGTCAACGAGCGCGGCTATACGCTCGTGCCGCTCAAACTCTACTTCAAGGACGCGCTCATCAAAGTGGAAGTCGCCCTCTGCAAGGGCAAGCACACCTATGACAAAAAGAAGGCGATCGCCGAACGCGACCAAAAGCGCGCGCTCGACAGAGCCCTCAAACAAATGTGATCGTAATACGCGAGGTATCGATATGGAAAAACTGCATCAGGAAACACTCTGCGTTCAGGCAGGCTATTCTCCCGAAACGGGCGAGAGCCGCATCCCCCCCATCGTCCAGAGCACGACTTACTTTTACGGCGACTCGCAGGCGATGGCGGATCTGTTCGATCTGAAGCGGGAAGGCTTTTTCTACACCCGCCTTGCAAATCCCACCGTGGAAGTACTGGAAAAGCGCGTCGCCGCCCTCGAAGGCGGCGCTTACGGCATCGGCTGCGCATCGGGAATGTCGGCGATCCTGCTCACGGCAATGACGCTCTGCGAAACAGGCGATAACATCGTCACTTCCTGCGAAGTCTACGGCGGCACCTTTAATCTGTTCTCGACGACGCTTGCAAAATTCGGCATCGAAGCGCGCTTCTTTGACGCCGATGCGCCCGCCGAAGAGATCGAGGCGCTCATCGACGAAAAGACAAAGTTCGTCTACGGCGAGACGGTCGCCAATCCCGCCATCGTCATCCTCGACTTTGAAAAACTCTCCGCGCTCTGCAAGAAGCACGGCGTGCTGTTCATCGTCGACAACACTCTGGCGACCCCCGTCCTCTGCAGACCGCTCGCTCTGGGGGCGGACATCGTCATTCATTCGACGAGCAAGTATATGGACGGACACGCGGCGGCGCTGGGCGGAATGATCGTGGACGGCGGCGGCTTCCGCTTCAAGGAAAATCCCCGCTATCCCGCGTTCAACACGCCCGACGAGAGCTATCACGGGCTCGTCTACGCCGATCTGCCCGTCGCATTCGGCACCAAGTGCCGCGCGCAGATGATGCGCGATACGGGCGCGATCATGAGCCCGCAGAATGCTTTCCTCACCTATCTTGGGAGCGATACGCTCGCGCTGCGCATGGAGCGGCACAGCAGGAACGCGGAAAAGATCGCCGCATACCTCTCCCGCCATCCCAAGATCGAGTGGGTACACTATGCCTCCAACCCGGGCGACAAGTACTACGAGCGCGCAAAGAAATATCTCCCGAACGGCACGGGCGGCATGATGAGCTTCGGGATCCGCGGCGACGCCGCCGCGTGCGCGCGCTTCATGGAACACTTGAAGATCGCCACGCAGGAGACGCACGTCGCCGACGTCAGGAGCTGCGTCCTGCACCCCGCCTCCACGACCCATCGCCAGCTCAGCGACGAACAGCTCGTCGCCGCAGGCATCGCACCCAACCTCGTCCGCCTGTCCGTCGGCATTGAAAACGCAGACGACCTCATTGCCGATCTTGCGCAGGCGCTCGAAGCCGTTTAACTTCGCCAAGGAAGTACATCTATGCCCATCGTTATCGACCGCGACATCCCGGCATATTCCGTCCTGAACAGCGAGCGCATCTTCGTCATGGACCGCGAGCGCGCCACTTCGCAGGACATCCGCCCCATCGAGATCGCGATCCTCAACTTAATGCCGACCAAGATCGAGACGGAGACGCAGTTCATGCGGCTTTTGTCCAACTCCCCTCTGCAGGTCAACGTGACGCTCATCCACACGCAGAGCTACCGCTCCAAAAATACGGAAGCCGCCTATCTCGACCGCTTCTACCAGTCTTTTGAGAGCGTCAAGGACAAGCACTTCGACGGCATGATCGTCACGGGTGCGCCCGTTGAGGATATGGAATTTTGCGACGTCGCCTATTGGAAGGAACTGACCGAACTCTTCGATTGGACAAAGACCAACGTCACCTCCACCATCTTTATCTGCTGGGGCGCAATGGCGGCGCTGTACTATTTCTACGGCATCCCCAAGTATCCGCTCCCGAGGAAGCTGTTCGGCGTATTTGCGCATAAGAAATGCAACGCGGACTCCACCGATCCGTTGATGCGCGGCATCTCGGATGAATTCCATATCTGCCACTCCAGGCACTCCACCGTGCGCGAATCGGACGTGAAGAAGGACAAGCGTCTCATCATCCTTGCGACCTCTCACCGCGCGGGCGTGGCGATCGCAAGCTCTTTGGATCACCGCCAGATCTTCGTGCTCGGACATATGGAATACGACCGCGACACGCTGCAAAAAGAGTACGAGCGCGATCTGAAAAAGGGACTTCCCATCGAAAAGCCCTTCTGTTACTTCGCGGACAAGGAATGTACGAAGATCAACATGAATTGGTCGTCCACCGCAAACCTGTTTTATAACAATTGGCTCAACTTCGTCTATCAGACGACGCCCTATCAGTTTGAATGATCTTCGATCCCTGCAAAGCAAAAAGTTTGCAGGGATATTTCTTATGATTCCTTGTGTTTTTCACAAGGGTATGATATACTGTAATATATCCCGTTCTTGAACGGTCGAGCCGAGACATTGCAAGGCGGCGCTCCCAACGCCGCGCTTTTATGCTTACGGGCGCTTTGACGCATCCCGTTTTATCCCTGCCAACGTATTTTGGAGGAGTTTTATGAAAAGAAAATTTTTTTCGGCGCTGCTGTGCGCCATGATATCATTTTGCCTTATTGTTTCCTCTGCGGCGTGCGCGCCTGAGGAAAACAAAGAGCCGGACGACGGCGGTCCCCCCATCGTCACCCCGCAGCCCGATGACGACAAGGACAATGAAACTCCGGGCGAAGATCCCGATGGTGAAGGCGACCCTTCGGGCGAAGGACCGGGCGAAGATGAAACGCCCGATGAAGAACTGCCCTCGGAAAGCGGGCTGACATTTGAACTGCATTCCGACGGTTATACTTGCTATGTCTCCGGGATCGGCACCTGCACCGATACCGAGATCGTCATTCCCGACACTCACAACGGTTCGCCCGTCGTCAATATCGGCGGACACTCTTTCAGCGGAAGCGATATCAAGAGCATCGTCATTCCTGACAGTGTCGTCGGGATCGGGGAAGGCGCCTTTTCCGGCTGCACTTCTCTGACCGACGTGACGCTTGGCGCCAAAACGCAGACGATCAAAGCACAGGCTTTCCAAGGCTGTACCAACCTGACCAATATCAATATTCCGGAAAGCGTCACTACGATCGGGGAAGGCGCCTTTTCGGGCTGCGATAAACTTGAGCAGACGGAAAACGGCGTACATTATATTGCAGGATGGGTCATCGACTGTGAAACGACCGTCGAGAACGTCACGCTCCGCCAGGGTACGACGGGGATCGCCAA
Organism: uncultured Clostridia bacterium; assembly: GCA_944363395.1. Lineage (GTDB taxonomy): Bacteria > Bacillota > Clostridia > Christensenellales > Borkfalkiaceae > Gallimonas. Next base: position 28,343 of record CALVUC010000010.1, on the reverse strand, counting down.
CCGCGCCTTCTTCCTGTGCGCGCAGCTCAAAAGCATCACCCTTCCCGAAAGCCTCACCGCGATCGACACGTTCGCCTTTTCGGGCTGCAGCGCGCTTACAAGCATCGATCTTCCCGAAAATCTCGTCTCCATCGGCGTTTCCGCCTTTGAAGCGTGTTCTTCATTGACGAGCATCGCCATCCCCGACGGCGTCCGCACGATCGGCGAACGCGTCTTTTCCGGTTGCACCGCCATGACGCAAGCCGTCATCCCTGCGGGGCTCACCTCCGTCGGTCCCTTCGCCTTTTATAACTGCTCGCAGCTTTCCGCCGTCACGCTGCCCGACGGGCTCGCTTCCATCGGCGAGAGCGCCTTCTCCGGCTGCGCCCGATTGAAAAGCGTCTTTATCCCCGATTCCGTCACAACGATCGGCACGAGCGCCTTCTCCCACTGCGAACAGCTCTCGGCTGTTGCCGTCGGGAGCAACGTCACGACCATCGGAAGATACGCCTTTGAAAATTGTACAAGCCTTACGAGCGTCATCTTCAAAAACACGATCGGATGGACGATCTATGACGAGCCCATCGACGTCGCCGACCCGGCGCAGAACGCCGCCAATCTGACGGGAACGTATTGCTGGAGCGACTGGACAAGAAATTAAATCTCCCGCGGGCATTTGTCCCGCGGTTTTTTTTGATAATTTGTTGCAATTTTTTCCGACCTGTGCTATACAGTCATTGGGTACAAACTGAATCATGCTATATCGGGATACGAATCGGCATTTCGTATCTCTGTTTCCCGATATAGCGGAAGTTTGTACCCAACAATCGGAGATACAATGCAGGGCGTGTCTTCGGGTGAAGGCACGCCCTTTTTGCCCTGTAATAAAATTGGGAGGAAACCTATGAAAAAACTGTTGACCATGCTGTTGTGCCTTGCAATGGCATTTGCCTGCGCCTTCGGCGTCGCCGCCTGCACGCCGGACGACGACAAAGACGATACCGGCATTGTCACCCCCGGCGGCGACGATCAAACACCCGGCGGAAGCGAACAACCCGGCGGAAGCGAACAACCCGGCGGAGATGAACAGCCCGAACCGGAGCCCGAACCCGAGCCCGAGCCCAAACCCGAACCCGAACCCGAACCCGAGCCCGAGCCCGAACCTTCCGATGGATTAAAATAGGTATTAAACGACGACAACGCTTCCTATACGGTCGCTAGCCTCGGCAGCTGCACCGATACAGACGTCGTCATCCCTTCCGAGTATAACGGTCTTCCCGTCACCTCCATCGGCTATCAGACGTTCTTTGAATGCGACAGCCTTACAAGCATCGTCATCCCCGACTCCGTTACATCCATCGGCGATTACGCATTTCGGGATTGCAGCAGCCTCACAAGCGTTACGATCGGCGACTCCGTCACGACCATCGGCCGTTCGACGTTCTACTTGTGCCACAGCCTTACGACCGTCTATTATACGGGCAGCGAGGCGGAATGGGAGCAGATCGAGATCGGCTATAATAACTACGACCTTCTCGAAGCCGAGATCGTATTCAACTATACGGGCGAATAAGAGAAAGCGCCGCCTCCCGAAAGGAGGCGGCGCGCGCTTTATGATTTCTTTTGGTCGCGTTCGTAGTCGGCGGGATCGGTATAGACCCTGTCGATACGGATGGAGGCAAATTCCCTGATGTCAAGGCACTTGCCGCAATTGTCGCAGATTTTGTTCGGATCGAGGTCGCACACCTCGCACTCCAGACAGCCGTCGCATTCCTTTGTCTCGTCCAATACACACATCTTGCGTTCCATGCGCATGAGTATACCCCTTTCCCCGCAAAAAAGCAAGTGATTTTGAAAAATTTTCCGAAAAATTTGAAAACAAATGTTTGCAATTTTGAAACAAGTATGCTATAATGGGGACAAAGGAGAAAAGCCATGCTCGATAAACGCAAACTGGACGACGTCCTCGCCTTCATCCACCGCTATACGGACGAAAACGGCTTCCCGCCCACCGTGCGCGATATCTGCGCCGAACTGCACATCAAGTCGACGGCGACGGCTTACGACTATGTCAACCGCCTGAAGGAGATGGGGCTTTTAAGCAAAGCCTCGGGCAAGAAGCGCGCCGTTGCGGTACGGACGGCGAACGCCGTACGCGTGCCGCTCGTGGGTACGGTCACGGCAGGCACGCCCATCCTCGCGACGGAAAATTATGAGGGCTACTATTCCCTCCCTTCCAACCTGTTCTCGGGCGACGATTTGTTTTTGCTCACCGTCAAGGGCGACAGCATGATCGAGGCGGGTATCCTGGGCGGCGATACCATCGTCGTGAGAAAGCAGGAAACGGCGGACAACGGCGATATCGTCGTTGCAATGTTCGGCGGCGAAGGCGAAGAAGGCGCCACCGTCAAACGCTTCTTCCGCCGCGACGGCAAGATCATTTTGCATCCCGAAAACAGCGCCCTTTCCGACTATGTGCTGGATGACGTGAATATCCTCGGAAAGGTCGTCGGGCTTTTGCGCACCATGTAACAAAACGCCGCTTTTGCAAGCGGCGTTTTTCCTCATAAACCAATGAGTGCGGCTTTTTCGCCGCACTCTTTTCATTCAAACCACTTACTGCGCGCGGCGGCTTCCATACGGGCAGGACGCGCGGGCGTATCTTCCTCCGCATAGCCGACGGCGATGACGCTCGTGACCTCTTCTTCGGCGGGGATGTTAAGGATACCGCGCAGCATGGCGGCGTCGCGGATACCCATGACGAGCGTGGAAAGCCCCAATTCGCTCGCCTTCAATAAGAGCGCCATATCGTGCAGACCGCAGTCGTAGGCGCCCCACCCGTCGCCCAACTCGTTATTCGGCTCGCCCGTCGGCAGAAAGCCTGCGCGCCCCTTGATAAACGTCGAGACGATGAGCACGGGCGCGTTCTCGCTGTTCCTTTGGTTAAAGGGCGGCAGCGCTTCGCGCACCTTTTGCAGCATTTCACCGCGCACGACATAACTGCGTGCCGTCTGTGAATTTTTCCACGAGGGCGCGAGCGCGGCAGCTTCGAGCATCGCGCACACCTTCTCCTCTTCCACGGGACGGGCTATGTAGCGACGCACGCTCTTTCTTGCTTCGAGCACTTCCTGAAAGGTCATATCTCCCCCTTTGCCGCGGACGGCAGATCAAAGATTTTTCAGATAGAACACTTCTTCCTGCGTGAGCCTGCGCACCGCGCCGCGGTCCAGTCCCGTGAGCGCGAGATCTCCGATCTTGAGACGCTTGAGAAAATCTACGTTCTTGCCGACCGCCTCAAACATCCTTCTGATCTCGCGGTTCTTGCCCTCGGTGATGACGACGCGCAGTTTTGTATACGTCTTGCTCGTCTCGATGACGTTCACTTTGCACTTTTTGGTGACGACGCCGCGCTCGATCTCCACGCCCGCGCGGATGCGGTTGAGCTGCTGTTCGGTGATCGTGCCTTCGATGCGGACGAGATAGGTCTTGGCGATCTCGCTCTGCGGCGCGGTGAGGCGATAGGCAAGGTTGCCGTCGCTCGTCAGGATGAGCAGCCCCTCGGTGTCATAGTCCAGCCGCCCGACGGGAAAGACCCGTCCCGCGCCCGCAGGGAGCAGGTCCATGACCGTCTTTCTGCCCTTGTCGTCCGAAACGGTACACACATACCCCTTGGGTTTATTCATGAGATAGTACTCATACTTGACCTTGTGCGAAAGCGTCTTGCCGTCCACCATGACGACGTCGTCCGCGCCGACGTCGTCGCCCGCGACCGCCCGCCGCCCGTTGATGGTGACGCGCCCTTCCGCAACGATCTGATCGCTGCCGCGGCGGGACGCGACGCCCTGTTCTGCCAGAAATTTGTTGATGCGCATAGCGCCCTTCCTCAAATGTTTTCTTCCATGATATACAAAATCGGAAAAAAAAGCAAGCCTTTTTGCGATCATTTTTAGCCGCCGCAGGAAGGCTCCGTCCCCCGCCTCTCCTCGCCGATGCGGGAAAAAGCGGCTTCGAGGAGCTGCGCCGAGCGCTCGTACATGGGCGGGCAGTCGAGAACGACGCAGACGATGAGCGCGCCCTCCCGCTCCGCAGCAGAGACAAGGCAGCGTCCCGCCTGCACCGTATAGCCCGTCTTGACGCCGCACGCGCCCGCAAAGGAGGAGAGCAACTTATTTTTATTGTACCAATCATACGGAGCGTAATGCTTCGCCGATACGATGGCGCGGAAGGTCTCGTTTTCCATCGCCGCCGCCGTGATGAGCGCAAGATCGCGCGCCGTCGTATGATGCGCCACGTCTGGCAGCCCGTGCGGGTTGGAAAAGTGCGTATGTTCCGCGCCGAGGAGCAGGACGCGCTCGTTCATGACCTGTGCGAATGCCGCAACGCTGCCGCTGTGATATATGGCGAGCGCCGCAGCCGCGTCATTCCCCGAACGCAGCATCAGCCCGTATAAAAGCGCTTCCACGGTATACGTCTCACCCGCGCGCAGATAGACGCAGGAGCCCTCCACCCCCTCGGCTTCGGGCGGGATGACGACCTCGTCTGAAAGAAAGCAGTCCTCGATGACGATGAGCGCCGTCACGATCTTGGTCGTACTTGCGTTGGGAAGCGGAAGCATGGCGTCTTTTTCGTGCAGGATACGGCGGGAAGAGACCTCGATCACGCACTCCGCCCGCCCCGCCTGTTCCGCCTTCGCCGCCCTTTGGCACGGCATGAGAAGGACGGCAAACAGACAGACGGCTGCAAGCGCCGCAGCCGCCGGCTTACGCATTGTCCTCGCCGAGGCAGCGCCGCACGAGGTCGGACGCCTTTTCAATGAGCCCGTCCAAGGGGTCGTCCGTCAGCCGCACGAGACGGCATTCCTTGCCGTCGTCGATGAGAAATCCGGCAGGTTTCAGGTTGACGATCGTTCCCGCGCCGCCCGCGAAGGGCAGGCATTCGCCGTCCTCCATCATTTTGACTTCACCGTATTCGCCCCCGCCCGAGAGATACCCCATCGTCACTTTGGTCAACGGGATGACCTGCGCGCCGCTCGCCGTGACGACGGGCTTCCCGACAACGGTGTTGACGTCCACTAAGCCCGTGAGCTTTTCCGCCGTCTGTTCCAAAATGCCGTCGATCTTCTTTTTTTCATCCATTCCGCTATCCCCTCCAATACTATCTTTCCAAGAGCGAGCGATATCACCAGCCCGTTGCACACCGCAGCCGCCTGCATCGACACGCGCAGCCGCGGGCTTTTGCACAGCAAGACGCTCGTATGCAATCCGACGCGGACGTATCTTTCCTTGGCGACGGCGTAAGCGACCCCTCCCGCCGCCCGCAGGAACGCCGCGAGCAGCGCCGTTTCCGCCCGTCCCGCGCCGCCCAGTTCCACGACCTGCGAAATTTTCCACGGCTGAAATCCGTCCGTCACCTCAAACCGCTTTCGCGCCGCAGGCATCTCCCGAAAAGGAAGGATGACCGCCTTTTTCTTTGTGAGATGCAGGACGGCGCCCTCCCGCCTGAGCTGCAGATAGCCCGAAAAAACGCGCAGACGATGGTAGAGCGAGATCGTGAACCATCCCCTGTTGCGCGCAGCGTCGAGGTAAAGATCCGCATACACGAATACGGGCAGGAAAAAGAGCAGCGTTCCGAAGAAAAACGCGTATAAAAAAAGTCCGCCCATACCGGTAATATGAGCGGATCTCCAAAAAATATCCAATTTTCAGCCGATCTTGATGATGTCGGCATCGTCCAGCCCCTGCAAAAAGTCGGGGATCTCGTAGCCCCCTTCCTCCTTGGGCGGCGCGCTCTCCTTTTCTTCCTGCGGCTTGTTCTCGTCCTCGCGCGCGTAGAGATAGCTGTCGCGCTCCTCCGTCCGTGTGATCGCCGCCATCAGGGTATCGTAATCGGGAAGGTCTTCCAGCGAGCGGAGCTTGAAGCGCTTCAAAAACTCATCCGTCGTCGCGAACAGGACGGGACGTCCGACGGCGTCCTTCCTGCCGCAGGGATAGATGAGTTTGAGTTCGATGAGCGCATTGACGGCATAGTCGCTGTTGACGCCGCGCAGAAGTTCGATCTCCGTACGGGTGATGGGCTGCTTGTACGCGACGATGGCGGCAGTCTCCAGAATGGTGCGCGTGAGTTCCTTTTCGCGGATGGGATTGAGCACCGCCGCAACGCCTTCCTTGTATTTGGGATTGGACCCCAGCTGCGCTTTGCGGTTGAACTCCAATAAGACGATGCCGCTGTCGCCGCCGTATTTTTCGCGCAGCTCCGAAAGGGCTGCGCGCACCTCGCCTTCGGTCACTTCGAGCTTTTCGCAGATATCGGCAATGGCGACGCCCTTGCCCGAGGCGAAGAGCACCGCCTCAATCGTATTCGTCAATTGTTCCAAGCTGCGCCTCCTTGTCCCTGTCGGGGTTCATGGAGATGGTGATCTCCCCGAACATTGTATCCTGCTTTACGCGCAGGAACTGATACTTCAGAAGTTCCAGGATCGCCTGGAAAGTCGTCACGATCTCGGGCTTTGTGAAATCTCTCGTGAAGAGCTGTTCAAATTTGACCTCGGACTGTTCTTCGAGGCTCTCCAACACAAATGCGATCTTCTGTTCGACGGTAAAGGAATCGCGCGGGATCTCGCGCACTTCCTCGCTCTTGCCGAGTTCTTCCTGCTTCAGCAGCACGGCGGAAAAGGCGGCGATCAGCCCGTCCAGCGTGAGGTTGTCGAGCGTAAAGACGGTGCGCGTCTCCCCCACATCCTTATCGGGTTCCTTGAAATAGTAGCCGATCGTCTCCAGTTCCTTTAATTTCCCCGTCTCTTCCTTGATGAGTTTATACTCCTCGAGCGCGCGGATGAGCTGCGCCTTGTCCTCTTCGATCTCGGCTTCCAGATCGGGATCTTCTTCGAGGTTGGGGACAAGCGCCTGCGCCTTGATCTTGATGATGGTCGCGGCGATATTCAGATAGTCGCTCACCTTGTCGACGTCAAGGTTTTTGAGTCCCTGCATATAGGCGAGGAACTGCTCCGTGACCTGCGAGACAAAGACGTCCTTGATCTCAATCTCCTCCTTGTTGATAAGGAAGAGCAGCAGATCGAGCGGACCTTCGAAGTTGCCGAGCACGGTGTCGTAGTCGACGTTGGATTCAAATTTTTCGCTGAGAGCGCGGATCCTGTCATTCTCTACCACGGTATCAACCCCCAAAGCGCCTCGATGGGCCATCCGAGAATGGACGTTGCAAAGGTCATGAACCAGCCGAGAATATCAAAGTAGCCGATAAACCCGACGCCGAAGTCTGCAAGCAGACGGCAGAGAAAGCTCTCTGCGATCAGTCCCAGAAGGATATAATAGCCGTATCTGCGCAAAAACCAGTAGACTTTGCTGCGGTGCTTGCTCGCGGCGTCCACGATGCGGAACCCGTCCAACGGATAGAAAGGCAGCAGGTTAAAGACGCAAATGCTCAGGCTGTACGCAAACAGATAGTAGGTAAACAGCCACATGAGATCATGCAAAACAACGATATCGGGGAAATAATATGCGACGACCAGATAGATCGGATAGAAGAAGAACGCCGTCACATAATTGGTAAAGACGCCCGCGCACGCCGTCAGCCCCATGCCGAGGCGGGGCTTTTTGAAATTATCGGGATTGACCGCGACGGGCTTCGCCCAGCCGAAGCCGACGAGCGTAAAGCACAACAGCCCCACGAGGTCGAAGTGCCTGAGGGGGTTGAGGGAGAGGCGGTGCTGCCATTTGGGCGTGGGATCGCCGCAGGTATAGGCGACGACCGCGTGCGCGCATTCGTGCAGCGTCAGAACGATGACGACGGCAAGAAAGGACGCAAGGAGTTCGACGAGATGATCCATATCTTTACCGACTATTATACAGGGTTTGCCGCAAAAAAGCAATCATTTCGCGACAGCGAAAACACCCGCAAAAAAAGGCGATTTCCTTGGCGTCAAAAATTCCGTTTTCAGGCAATGCAAACATAAAAGAGGTCCGGTCTTGTTCCGAACCTCTTTTGATCCTGCATGGCAGATCGTTTGACGGGCGGCATTTCCCGCCGCTCGCGAAGAGGAGACCGCATTCCGCAAATCGTCATTTTTCCAAGCCGAAGTGCTTTGCCAAAACCAAGAGCATCTCTTCCCGCGTGTCGGTCTCAAAGTCGGAGCGGGTGTACGAGAAAAACCCCGTATGCGCCCAGTCGGTCTCTGCCGCGGGATGATACAGCGCCCATGCCTTGAAGTTTCTGCTTCCGGATCGGGACACTGTCTGATCTGAGCCATCATAAACTGTTTTTCGGGGTCGTCCCGATCGAAAAACCGGTCTGCGCAGATATCGGGCGGATCGCACAGAAGGATGGCGACATGGTCATAGGACGAGATCTCACGCAGTCGTCGGGAGGGATATTGGTATCGACAATGATCTTTTTCCCGGATGCCGCCAGCTTGATCAACTCCAGGATCTCAATTTCCACGCACTCATCGGAGACCTGACGGCACCAGTTCCAATGTTGTTACGGGGTCATACCGAGCCATTCCTGCCACCCGCTCATCGTATCAAAATAGCATAGTCCCGGCTGTTTCCAGCGGGAAAGCTCCTTTCGGGGGAACACATCATGGAAGTTTTCGCCGCAGCAGATCATATCGTACCGCTCCGCCAACATCCTGACCATTGCGGCAGCCGCAGCGTTCACGCCGGGGGCGAGCTTTTCCGATAGGTGCTTTTTGTTCCCGCCCGCGATCGCACGATGCAGTTTTACTTGAGGCGAGCGGGGATCACGTCGTTCCTGACGAGATCTTCGTACGTCTGCGGACGCACGATATACTCCGCTCTCCCCTCTTTGACGAGCACGGCGGGCGGGATAAAGTTGCGGTTATAGTTGGACGCCATCGAATAGTTGTACGCGCCCGTCGAAAGAACGGCAAGGATGTCGCCCTGTTCCGCCTTGGGAAGGTGGAACTCCGTCCCGATGAGGTCGCCGCTCTCACAGCACTTGCCCGCGATCGCCACGATCTCCTCCGGCTCCTCGCCCGCACGGTTTGCGAGCACAGCCGTATACCTGCTCTGATAGAGCGCATAGCGGGGATTGTCGAACATCCCGCCGTCGACGGCAAGGTATTTGCGGATCCCGGGGATATTTTTGATATTTCCCACGGTATAGAGCGTGATGCCCGCCTCGCCCACGACGGAGCGCCCGGGTTCGAGCATGAGACGGGGAAGGCGCAGCCCGTACGCCGCACAGCCCTCCCTGACCGCCGCGATGAGCGCGGAGAGATATTCCCTGTATCCCGCGGGCGCGATCATCGGATCGCCCTCCGCATACCAGATGCCGAAGCCGCCGCCCAGATTGACGGTATCCGCTTCAAACCCCGTTTTTTCCTTCATTTCTGCAACGAAGGCGAGCACCTTCTGCGCCGCGATGACGAAGGACTGTTTTTCAAAGATCTGCGAGCCGATATGGCAATGGAAGCCTCTCAGACGCAGATTTTTCTTTTGAAGGACGTAGCGGACGATCTCTTCCGCCGCGCCGCCCGCCACGGAAAATCCGAATTTGGAATCGGGCGTCGCCGTCTGCACATAGGCGTGCGTGTGCGCCTCGACACCGGGATTGATGCGGATGAGGACGTCCTGTACGATCTCCCGCTTCCCCGCGATCGAATCGAGGAAGTCCGCTTCGGCAGCGGCGTCGACGACGATCGTCCCCACGCCGCAATCAAGGGCGTAGGAAAGCTCGTAAGGGAGCTTGTTGTTGCCGTGCATGACGATCTTCTTTGCAGGAAAGCCCGCCTGCATCGCCGTGTAGAGCTCGCCGCCCGAGACGACGTCCGCACCCAGACCTTCGCTGTCGGCGACGGCATACATCGCCTCGCAGGAAAACGCCTTGGACGCATACAGGACAAGCCCGTTTCCGTCGTACTCTTCTTCGATGGTGTCGCGGTAGACGCGCATCATCTGCCGGATATATGCCTCGTCAAAGACATAGAGCGGCGTGCCGAACTGCGCGGCAAGTTCCGAGCAATCTGCCCCGCCGATCTCCAGATGACCTTTTTCATTGACCTTTAACGTATCTCTTGTATGGAACATACGCATATTTTACCACAACCGTGCGCGTTCGGTCAATAAAAAAAGCGCGGCAGGGGCAAATTTCCCTGCCGTGCGCTTTCAGGAGGCGTTCCACAGCCTCGCCTCCTCCCGAAGGGCGTCCCACCACGAATAACGCGGGGCGTCCTCCAGCGCGACGAGATCGGTGCGTCCGATCTCGACCCCCTCCCGAAACAGTACGGCGGTCCCCACTTTGTCCCCCGCCTTTACGGGCGCGCAGACCTCCGCCGTTTCGATGCGCAGTTCGCAGGTCTCGTCCGTTCCACGGCGGCGGACGGCTGCGAGCGTCTCTTTTCCCGCTGCCCCGACCGTCCTGACGCGGCTGCCGCGCACGGGAAGCGTCTCCGTCTGCTCGCCCGCCGTGAGATAGGAGACGCTCTCGAAATTGTCGAAGGCATGATCGAAGAGCGAACTCGCCGCCTGAAAGCGCCGTTCGGAGCTGTCCGCGCCGATAACGACGGAAATGACGCGCATCCCGCCCCGCTCCGCTGCCGCCGCAAGACAAAAGCCCGCCTCGTTCGTAAAGCCCGTCTTGCCGCTGTCGCATCCCCGATAGGCGCGGACGAGCTTATTGGTATTGGTCATCTGCGTCGTCCTGCCGTCGGGATGGGCAAAGTCCTCCACGCGGATCTTGCAGTATTCGCGGTACTTCTCGTGCGCGTGCAGGGCGCGCAGCATGAGCGCCACGTCCTTTGCGCAGGAGTACTGCGGCTCCTTGGGAAGTCCCGTACAGTTGGCAAACAGCGTGTTCTCTGCGCCCAGTTCCGCGGCGCGCGCGTTCATTTCCGTACAGAACGCCCCCTCGCTGCCTGCAAGCCGCTCTGCGATCGCCACGCAGGAATCGTTGGCGGAGCACACCGCGATGCTCTTCAGCAGCTCGTCCGCGCGGTAGCAGAGCCCTGCACCCAAAAACACCTGTGAGCCGCCCATGCCTGCCGCGCGCTCGGAGACGACGATCTCCTCGTCATAGCGAAGTTCGCCCGCGTCCGCCGCCTCAAAGGCGAGCAGGAGCGTCATGATCTTGCACATACTTGCAATGGGGAGGCGCGCCGTCTCGTTTTTGGCAAAAAGCTGTTCACCGCTTTGCTCTTCCATGAGGAACGCCGCCTTGCAGGGCATCTCCTCCGCGTCCGCCTGCCATCTTACGCCGCCGCACGCCGCCGCCATGCAGACGGCTGCCGCAGCACATACCAATAACTTCTTCATACCCGCAGTGTGTGAAGAAAACGCAATTTTATCGATAAAATGAAAAAAAGGAGTTTCACCCTCCTTTTTCGTTGCCGATCATTGCCTCGATGCCGATGCCGTAGCCGCGCGTCGGGTCGTTGAGGAAGACGTGCGTCACCGCGCCGATGAGTTTGCCGTTCTGCACGATGGGGCTGCCGCTCATGCCCTGCACGATGCCGCCCGTCTCGCGCAGCAGCGCCTCGTCCGTCACTTTGAGAACAAAGTGCTTGTTCTGCTTGTTGCGCCCGTCCACTTTGGCGATCGCCACGTCGTAGGCGCGCGTCTCGGTGCCGTCGACCGTGGAATATATGACCGCGCTCCCGATGGTCGCCGCGGAGAGCGGCGCCGCTTCCACCGTGGGAAGCGCGGAGAAGTCGTACGTCTCCGAAAACGTGCCGTACAGTCCCGTCGCGCACACCTTGTCCGCCCTGCCGAGCACTCTGTCGCTCAGGAACACGCCCTTCAGGTCCCCCGCCTTCCCCCGCGCGCCGCGGTTGACGCCGACGATGCTGCACAGATAGACGTCGGGAGAGGAAACGGAGAGCGTCTCGCGCGCCTCGTCGCAGACGGCGTGACCGAGCGAGGCAAAGCGCAGCGTCTCCTTTTGGATGTAAGTGACCGTCCCGATGCCGGAAAGCTCGTCACGGATGAGCACGCCGATCTTGTATGTCCCCTGATCCGAAACGGGCGTGACCGAAAAACGGACGTCCGCGCCGCCCCGCCGCACGGTGATCTCGGCGCATTTTCCGCCGCAGCGCCCGAGCGCCGCGCCGAGTTCCTCCACCGTACGCGTATGGATGCCGTCCACCGCGACGATCTTGTCCCCCGCGCGGATGCCCGCGTCCGCCGCGGGACAGCTGACGCCCCCTTCCGAAACGACTTCCTTGAGCCCGATGACCTCCACACCGTTTGCAGAGAGCGAAAAGCCCGCCGTCATCCCGCCGAGATAGTACTGCGGGGACGCCGCTTCGGCAGGGCGGACGCCGCCGAGCAGAGCGAGCGCCAACACGCCCGAAAGAAGAAAAACAAGCTTACGCATCCTGACCTCCGTCACGGAAGTTACTTTGCGTAAGCCTGCTGCGATCTATACGGTATTTGTAAAATTCAGCAAAGGGACTTTTTGTAAGCCGCGGCGCTCTCCAACAGCTCTTTTGCATGACGGAGCGCCGTCTCGCTCCCCGTATCCCCGCCGATGAGCCGCGCGATCTCCTTAAGGCGCGCCTCGCCTTCGACGGGCGTGATGACGGTAAACGTCCTCCCGTCCTCCTCCCGTTTTTCGATATAGAACTCGCGGTCGGCGCAGGCTGCGATCTGCGCAAGGTGGGAGACGGCGACGATCTGCACCGACTTTGCGATGCGGCAGAACTTTTCCGCAACGACGCGCGCCGTCTTGCCGCCGATGCCCGCGTCGATCTCGTCGAAGATATACGTTCCGATGGCGTTGACCGAGGAGAGCTGCGTCTTGACGGCAAGCATGAACCTGCTCATCTCGCCGCCGCTGATGATCTTTCCGAGTTCTTTCAGCGGCTCGCCCGCATTGGCGGAAAAGAGGAAACACACGCCGCCCAGTCCTTCCTGCGTGGCGCGGGGCGCGTCCTCACGGGTAAACTCGCCCAAACGGACTTCAAAGCGGGGCGAGGCAATGTTGAGCGTCTGAAGTTCGAGTACGACGCGGGAAGAGAACGTCTCCGCAGCCGCCGCACGCGCCTCTCTCAACGCGAGACACGCCGTATAGATGTCCTCTTCGGTGCGTGCGAGTTCTTTGCCGAGCGCTTCAAACCGCGCGCCGCTGTCCGAGAGCAGTTCATACTCCTCCGCCGCGCGCGCCGCATAGGAAAGGATGTCCGAGACCGTGCCGCCGTACTTCTTTTTGAGCGTCCTCAACTCGTCGAGCCGCGCTTCGGCGCGTTCTGCCTCGCGCTCGTCGACATCGAGTTCGTCTGCATACTGCGCGCACGTTTCGGCGATGTCCTCCACCTCGGCGGCGGCAGCCTCCAGCCGCTCCGCGAGCGCCGCGTACCGCCCGTCCAGCCGCTCGACGGAAGAAAGCGCCCGCTGCGACATCCGCAGCGCGTCCGCACTCCCGCCGTCCGCGCCGAGATACTGCTGCACGGCGCCGAGCGCCTCCGCGATCCTTTCGGCATTGCGCCACCGCTCGCGGAAGGCAGCGAGTTCCTCCTCTTCGCCCTCCTTGAGTTCCGCGCGCCCGATCTCGTCTATCTGATATTGCAGAATATCCAGCCGCCGCGCGCGGTCCGCCTCGTCGCCGCCCAACTTCTCGCGGTCGGCAAGGATGCGCCTGCGAGCGGCGAGCAGTTCCGAAAGCCGCGCCTTGATCTTTGCGACGGGCGCGCCCGCAACGTCGTCGAGCAGCTTCATCTGATTGGCTTCTTTGAGGAGAAAGAAGTGTTCGCTCTGCCCGTGGACGTCGACAAGCAGCGCGGTGATGCGCCGCAGCATCCCTGCCGTCACCGAACAGCCGTTGACCTTTAAGGCGCTCTTGCCGTCCGAAGTAAATTTGCGCGACAGGATGAGCGTTTCATCCGTCTCGATGTCGAACTCCTCCAGAAGGGGCGCGACGCATCCCGCATCCGAAAATTCGGCGCGCACCATGCAAAAGCTCTCGCCCGAGCGGATCATGCTCCTGTCCGCCTTGGCGCCCAGCACGAAATCGATGGCGTCCAGGATGACCGATTTGCCCGCGCCCGTCTCGCCCGAAAGCACGTTGACCCCCGCCGAAAAGACGATCTCGGCGTGGGTGACGAGCGCGACGTTCTGAATGGTCAGCTTATGTAACATATCAACCCTTTACGACTGCATCGAGCCGCTCGGCAACGGCGGCGGCGTCCTCCGCGCTCTCGCAGATGAGCAGCAGGGTATCGTCCCCCGCGATGCTCCCGGCGACCTCGCGCAGGGAGAGCTCGTCGACGGCGACGCCCGCATTGGAGGCGCTCCCGGGGAGCGTCTTGACGACGATGAGATTGCCCACGGCGCGGATCCCCAGCGTACCCGCGCGGAACAGTTCGCGGTGCTTTTCGCTCAGCGATCCGTCCTGCTGCTTGGGACAGGCATAGCGGAAACGCTTTTCCTTTCCGCGCACTTTATATAAATGCAGTTCCTTGACGTCGCGCGAGACCGTCGCCTGCGTCACGGAAAAGCCGTGCGCCGCAAGCGCCTCGCAAAGTTCTCCCTGCGTTTCGATCTCACACGCTTCGATGAGCGATAAAATAGCCTCCTGGCGCCGTTCGCGCATCCCGTACCTCCTGAAATCAATTGAGTTTTTCCGTCATACGGCGAAAATATTCGCTCAGCCCCCGCGTCAGAAAGGTGACGCTGCGTGCCGATTTGCGCACGCTGAGCGTGTCGCCCGCGCCCGCCTGCCCGAGATAGACGCCGTCGCCGTAGAGCACGACCTCCCCCCGCAGGAGGGAAAACCCGAGTTCGCTCTTGTCCGAATAGGCGATGGGACGGCTGCGCATGGAAAAAGCGCACACGGGCGTGAGCTGAAAGGTCTCGCAGTCGGGCGTCATGATACTGCCGCCCGCCGAGAGCGAATAGGCGGTCGAACCCGTCGGCGTGGAGACGATGAGCCCGTCCGCGACAAACTCGCCCGCATGGCTGCCGTCAATGGTCACGGCGATGCGCACGACCTTGTTGGAACGCCCCGGCGCGACGGGATGAAGAAGCGCCAATTCGTTGAGACAGTCGAACGTCTTTCCGTTGAGTTCCGCTTCGAGCATGGAACGCTGCAGGCGCGCGCACCGCTCGTCAAGCACGAGCGGAACGGCGTCTAAATACTCCCCGCGTTCAAACTCCGTCAGAAAACCGAGCGTGCCGAAATTGACGCCGACGATGGAAAATCCCTGACGGGACGCCTTCATCGCGGCGCGCAGCATGGTGCCGTCGCCGCCCAACACGATGAGCCGCCCGACGTCCGCGATTTCGTCGAGAGCGGAGAAGATCTTTGCCGTATGTCCCCTTCGTCCGACCTCGCGCGCGAGATCCTCCGCAACGGCGCGCTCCGCCTGATCGGGATTGTAAAAGATTCCGATGTTCATCATTTGATATTATACAACAAAAATTGCATATATGCAAGAGTTTTTACAAAGTTTCTTCGGGAAACGGGCGTTCCTGCGCACGCTGCAAAAAAAGCGTCCTCTCCATCGGAGCGCCGCCCTTTTTCAGGAACACGACATACTCCACATTCTTCCTTGCACGGACGGGCGCGTTGACGATGTTCTGCGGCGCAAGCCCACAGGCGATGCACCGATCGTAAAACGCCGACAAGAGAGGAGGGTGCCGCTTCACGGGCAAAATCCCCCCTTTTCCCAGCCCGACGCCGCCGCACTCGAACTGCGGCTTGAAGAGGACGAACGCCCTGCCGCCCTCGTGCAGAAGCTCCGCCATGACGGGAAGAACGAGCGAAAGGGAGATAAAGCTCAGATCGGAGACAATGCCGTCAAGCGGCACATCAAAACGGTCGGGCGTCAAAAAACGGACGTTTGTGCCGTCCATCACCGTGACGCGGGGATCGGACGCCAGCGAAGGCGCAAGCTGATCGTGCCCGACGTCCACCGCATACACCCGCCCGGCGCCGCGCGAGAGCAGCGCTTCCGTGAAACCGCCCGTCGAAGCGCCGAGATCGGCAAACGTACACCCTGCAACGTCCTCGCCAAAAAAGGTAAGACCGCGCTCCAGTTTGCAGCCCCCGCGCGAGACACGAAGCGCGTCCTCGGAAATAAAGGTAAACTCGTCTCCCTCGCGAACATCGTCCGAAGGAGAAAGCGCCCTGCCGCCGCGCAGGATGAGCCCCTGTTTAAGAACCTCCTTAGCGCGCGTTCGAGAGCCGAATTTCAAAGAGAAAAAACTATCCGCGCGCATGGCATTCCCTGACCGCCCGCAGGACGGCGTCCTCATCAGGACCGAACTCATGCATGAGTTCTCCGACAGAGCCGTGCGGGATAAAGACGTCGCGGCAGCCGAAGGAGAGAACGCGTCTGCCGCTCGGAGACAAGAGCCGCGCCACGGCGGCGCCGAAGCCGCCGCAGAGCGCGTTGTCCTCCAGCGTGATGACATAGCGTTCGCGCCTGCCGAGAAGCATCTCCTCGTCGAGCGGCTTGACAAAACGGGCGCTGACGAGCGAGACTTCGATCCCCTGTTCGTGCGCCGCCCGGACGACGCGATCGCCAATGGAAATGCACCGTTCTCCCGCAGCGTACAGTACTATGTCAGACATAGTACTATGCAAAACTTCAAATTTCCCGATCTCAAGCGAAGAAGCCTCCCCCTCCGCCCCCTCTCTCGGGTAACGGATGGCAAGCGGCCCCTTCATATTGACGCTCTCACGCAGCATGAGGCGAAATTCCGCAATGTTTTTCGGCACGGCGATGGTGAGATTGGGAACGGGCATCAGGTAGGAAAGGTCGTACACGCCCTGATGCGTCTCCCCGTCCGCGCCCGAAATGCCCGCACGGTCGATGCACAGCGTGACGGGAAGCCCCTGCCCGCAGATATCGTGGATGACCTCGTCGTAGGCGCGCTGCAGAAATGTGGAATAGATCGCATAATAGGGACGCATCCCGCCCGCGGCAAGCGCCGCGGAGAGCACGCTCGCGTGTTCCTCACAGATCCCCACGTCAAACGCGCGCGCGGGAAACGCATCAAAGAACGGTCTCAGCCCCAGCGCGTCCGTCATGGCTGCCGTCACGGCGACGATGCGCTCGTCCCGATCCGCAAGCGCAAGCAGTTCCTCGCCGAGCGCCGCGGAATATTCCTTCCCCGTCTGTGCGGGAGAAATGCCGTGCGTCCTGTCCGGCTCGCGCTCGCAAAAGGCATAGCCCTGCCCCTTTCTGGTCGCGACGTGCAGAAGAACGCTCCCCGTCCGGAGCGCCTTTTTTGCGTTCTCCAGCGCGGGCAGCAATTCCTCGATGTCGTTGCCGTTGCACACCCCCATATAGGTGAGCCCGTACCGTTCAAAGAGCGCGACGTCCCCGCGCGAGCTGCCGTTCCTCAAGCCGTCCAGCACCTCATGCGTGCCGCCGACCGTCGGCGAGATGGACATTCCATTATCATTCAGGATGATGAGGATATTGGTATGCAGGATCCGGAGGCTGTTGAGCGCCTCGTAGACAAGCCCGTTATTGAATGAACCGTCGCCGATGAGCGCAATGACGTTAAAATGCTTCCCCTGCAAATCGCGCGCCTTGGCGATCCCGAGCGCCGCGGAGACGGACGTCCCCGCGTGTCCCGTATCAAAGCAGTCGTATTCGCTCTCCGCGCGCTTGGGAAAACCCGACAGCCCGCCGCGGCGGCGCAGCGTAAAAAAGCGGTCCGCACGTCCCGACAGAAGTTTATGCGCATAGCACTGATGCCCGACGTCAAAGACGATCTTATCCTCGGGAAAGCGGAACACGCGGTGGAGCCCCACCGTCAGCTCTACAACGCCCAGATTGGACGCGAGATGCCCGCCGCATACGGCGACCGTCTGAAAGATCTCTTCGCGCAGCTGTTCGCAGATCTTCTTCAATTGTAAAACGGAGGCGCCGCAAAGCGCCTCGTGCGTGATGTTTTCCAACATATGTTACCTGTCCCTGTTGAGGACATATCCGACAAATTCTTCCAGAAATGCCGTATCCGCGCCATCCATCGCGGCAAGCTGCATACGGCATCGTCCGGCGCACGCATCCGCGCGCGCCCACGCGCCGTCGAGCGTAAAGACCCTGACCGCCGTCAGCTTGTGTTCCGCCTCGTCCTTGCCGACCGACTTGCCGAGTTTCCCGCTCTCGCCGACCGCATCGAGGATATCGTCCGTGAGTTGGAAGAGATCGCCGAGCGCAAGCCCGAACGCCTCCGCCTCGCCGCGGCATTTGCCCGCAATGCAGGCAGCCATAACAAGAGGCGCGGCGATGAGCCTGCCCGTCTTATCGCGGTAGATGGCGAGCAGTTCCCTTTCGCCCGCGTTTTCGCCCGTGTAGAGCAGATCGCGCGACTGTCCCGCGACCATCCCCTCCGCGCCCGCCGCTTTGGAGAGCGCCCGCGCAGCCGCGAGATACCCCTCGCCGCGCCCGCACTCGGCAAGCAGCAGGTCGAAGGCGTAGGAGAGCAGCGCGTCCCCTGCAAGAATGGCGTTTGCCTCCCCGAACACCTTGTGATTGGAGGGACGTCCGCGGCGGAAGTCGTCGTTGTCCATTGCGGGGAGATCGTCGTGGATGAGGGAATACGTATGGATGCACTCCAGAGCCAGCGCAAACGCTTCATTGCCCGCAACGGGCGCGCCGAACGCTTCCAGAGCTGCAAAAAAGAGCACGGGGCGCACGCGTTTTCCGCCCGAAAGCAGCGAATAGCGCATACTCTCCGTGAGAATGGCGGGTTCAAACGCCATATTTTCGCAGGTGCGGCGCAGATATTCTTCAAAGTGCGCGCGATAGCCTTCGTACCGTTCGGAAAAATTCATCGCGCGGCACGCTCCGCACACGAGATCGCATTGGACAGGAGCATGGCGATGGTCATGGGTCCGACCCCGCCCGGCACGGGCGTGATGAGCGACGCCTTTTTCGAAACGGAGGCATAGTCGACGTCCCCCGTCAGTTTGCCGTCGACACGGTTGATCCCGACGTCGATGACCACGGCGCCCTCTTTGACCATATCCGCGGTGACAAAATCGGGCTTCCCGATGGCGGCAACGAGGATATCGGCGCGCGCGCACTCCTCTGCGAGCCCGACGGTGCGCGAATGACAGACGGTGACCGTCGCATCGGCATTGAGGAGCAGCAGCGCCATCGGACGCCCGACAATATTGCTCCTGCCGATGACGACGGCGCGCTTGCCCCGCGTCTCCACGCCGTAGCGCCGCAAAAGTTCCATCACGCCCAGCGGCGTGCAGGCGACGGTCCCCTCCTCATGCAGCGCGAGCCTGCCGATATTTTCGGCGGAGAAGCCGTCCACATCCTTTGCGGCGGGGATGCAAGCCAGGATACGCTCCGCATCGAGATGTCCCGGCAGCGGGAGCTGCACCAGAATGCCGTGGACGGCATCGTCCGCGGCGAGAGATCTGACGAGTTCTTCCGCCCCTTCCTGCGTGACGTCGGCAGGAAGATAGTGCGCGAACGACCGGATCCCCGCGTCCTCGCAGCCGCGGATCTTGTTGCGCACATATACCTGAGATGCGGGATCCTCGCCGATCAGCACGACCGCAAGCCCCACCTTCTTATGATAGCGTTCCTCGAACGCGGCGGCGCGCACCCTTAATTCGGCGCGGATGTCCGCCGCCGTCTTTTTTCCGTCGATGATCGTCATTGGTTGATAAATCCTCCCAACACACCGTTGACAAAGTCCGCCGATTTTTCGGTGGAATACTTGCGTGCGATCGCCGTCGCTTCCGAAACGGAGACGACGGGCGGAACGTCGTCGAGATAGCGGATCTCCGCAAGCGCGACGAGCATCGCCGCCTTATCGGCAGGATAGATGCGATAGTCCGCAAAGCGGGTCACCCGATCGGCGATCTCGGAAGAGAGTTCCTCCTTGTGCGCCAAAACGGCGTTCACGATGCGCTCCGCAAACGCCGCTTCGTCCTCTTTGAGCTTTGCCTGCTTATAGACGGCTGCCCGAAATTGTTTTTCCTTGCCCCCGCCGAACAGGTCGGCAAAGACGATCCTGAATGCCGCTTCACGCGCGTCACTTCTCATAGCGTATGTTCCTCATGCAAGCATTCCCCCTCGCAAGCGAGAGGGAACGAGCTTTTTTTATGCGTTTGCAGGCTGTTCCGCAGGCGTCTGCTCCACAGGCGGCTGCGCCTTGGGCGCGGAGAAAATGACGCTCGTGACATGAACGTCCACTTTGGCGATCTTGTACTTCGTCATCGACTCCACCATCTGCTTGATGTTCTGCTGGATGCGGAACGCAAGTTCCGGGACCTTGTAGCCGTAGTGCGCGATGACGGAGATGTCGACAAAGACACCCTCCTTTTCAAAGCAGACCTTGATCCCGTTGTTCTTGGAAGAGACGAGTTCGATCCCCTCCGTTTCACGCAGGCTGAGCGCGGCGATCCCGCTCACGATATCGGAATTGTAAGTGATCTTTCCCTTCTGACCGTTGGGGTTATATCTGATGCTTGCCATAACAGTCTCCTTTTCCACCATTATAGCACAACTTTTCAGATTTTACCACTATTTTTTTCAACTTTCCGCGTAAACGGGCATAATTATAATATTTCCGTCACGGACTTTTTGTTCCACTTCGAGGACATAGAAGATCTTGGTGACCATTTCGCTCGTCAGTTCGGAGGAATTGACGAACACGTTGATGTTTTCCCCGTCCCCGATCGCGACGGCAGCGTCGGAAAAGCCCATCGTCTTGATGATGGATTCCATGATGAGTTCATCCTCCATCATTTCGACGAGTTCCTGCTTGCGCGCGACGGCGGCGTCATACTCCTCCGTACCCGGCTCATAGGCAGAGATAACGCTGTCGAGCTGCACGAATTCTTCGCTGCGCGTCGTGTTGCGGTCGGCGCGGTAGGTCGTGAAGTAGTTGGCTTCGACGGCGGCGTCGACGCCCTCGGACTGTGTGCCGGCGAGGACGAAGTTGCATACCGCCGTCACGGCGAGCAGCAATACGAGCGTCGACATCAGGGCGATCTTTTTGGTGTTGGACATAGATATTCTCCTTCCTTTTCAGATTTCCGGTTTTGAAAAGCGGCGCGCCTATTTTCCCGACGGGTACACATGGACGCTGCCGTCCGAAAGCCCCAGCGCGCGCGCCGTCACCTGCGTGAGCCTGAGCCGCACGAGGATCCCGTCCTCCCCGGTGAACATGACGACGGCGGAGACGGGCTTTCCGTCCTCCTCGGCGATCAACACGCGGACCTCCCGCACGCCCTCGATCCCGGAGAGCATCGAAGCGATGCGCGCTTCCTCTTCCGTTGCGACATATCCCGCCGACGCGTCCTTCTGCCCGCTGCCGAATACGCACCAGCACGCAAGCAGCAGCGCAAGGGCGATCGCGGCGATCAGAAGGATGCGGGCGGTCCTGTTTGCGCGCAGCTTTTTCAGAACTTCCGTCATACGACCTCCGCATCGCAGCCGAAGCGTTCTTCGAGCGCCGCTTCGATCTCCGCTATGATATATATATGCTCGTCCCCGCCGGATATTCCGCCGCCGCAAAGTTCCACGGCGATTTTTTGATAGGAAAATGTCGCATCCGCATTGCGCTCCACCCGCACCACGCTCTCCGCTCCGTATTCCTCCAGGATCCACGCCCCGATCGCCTGCTCGTCCTCCGCCGCGAGTTCCCGCGCGCAGTAGGAGAGATATTCTTCGTCCGCCTGCAAAGAGGAAGAGGAGCCGACGGAGAGCGGCGTCTCGCCGAGCAGTTCTTTGAGCGGCGAAAGCAGGACAAAGAGCGTTACGAGCCGCGTTGCGCCGCGCAGAAATTTTCCCGTCTTGCCGGAGGGCGCGATGACGGCGATCACGGCAGAGAGCAGCACCGCGCCGACAACGGAGAGGATATATGCCTTCATACGATCACCCCCGCCGAGCAGACGAGCAGCACGAGCGTCAGAAAATAGAGAAAGGCGATGCACAGCAGCCCCGCGACAAAGAATCCGCAGTCGGAAGCAAGGCGGGACAAAAAGGCGGAGATGCGCCCGCCGACGGGCTCCGCAACGGCGGCGCACAGCCTGAGGAAGAGCTGGAAAGCGGCAAAGAGCAATACGGGGCGCAGGATGGCGCCGAACAAAAGAAAGACGGCAAAGCATCCGAGCGCATTCTTGATGAGCGCGCTGCCCGCAAGCACGAGCTCCGCCCCTCCGGAAAGAAAGCCGCCCACGATGGGAACGGAACCGGAGACAAGGTACTTTGCCGCACGCAGGGATATGCCGTCGTACTGCGCCGCGGCAATGCCCTGCACGGTGAGGAAGATCCCGAGGATGCCGAGCGCAAGCCCGATAATCCACTTGTTGACGCTCTTGAAAAAATCGCCGAGTTTTGCCGTCTTGACGTCGTCCGAGAGATTGCCCGCGAACGCGAGGACGATGACGGCGACCGATGTCGGCAGGACGACGGAAGTGAACATCTCGCACACCGCGCCCGAAAGAAAGGCGACCGCGGGACGGAATATCCCCGCAGAGACCGCGCCGCCGCTCGCCGCCATCAGCGTCAGGAGCAGCGGATAGACAAGTTCCATCTGCCGCTGCATTTCCTGCATGGCGGAAAAGCCCGCCTGCAGGACGGAGATGAGCACGGAGAGCAGCGCCGCGCCGACGGAGACGTATGCAGCAAAGCGGATGACGCCCGCCATCGAATCGTGCAAAACGCCGCTCTTTTCCGAAGTGAGCACCCCGCACAGCAGCGTGACCGCTATGATGACCGCGAGCGCGGGCAGCATGACCTTCCCCTCTTCCCACACGAGCGCAAGGACGGAGGAGAGCAGCGAGGAATAGTCGAGCGCGAAGTCCCCCGTCACGAGGCGCGCGAGCACTTCTTTGAGCTGCGTCTTTTCAAAGTCCGGCAGCGTCTTTAGGTACGCCTCCAGCTCCTGCGTATCGAGCGCCTTCAGCAGTTCCTCCGCTTTTGCGCGGAGTTCTGCGATCGCCTCCTCTTCCTCCGCAGTGAACGCCGCTGCCGCCACGGGCGAAGCGCCGCACAGGACGCAGGCGGCAAGCAGCAGGAGCGCCGCAAAAATGAGAAGGCAGCGGACGCGTTTGGTGCGTTTCAGGCGTGAGCGTTTCATGCAATGAGCCTCAGCAAGTCGTTCAGAAGTTCCAATACGCTCTCCAGAATGGGAACGGAGAGCACGAGAATGACGATCTTCCCGCAAAATACGAGCTTGTCCGACAGAGCGTCCTGCCCGAAATCGCGCAGGATCCCCGCGCTGAATTCGACGATATAGCCGATGCCGACCATCTTTAACAGCGTTTTGACGATCGCGGCGCTCAGCCCCGTCGTCTCGGCGATCTCGGCAAAGATCCCCACGCTGCCGCGGAAGAGTTCCAGCCCGAACAATACAAGGATGACGCCGCCCGCCACCGTGATCGCGAGCGCGAGTTCGGGCTTTGTCGCTTTGACGAGGATGGCGGCGACCGCGGTCGCAAAGGCGATCCCGACGAGCTGAAAGACGGTCATAACACGCCGAAGATCTCGCGCACCGTCTCAAACAGATCGCCGATCATCGTAACGGCGATGGTGAGCGCAATGACGAGCCCAACAATGGAGACAACGGTGGAGATGTCGTCCCTGTCCGATTTTTTGAGCACCTGGCAGACGATGGTCACGATGATGCCGACCGCCGCAAGTTTGAAAATGATCGAAATATCCATCAGACAATGAGAATGACAAAGGCAAGCCCCGCCATCAGACCGAGCTTGGTATAGAGCGCCCCCTTCTCCTTTGCTTGCCCGGCGCAGACCTTCTTTTTCTCGCCGAGTTCCGCCCGCCGCGCGCCGAACGCATCGCGCTGGGATCGGGCGTCCCCCCGTCCGAGTTGGGAAAGGTAGTTCCTGCAATTCTCCCGCTCCTCCGCCGTGAGATAGGAAAATTTGACTTCCGTCCGACGCTCGACAGCAAACGCATCGAGCATTTTTTTGAAATCTCCCCTTGCGTCAAAGGAGCGCAGCAGCTCGCCCAGAGGCTTGCGCGCGTAACCGAGTTCGGAGAGATAGCGCTCGTTAAAGTCGTGAAGCTGCACAAAGAACTGCGCGCGGCTGCGGTATTTCCCCGCGGCGGCATACCCGAGAAAGGTGCCGAAGGCGATCACGCACAGGGCGAGGGCGACTTTAAGCCAGAGCATTGCCGTCCGCCCCGCACACCGCGCCGACCCGCCCGACCCCGTCGAGAAGGACGTACCGCTCAAACAATTTTTGCGGCACGTCGCACACCCGCTTCAGGTGCGCCGACGCAAACACGCAGACCCCGCCCTCCATCGCCCTGCGCACCGCCGCATAGTCCTCGGGCAGCAGTTCGTCCGTGACGATGAGATCGGGGCGCATCGCACGGATGCCCGCCGTAAACGCCGTCAGTTTGTCCGCATGACGGATGACGTCCGCCGTCCTGCCGAGATCCCCCGCCGAAAGCTCCCCTCTCTCGTCGCTGACGAGAATGTTGAGTGAGCGGCGCACGGACACGAGGCGCGCAAGGTCGCGCAGCATGGTCGTCTTTCCCTCGCCCGGCGGCGAGAGGATGAGGACGGAGCGCAGTTTATCGGAAAGGCAGCGGGCATAGATCGCCTCCGCACAGCCCTCCACGGTATGCGGGATGCGCACGCACAGCGACGTCACCGCACGGACGGAGAGCACGCTCCCCCCTTCGTAGACGAACGTCCCGCATACGCCGATCCGCTCGCCGCACGCGCCCGTCAGAAAGCCCTGTCGGAGCTGATCGGCAACGGAGTACACGGAATACCCGCTCGCCGCAAAGACGGCGTCCTCCACCTCCTGCCCCGTCGGGACGATGGCGTGTTCCGCGCGTTCGCACGGACCGTTCCTCGCAAGCCAGCAATAGACGCCGCCGATGTTCGCGGCAAGCGGCTTCTCCGCACGGATGCGGAGTTCGTACAGCGAGCCAAGATCGAGATGCCGCACGGCTTCGCCGATGCGCGGCGGAAGAAATTCAAGCATGGTATATGAT
Source organism: uncultured Clostridia bacterium (assembly GCA_944363395.1). Taxonomy (GTDB): domain Bacteria; phylum Bacillota; class Clostridia; order Christensenellales; family Borkfalkiaceae; genus Gallimonas. The sequence goes on along the minus strand of CALVUC010000010.1, from coordinate 3,436 downwards.
ATGGGACAAGACCTGCAAATATGAAAGCCCGCGCAAATCGCGGGCATGAAAAAACGGCTCCCCGCGGGGAGCCGTCAAATTTCTTGTCACTCGATGACAAATACCGAGACGCTGTTATTTTTGACCGTCGCTCTGAGGACGTTGCCTTCGATGGCAATGTCGCTTTCGACGGGCTCGATATTGTGCTGCTTGCCGTAGCGGACGCCGATCTCATTGATGGCGGTGACGTCCTCGTGCCAAAGCGTCGTGACGTGCGCGTTCGTCCTGTCGCCGAAGCCGACGAGATCCGCCTCCATCTCCTCGTCCCTGCCCGAAACGTTGACGACTTTCAGATAGATCTTGCCGTCGTCGCCCACCGTAGCCGACTGGAAAATGCGCTCGTTGACCTTCCAGATGTTCTTGAAGAGCACCTGATGCCACTCGCCGTCCTTCAGGATATAGGCGGTGAAGGTCTTGTGCGTATACTCGAGCTTGATGGTGTTGCCTTCCGGGCTGTACCCGAGGAATTTGTCCTTGCCCATCATTTCGCAGACGGTGCGCATGAAGTCGACGCGCTTGTCGAAGGAAACGTCGTAGCCCTTGTGGTTCTTGCCGTACTGACAGCAGATGGAGAAGCCCGCGCAGTCGATGGTCCCCGCGTCGCGCACGTCGGCGACGCCGACGCCTGCGATGAAGGACTGTTCGCCGTACAGCCTGCGGAAGTCGATCAGTACTTCGCAGTCGGTGAACTTTTCGTCGTCGTAGTAGAAGCCGTTGAACGCGTCGCTCTCCTCGACGATGAGTTCGCCGTTTTCAATATGACCGCCGCGGCAGTTGGGATAGACCTTCCAGCCCCCCATGCCGTCCTTGAAGTCGTGATGATAGAGCTCCTTGCCCGACTTGAGATCGCGGACGGTGACCGTCTTGACGGCGCTTGCCGTGCGGTGACCGCCGAAGAGCAGCCCTCCCGCATTGTCGTCGTTGACCTCGCCGACGTCCTTCAGGGTGTAACTGCCGACGTTGGCGGCAAACATCTGCTGGACGTAGTAGTTGGGCGTGAGCATGACCTCGCGCGCGTTGAACCAGATCATGTTGGGCGTCCAGCGATAGTTGAGCGTGGATGCGAACAGAGGCGCGTAGCAGGTCATCCTGACGACATCGGAGTTGCGCTCGCAGCCCGTGAGGAATGCGGCTTCCGCAAGAGCGGAACGCAGGTTGTTGTCGCCGTTCAGGCGGCCTCTGCCGTCCGACATCGTGTGCATGGAGTACTCGCCCATAAACACCTTTGCACCCGTCCTGTCATAGCAGTCATAGCGCTTGGTGTTGTCGATGAACCACTGGTAGGAATTGTAGACGTGCTCGTCCACGATCATGTCGCGGTACTTCTCGTTGATGACCTTCCAGCTCTCGTTGCTGTCCTGCGGACGGATATCGACGCCTGCCGACGTGACGACGGTGATGTCGAACAATTTCAGAAGATCGGTCATTCTGCCCTTGTAGCGGTACTGACGCACGCCGAGCAGGCAGGACGCGAAGTTATCGAAGTACTCGTAGCCCCAGTTCTCGTTGCCGATGCCGACGTATTTCAGATCGAAGGGAGCGGGGTGCCCCATATCGGAACGCACCTTTGCCCAATACGCCTCTCTCGGGTCGGTCGAAGCAACATCGCCCTTTGCGAAGTAGATGAGCTCGGCGACGTTGTCGATGACCTCCGTCTTGAACGCGGGCGTACCGGGCATGATGCGCTGGTAGCCCGTCTTGCGCTGCTCACCCATACGGATCTGGCAGAGCAGACCGCAGTGGAGCACGGGCAGAGGCGTCGCGCCGAGATCTTCGCACAGGCAGAAATATTCATAGAAACCGATGCCGTACGACTGGAGATAGCGCCAGACGTTGGGGATCTGCTTTCTCTGTTCCAGAGGTCCCACCGTGTTGCGCCACTTATACTGATAGTCGAAGGAGACGTCGCCCTCGACGACGCAGCCGCCGGGGAAACGGATGAAGGAGGGATGGCAGTCCTTCAGCGCCTGCACGAGACGGGGCGAGAGCTTGCCGTTGCGGTACTTATCGGGATCGCCCCACGTCGTTGCGGGGAGCAGCGAAACATAGTCGATACCGATCGTGCCGTTGCCCTCGAGGACGATGCAAAGACGGCCCATCGTGTCCTTTTCGGCAACGACAGACGTAGAGACCTTGATCCAGTCCCCCTCTTCGCCCTCGGGAATGGCGATCTCGCCGATCGTGGTATGGCGGCCGTGCGCGCCGCGGATATACACCTTGGCGACGCCCTTGAAGCCCATACGCTTGACCCACATGGAGAAGTGATAGGTCTCCTTATTATAGACGGGCATACCATAGATGTCATACCCGCCGTTCGTATAATAGCCGGGATTTTCAAGATGGTAGATCCCGCCCACATTGAGAACGAGGTAGTGCGTGTTGTTGGGGTTCATGCCGCCGCGGTCCGCGATATATCTGGGACCCGCGCCGTAGATATCCCAATAGAAGCCGTTTGCGCTGCGCGCTTCGACGGGGCTTTCGCAGTTGAAATCGTCATAATTGAAATATGCGAATTCAAACGAATTGTTGATGACCATCTCCGCGTTCAGACCGCCGTCTGCGGACTGGTTGATGTCCTCGAAAAAGATCCCGTAGAGCTCTTTGGAAATGTCTACACCCTTCTTCTTTGCATCCAACGTGTAATGTACCATGCATCTCCTTGTCTGTTTCGCCGCAGCTGCGGACGGGTCAGTCACCCTCGGCCGATCTGTGCAAATTCGGGGTCCCGCCCCATCGGTCTCGCCCATATTATAGCAGAGATTTGCGTTTTGTCAACATTTTGCTGAAACATTTTACTTGAAAATAAATAAAATTGTTTCTCACACATTTTGTATGCATTGCTCACAAATTATGCGCGCCGCTCTCAGAAAGGCTGCTTGGCGGTATAGAACCCCGGACAAAATGCCGCACACCATGTGATTTTTACAAAGCTACCCTGCCGCATCTTCGGGCGCTTATGTGAGAATGAGCCTCCCGCCTGCGTCCTTTCGGGCAGGCTGCGGAAAACGGGCTCAAATGAAAGGATGCGGCGGCGCGGACAGTCCCGAAACCAATGCCGCCTCCTCGCACGCAATCGAAGGAATTTTCCATTCCGATCTTACGGACGTCAAAACCCCGCAGGAGCGAAGGCTCCTGCGGGGTTTTGGTGCCGTCGATCTCTCCCTTCGGTCGAGAGCTTCGTCGGCGGGAAAAGGTTCGGCTCTTTCCCGCTCCGCGCTGCGCCGCCTCCTCGCGCGCAATCGAAGGAATTTTCCATTCCGATCTTACGGACGTCAAAACCCCGCAGGAGCGGAGGCTCCTGCGGGGTTTTGGTGCCGTCAATCTCTCCCTTCGGTCGAGAGCTTCGTCGGCGGGAAAAGGTTCGGTTCTTTCCCACTCCGCGCTGCGCCGCCTCCTC